>CAUTTN010000083.1:0-8052 GCA_963541225.1 uncultured Treponema sp.
TTGCAGTCGGCTTTAATACCCTTTGTTACGACGCAGAGCGTACGTTGCACAGCAACAGGGTATTAAACCCTCCGCACGAATAAAGTTACAAAAAGTTTAAAATTATTGTGGTAAAATTTAAAAAAGCAGAGTATAATAACTATTAAAGAATTTATAAAAATTTTTATAAATTAAGATAAGTAGATACTATTCGCAAAACAAAAGGAGCTATTTATGGCAAAAGTACTTTCGATCATTTTGGGAGGCGGTAAAGGAACCCGTTTATATCCTCTTACAAAATACCGATCAAAACCGGCAGTTCCGTTTGGAGGAAAGCATCGAATAATAGACATACCGCTTTCAAACTGCATTAACTCCGGTTTTAGAAACATATATATACTAACACAATTTAATTCGGCTTCGCTTCATATTCATATAGCAAAGGCATATACTTTCGACACTTTTTCAAACGGCTTTGTAGAAATATTGGCAGCCGAACAAACTTTTGACCACACAGGCTGGTATGCAGGAACGGCAGATTCGGTAAGACAAAATCTCTTTCATTTCAGACATCAAAAACCAAGCCATTATTTAATTCTTGCAGGTGATCAACTTTACAGAATGAAGCTCAAAGATTTTTTGGATTTCCATGAAAATTCAAATTCCGATATTACGATAGCTTGTACAACCGTAACAAGGCATGAGGCTTCAGGTTTCGGAATAATGAAAGTCGATTCTCAATCAAAAATTTGCGAATTTATCGAAAAACCCGAAGCAGATAAAAATATAGATGATTGGAAAATCCCCGAAGACTCTATCATAAAAACTTCCGATCCAAATAAATCATATCTGGCATCTATGGGAATATACATTTTCAATTCAAAAATTATGGAAGAATGCCTTGACAGTAATTTTACAGATTTTGGAAAAGAAGTTATTCCGTATGCAATAAAAAAATACAAAGTTTCTGCCTTTCCTCATTCGGGTTATTGGTCCGACATAGGAACAATAAAATCTTTTTATGAAGCAACATTGGATCTTACAGAAATAGAACCCAAATTTAATTTTTACGATGCAGAAAGTCCCATCTATACACACAACCGCAATTTGCCGTCATCAAAAATTAATTACGCTCATCTTAACAGGGCAACTTGCAGCGACGGCTGCGTAATAACAAATGCGTCAATCAACCACTCGGTTATAGGAGTACGTTCAATAATAGAAGCCGGAACTTTTATCGAAAACAGTATCTGTATGGGAGCCGATTATTACGAAAGCAAAGAAGAAAAAGAGGAAAACATAAAAAACGGTATACCAAATTTGGGCATAGGTAACTATTGCAGAATAAGATCCGCAATAATCGATAAAAATGTACGCATAGGAAACAATGTTTCCGTAGGAATGCACACTGTACCTCCAAGCGGAGATTACGGTTTTTATCATGTTGTAGACGGTATTTATGTAATAGAACGGGAGGCTGTTATTCCCGATAATACTTCAATATAATTAATAATAATTAATCGAAGGTTTCGGCAAAGGATAATTGAAGAAAGGCTTTATTTGTGCGGCGGGGTTGTTGATTGTTATCGGGCTATGAATTTTTATCGCTTTGTGCAAATGGTTATTACCAAGGGAATGAAAGAAACATCGGTTGGAAAGATATAAATACTTACCGGAAAACGAGCAATAGAGATTCTAATTTCAATAATTTTGTTCAGCCGAAATTCTGCTGTAGTTCCGTATTGCTAAAATCTTAAAGAGCGGTAATAAAAGCAACCAAACCGAAAATTATGCCGGGTGAATTTGCAAAGGCAATGGGCCAGTCCCGTTTAGGTTTTTTCATAAGCCCGTATGTTACCCAAAGAATACAGTTTATTGCAGCAACCAATGGCTGAAGCCAATTTCCTTTCATTCCGCTTAAATTATTACTTATTTGCGGAATGTACGAAACATACATTGCCATAGCGGTTGCGGTTGCAACCCATCCTAAAATCGTAAAAAATTTAGAGTTCATAATTACCTCTCAATAAAATTCCGTTCTTAAAAGAAGAACAGGAATTCTTTCGATAGATTATAAATATTTTTTATTTTTAAGTCTACTACACGCAAGATATTGTCAATATCTTATGATATAATATCTTATGCACTTTGTAAAAGCAAAAGGAATTTTATCTCCTAAAAACGGAATGAATATTTATAGAGGCTGTTCTCATGGCTGCATTTATTGCGATTCAAGAAGTGAATGTTATCAAATGACTCACAGCTTTGAAGATATCGAAGTCAAAGAAAACGCAGTAGAACTTTTGGAAGAAGCCTTAATTAAAAAAAGAAAAAAGTGCATGATCGGGATGGGTTCAATGACAGACCCCTATCTTCCTCTTGAAAAAGAACTAGGTCTTACAAGAAAGATTATCGAAACAATTTACCGATACGGTTTCGGATTTACCCTGATAACAAAATCTTCCCTTATACTTAGAGACTTAGATCTTTTAAAAGCAGTAAACAAAAAAGCAAAATGCGCTGTTCAAATGACGCTGACAACCTATGATGATGCCTTGTGTAAAATAATATAACCAAATGTTGCCGTAACAAGCGAAAGATTTAAAGTTTTAAAAAAATTGAATAAAGAAGGAATACCTACCGTAGTTTGGCTTACTCCCATTCTTCCCTTTATAAACGACACTCCGGAAAATATAGAGGGCATTTTGAAGTATTGTATCGAGGCTAAGGTGTTCGGTATAATTTCATTCGGGATGGGACTTACTCTCAGAAAGGGAAGCAGGGAATTCTTTTATAAAAAGCTTGACCAACATTTTCCGGGACTAAAGCAAAAATATATAAGACTATATGGGGGCAGCTACTCGGTAATGAGTCCGCATAATGCAAGTCTTATGAATCTGTTTTTTAAACTCTGCAAGGAAAACGGCATCGAGCATAATCCCGATAAGATATTTGCATATTTAAACGGCTTTGAAGATAAGCAGCAATCTCAATTGGAATTTTTTTGATTAACATACAGCTTTAATTAGTTAAGGCAAATATATTTTTCAAATATAAAGAATATAAATTCGGTTTTCGCTATGGATAGCAACGTTTATAATTTCAAGATTTTTGTTTAAACCTGTGCTGCAGTGCGTGTACACAGCTTCGCATACAGTAGATATTTTTTGTATGCAGGCAAAGTTATAAAATACCCGATTAAATCTATGTTTGAAATTGTATAAAATTTTTTTGAAAATACCTTTGAAAAGTTATTTCGGTCTAAAATTTACTATTGACAAATATATTAAAACATGTTAAAGTTATTAAACTTAGATTAAACTGACATATTGTCAGTTTATATTTACAACTTTTGTTTTGGAGGTATTTTATGAAAAACAAATTGTTTATTATTTTTAGTTTATTTTGCTTGGGCGGTCTGCTATTTGCTGCCGGAAACAAAGACAGCGGAATGTCAAAGCAGAAAAAAGGTAAGGAAATGTACGGCTACATGGTGCCGGAGTCCGTTCCGCAGAGGACTGCCGTAGGGCAGGTTGTCGTATTACAGATGCTTGACATACTGGGTGTCGATATAGTTGCAAGACCGTCGACAAAGCGGGAAATTGGTGAGAAGTATAAGGATAAAACGGAAATCGGTACACCGATGCGTCCTGATCTTGAAAAACTTAAAGAGGTAAATCCCGACTTCTATTTGGCAAGTGGCGGTAAAGGCTCTCCCCTTGAAGAACAGTTAAAGGTTTTAAACATTCCCGCAGAATTTTTGCAGACGACAACCTATACGGATATTTTAAATTCTATGAAGTACTTAGGTGAGGTGTACAACAAACAAAAAGAAGCGGCTGCTTACGTAAAAGAAGTCGAGGATATAGTTGCAAAGGTTAAAGCTGCCAATAAAAATAAAAAACCGCTTAAGGTTTTGATCATCGCCGGTTTTCCCAATAGTATGTCCATTCATACAGAAGGGTCTTTTGTAGGTAGTTTGATAAAAGTCTTAGGTGCGGAAAATATATGGACCGACAATACCGTTAAAAATACAACGGTTCCGATGAATTTGGAACTGGTAAAGGCTTCCAACCCGGATGTTATTCTGCTTACCAGTCACGGAGATGCAAAAGATACTGCAAAAATGTATGAAAAAGAATTTGAAAGTGAGTTTTGGCAAAAGATTGATGCCGTTAAAAATAAGAAATATTATAGTTTAGATACTCGCATATTCTTTATTGCAGGATCTCCCTATGTACCGGAAGCTCTGGAAACCTTGGGTTCTTATTTTTATGGAAGTAAATAAGTAGGAAATACGGATGAAAAAAGCAGGTGTTTTTATTGTTTTGTCGCTATTACTTGTTCTGTTGTTTTTTTCATCTGTTGCATCGGGTTCGCTCAAATTTTCGTTTGCACAAATTTGGGCGGCTCTGCTCGGCAGAGGAGAACAGTTAGTTACTGACGTTATCTTTGATTTACGCTTGCCGCGTGTGTTTGTCGCACTTGTTATAGGTATGAATCTTGCATCTGCCGGTGCCTTGATGCAGGCAGTTATGCAAAATCCGTTGGCTGATCCCGGTATTATCGGTGTTTCAGCCGGTGCCAGTGTTGCCGGAGTTATATTGATGCTCGCTCTTCCTAAGTACGCATACTTGGTTCCTCCGGCAGCTTTTATCGGGGCGATGTTTGCAGCTTTTTTGATTTACATTTTGGCGTGGAAAGACGGATTTACTCCCGTACGCATTATTCTGTCGGGCGTTGCAATTAATGCTCTTTTGGGCAGCCTTACCGGGCTTATTACCATTTTATACAGCGATAGACTTCAGGGTGCATTGATGTGGCTTAACGGAAGCTTGTCCGGAAAAACATGGCGGCATTTTCAAGTGCTTATTGTATACAGTGTTCCTGCGTTAATACTTGCTCTCCTTTGTATTAGGGCTGCAAATGTTTTGCTGCTGGGAGATGAAAAAGCAAAAAGTCTTGGAATAAGCGTCAACCGCTGCCGTGTTTTTCTTTCGATCATCGGTGCTTTTTTAGCGGGTATATCTACATCGACGGTAGGGATTATCGGTTTTATCGGATTGGTTATTCCTCATATTATGCGTATGCTGGTAGGTTCGGATTATAAAAGTTTGTTACCGTTTTCGATGTTCGGCGGAGCAGTTTTACTACTTGGAGCGGATACTTTTGCACGTACTATCGCAGCCCCTATTGAATTGCCTGTCGGAATTGTAATGGCAGTATTCGGAGCTCCGTTTTTCCTATATCTGCTGAGAAGTTCCGGTAAAAGAAAATAAGGAGATGCTTTTATTATGACAGCTGTTTCTGCAAAAGATATTTCGTTAAGATACGATAAAAAAGATGTGGTAAAAAGTTTTTCCGCAGATTTTACACAAGGAAAAATTGTTTCGATAATAGGACCTAACGGTTCCGGAAAATCAACCATTTTGCGAAGTTTTGCCCGTCTTTTAAATACTGCATGCGGACAAATATCGCTTTTTGATACCGATATTGCAACGGTATCAAAAAAAGAGTTTGCAAAACGATTGGCGATTTTGTTACAGCATAATATTTCGCCTGAAGATATTACCGTAAAAAATCTTATTTATTTTGGCAGATGTCCGCATAAAAAGTGGTATCAGCAATTTGAAGAAAGTGATGAAGCTATTTTGCAGCAAGTACTTGCACAAACCGATTTAGTCGATTTTGCCGAAAAAAAAGTATGTATGCTTTCGGGAGGAGAGAGACAGCGAGTCTGGCTTGCAATGGCTTTGGCTCAACAGCCTCAGGTGCTTTTACTTGATGAGCCGACGACCTATTTGGATATAGGTTATCAGCTTGAACTCTTAGACCTCGTTTATGATTTAAATAGAAGTACTAATCTTTCTATTATTATGGTACTGCATGATTTAAATCAGGCTGCACAGTATAGCGATGAAATTATTGTATTAAAAGATGGACGGCTTTTTAAAAAAGGAAGTCCGAAAGATATTTTTACACAAGGACTTTTAAAAGAAATTTACAATATTAATTGTGAAGTTATCTATGATAATAAAGAAGGTTATCCGATTATCCTTGCAAAACGGAAAAAATATGGAGGTTTGAAATGAACATACTTGTAACGTATTCAAGTAAGACAGGAAACACAAAAAAAGTTGCGGAAGCTATTGCAAAAGTTATGCCTGCCGGTACCGATTTTATGGAAATAGCTGCCGTAAAAAATGTAGAAAATTACGAAGCTATTATCGTAGGTTTTTGGATTGACCAAAGTCATCCTAATGATGAGGCTCTTGAATTTATAAAGAGTATTCACAACAAAAAAGTAGGATATTTTTTCACCCTCGGAGCGTACCCCGATTCCAAACATGCCGAAGATTGTCATAAAACTACTATGGAACTATTTACCGCAAACGGAAATACCGTTACTGCATCTTTTTGCTGTCAAGGAAAAATAGATCCCGAATTAACAAAAAAATTTATGGATCTTCCCAAAGATCATCCTCATTATATGGACGAGGCTCGTAAAAAGCGGCATGAAGAAGCGGCAAAGCATCCTGACGAAAAGGATTTTAAAGATGCTCAAGAAAAATTTAAGAGTTTCGTATAACTAAAGGCAAAAATGAGTATGCAAGTAGATGAATTATTAGATTGTTGCTACACCGAAAGAAAAAAGTCACAGCATGATGTGCGGCTTGATTTTTCTAAGTATATTGATGGAAAAAAAACATTGGATTCGATTCTTTCTCAGCCGTATTCAGGCGGAAAGAAAAATGCCGTTTACATTCATATCCCCTATTGCAAAAAGATTTGTAGTTTTTGTAATATGCGCAGAGCTGTTAGTGCTGCTCCCGAGGATTATGCCGGGGCTGTTATTAAGCAGATTCAGCATTACGGTAAAACGGAATATGTTAAGACAACTCCTATTTCATCGGTATATTTCGGCGGAGGTACTCCTACAGCATTGCCTGCCGAGCAGCTTGCAGCAATTTTACAAGCATTATATGAAAATTTTCGTATTGCCGAAAATGCAGAAGTTTCAATGGAAACGACCGTTTCGGAACTTGATGAACATAAGATGAAAGTTCTGCTTGAAAACAAGTTGAACCGGTTCAGTATAGGTATTCAGACTTTCAACGACGAAGGACGTAAAACACTCGGTAGGATAGGTTCCGGTGAAAATGCCGCAAATGTAATAAAACAAGCATTTAAGACCGGATTTAAAAATGTCAATATCGATATTATTTATAACTATCCTGATGAAACGGAATCTATTTTACGGGAAGATTTGAAAACTGCCTTTGCTCTTGACATTGCGGGTTTTTCGTTTTATTCGCTTATAGTAGGGAAAGATTCAAAAATTGCACGGACTGTAGATCCTAAGACTTTTGCACAGGAGACTTTACGCCGTGATGCCTCGTTTTTCATTGCTGCCTTAGATGAAAGCCGGAAAGCCGGCTATGAGTTTTTAGAAATAACAAAACTTGTAAAACCGGGAAGGGATAACTACGAATATATAAGGTGCGGACACTTGGGGGGTGATGTTTTTCCTGTAGGTGCCGGTGCAGGAGGATCCGTAAACGGTACTAGTTTTATGAATCCTCTCGAAAAAGATAAATTTATCGGTCAGGTAGGTGATTTTAGTCAAATGTCCGGCATGTCGATGAAACCCGATTATAAACATATAAAATGCTTTTCGGGACAAATGCAAGAAGGCTCTATTGATTTTTCGTTTTTAACGGAAGAAGAAAAAGAGAGGGCTTTAAAAATTGTTCCTGCACTTGAGGCAAATGAGCTTATAAAAAAGAGCAACACTTTTGACGGCTACTGCTTTACCGATAAAGGTTTTTTTTGGGGGAATTCGTTGGCAGCCGATCTTGTCGAAAAAGTTTTTTCGGCATAATCAACAACCCCGACGCAGAGCGTCGGGGTATTAAACCCTCCTCCGCACGAATAAATTTCTGCATTTTGATGCAAAACTCGCTAATAAAAAGCGCCCGATTATCGGGCGTTTTTTATTAGCGGCTGTAAGTTTACTCTGCCAGTCTTTTATTCACAAGGTCAGCCGCTTGTTTTGGGTTGGCCTTGCCGCCT
>CAUTTN010000084.1:0-8008 GCA_963541225.1 uncultured Treponema sp.
AACTTCTTACCGATATAATAGCCGTTTCCAAAGAAGAAATAAATTATGGTTCATCGTCTGCACCTTGGATTTGGTCTACGGGTGTTACAATATCAGGTAAGTAATTAAGCCGTAAGTATACAGGTTTGTATTTTCTTGTAAACTTCAATTCCACAGACGCAGAGCGTTTACGCTTTGCGTCTGAATTAAAGGTCTTGAATTAAAAACAACAAACCCCGCGCTGATATGAACAAGGTTTGTTGTTATTCGTGCGGAGGGTTTAATACCTGACGTTTTACGTCTACGCTCTGCGTCGTAACAAAGGGTATTAAGCCGACTGCAATCACCTTATGAGAACAACAACCCCAACGCTTGCGTCGGGGTTGTTGTTTTCGGATATTCGTATAAAATCTTAGACCTTTGTTTAAACAATTACTTTCAATTAATTTATATCGATATAAAACTTTTTAATATACCGTATACGCGAATATGCCGCATCCCATTTTTCACTTTTTGGATACGCTTCCAGTAAAGTTTGATAAGATTTTAAAGCAAGTTTTATATTTTTATGAGGTCCGTTTAATTCATAGGCTTGACCTCGTAAAAATAATGCTTCATCGAGATGTTCGGAATAATTTTTAAAAAACATATCCAAGTCGTTCAACGCTTCTTCCGATTTTCCTGCGGAAATTGCTTTTCTTATTTTATCTAATAATCCTTTCGCCGAAACAAGCTCTTGTTTGTTTTCGTTTTTTTCTTCGGCTGTAAGTAAAACATCAGGAGTGTCGTAAACCTGTTCATTTTTTTTGTCGTCTTCTTTAATCGGTGTCTTTGCAGAAATTTCATTCATCTTGTCCGTTTCATTTTTAATAATATCATTTTGCAAAGGCTTATCAATTTTTCCGGTTTGCATTTTTAGTTCATCGGTATCATCTTCTTTTACGGGAAGACCTTTAAATGCCGGAGCTGTTACGGTTGTACCGTGTTTTTCTGTCGAATCTTCTACTGTTACTAAAACGGAGTCGGAAATAAAACTATCATAAAAAGCATCAAACCGCGAAAAATTCAATATATAAGTTCCCTTATTTTCGGTACCGAAATTAAAAATACTGGAGCCGTTTTGCAGTTTACGCTGTTGATATTTTATTCCTTTTTGCGCAGTGGATTCTCCCAAATAAACCCAGCCTTCTCCGGGATATACGACTTCCAACCTTTGTCCTCTGTAAAGTTTTACTCTTCTTGAAATATTTGTTTCTTTTGAATCATAGGGTTCGGTGCTGGGAAACTCCGAAAAAAATTCCGGTTTTTGTACTAATACGTTACTATCTTTTTCCGGCAGAATTTCAAAGTTGTCTTTTAAAGCTTCCTCCGTTATCTTACCGTAATCGGGGTTATTTTCGGTTATTATTTTTTCTTTTTCACTAAAATTTGTTTTCGTTTCAAAAAATTTTTTATTTAAGGGTTCTTCTTTCTTGAGTTTAACTTTCGGCTTTGAAGTTTTAACTTTTTCTTTTTTGACGGGTGTGTTGGGAATTTTAGTCTTTTTCTTTAAAATCTCTTTTTTTTCGGTAATTTTTTTGTTTACTACCGGAATTTCATTTTTTTGGAGAGATTGTCCGATATTAAGTTCATCATCATTTGTGTGAATTAAAAGCTCTAAATTCGGTACATCGGTAAGGGAAAAATCGGGAATGGTTTGAGCTATCCCCATATTAGTATTTGTTTTTTCGTTTATTTTATTTGCATGAGTGTTCTGCATAGCAGTTATTTCCGGTTTTATTGCAACATCGTTTTTTTTGTCCATACCGGTATCATGTTTTTGTGCAACTTCGGGTCTTATCATCGGATTGTCTTCTTTATAACTCTGTCTTGTTGCACAAGAGCTTATAGTAAAAATACTAAATACAAATAAAATCAGTGTGGTACTTTTTTTCATGGAGCCGCCTCTAAAATATTATCGACAAGTTTTTTATTTTTTTTATTTATTTTTTCCATCGCTTCTTTTGAAGGAGGTTCATACCAATATTTGATTTCTTCATCTTCCCAGATTTTCCTTTGTTCTCTCGAAAACTGAATGGGCGGTAAGTCCAAAGGTTCTTCCAAAAGCCATAAAACTTTCGAATCTATTTTTACTTCTGGCACCGTTTTATTTTCTAATTTGTTTCCGGTTTTTGATTGTCCCGAAAAAATAAGGATGAGAATAATTGTAAATAAAATTAAAACTAAAAGGCATAATGCAATAACGGCTTCTTTTTTGTGATCGGATATAAACTCTTGAATTTTATTCATTTTGTGGAATCTCCTTTTCTTCTTCTTTTACGGTTTTTATCCGTTTAGGGGGATGAGGCGGGATATAGACACCTTCTTCAGGTTCAACATCTTCTTCTACAAAAGGTTCTTCAATCAAATCGGAACTTTTGGCAATCAGTTCGCTTTCATTGTCCAGTTTTATCGATATAACTTTTGAAACACCCGATTCCTCCATCGTCACACCGAGCATTGTATTTGCCCCCAAAACGGTTTTTTTATTGTGTGTAATTACAATATATTGGCTCACATTTGCAAACTCACGGAGAGTTGTAACAAATCGGGTTACATTCTGTTCGTCTAAGGCGGCATCTATTTCGTCAAGAAGACAAAACGGTGACGGTTTTACCATATAGGTTGCAAATAAAAGAGCCACTGCCGTCATAGATTTTTCGCCTCCTGAAAGAAGACTTATGTTTTCAAGTTTTTTACCGGGAGGTTGTGCAAAAATTTCTATGCCCGATTCAAGTACATTTTGCGGATCCGTCAACCGTATCTCAGCCCGCCCTCCGCCGAATAAACGTCTGAACATATTATGGAAATTCTTTTTGATTTTGTTGTAAGTATCCAAAAAAAGTTCTGTTGACTCTGCCGTAATCTCATCGGTAATTCTTTGAAGATCTCCTCTTGCTTTATCCAAATCGTTTATCTGTTTGGTTAAAAAATCATAACGTTCTTTAACTTCCTCAAATTCCTCAGGAGCCATAAGATTTACATTCCCCAAAGCATCAAGTTTTTGCTTTATGGAGGAAAGCTCTGTTCTTAAATCATTTGACGAAACATTTAAAACAAACATTCTTTCTTCAAATTCCATAAGATCACGGGAAAATTTTTCACGAAAATTATCTTTTATATTTCTAATATCGGCATCAAGACTTGCGAGATCAAGATGAAATTTTTCGAGAAGAGAATTTGCTTTTGAAAGTTCGGCTGTAAGTTTTTCTATCTTGCCTCTTTTGCTTGCAAGATCCGAGTTTTTTATAGAAATATCGTTTTGCAGTTTTTCCAAATCGTCTGCAAGTTTTCTGCCTTGTATTTCAAGAGAATTAATTTCGCCTTCCAATTCGGTAAGTTTTTCTTCCGTTTGGTTTAGCTGATTGGTCTCCGAAAATATTTCGTCTTCAAGATCGCGTAAAATATTTTGCTGCGATAGGAGCTGGCGTTCCAATAGTTTAACCTGACTTTCCGCATTTTCTGCCTGAGCTTGAATTTGCGTTTTGGTTATACGCAATTCTTCAAGCGTTTTTCTGTATTCGTTTATTTTTACGGACAGAGCATTGTTTTCGTTTGTTAAATCCGAAATTTTATTTCTATTTTTTTCGATTTCTTGCCTGTTATTTAAAATAGCTGCATCGACAGCCCGTTTTTTTGTTATAATTCCTTCGGGAGCCAAAAAATCGTCAATAAAACCGGCTGAAGATTTTTTGTATTTTTGAAGACAAAGTTCCAGTTCATCGACTATTTTTAAAAGAGAATCAAAACTTTTAACGGCATTATCAGCGAAATTTTTTACATCATTTTCCGAAGGCGTATTAATTCCTGCAAAGTCCGAGAAAATATTTTTTCTTCCATTTACGAATACTTTTAATCGGTTTAATGTTTCTTCAAGAGAAGTTTCTGCTTCTTGACGGTTAGATGACGAATATCCTGCCGCTCTTAAATTTTTATCAAGTTCGGTAACTATATCTTCCGTTATTGCTTTTAGTTCAACTTCTTTTTCGGCACAAAGATTTTCCAGATTTTTTATACCGGTTTCTAATTCGCTTATTTTGTCTTTATTGGCAGTTATTTTATGGCTTGCAAGTTTGATATTTTCTTCAAATTCGAAAGCGTTTTTTTCTATTCCTGAAACTCGTTTTTTAAAATCGAAAACTGCCGCCGTTTTTTCCGAAATATCGTCTTTTAAATTTTCTATGGATTCTTTAACCGAAGCACTTTTTGCATCCAGCTGATTTAGTTTGAGTTTTAATCCGGAGCGGTGTTCATTGTAAATTTGTACCTGATCTTTTTTGTTACGCTGCTCGCTTGCAAGTCCCGCAATTTTAAGCTGGTATGCAGTAAGTTTTTCTTCCATCTCGTTTACGATGTCCATATTTTCGGAAAGCATATTATGAACGCCGTCAATTTGCGATTGAATCAAATCCCTTTTTTCTACCGCTTCTTTTATTCCTTGCTTTTTTGCAGAAAGTCCTTCCGTAAAATTCTTTAAGCGTAAAAGCTGTATATCCCTTTCACAATCGAATATCTTTTCTTTGAATTCTCTGTACTTTATAGTTTTTTCGGATTGAATTTTTAAACTTTCATAGGATCTGCGGACTTCACCTAAAACCCCTTCAATCTGGCGTATATTTTCCTGTGTTTTTTCCAGCTTACGTTCGGCTTCAAGCCGTTTTGCTTTAAATTTTGTAATTCCTGCGGCTTCTTCAAAAAGGTATCTGCGTTCTTCAGGTTTGCTGGACAAAATTTGATCTATTTTACCTTGTTCCATTACAGAATAGGCAGCTTTTCCTACACCGGTATCCCAAAAGAGTTCTCTTATTTCTCTTAACTTTGCAGGAACAGTATTTATAAAATATTCGCTTTCGCCTGAGCGGAAGAGTCTGCGTTTTATGGCAATTTCGCTTACATCTAAGTTTAAAAGCCCTCGTTCGTTACTGATAGTCAAAGTTACTTCTGCAATATTTAAGGCATTTCTTTTTTCCGTACCGTTAAAAATAACATCTTCCATTTTATCTGCACGCAAGGTTCTTGAAGATTGTTCGCCTAAAACCCACTTGACGGCATCTACAACATTGCTTTTTCCGCAGCCGTTAGGACCTAAAAGGGCTGTGATACCATCTGCGAATTCGATTTTTACTCTATCCGGAAATGATTTAAATCCGAAAATTTCAAGACTTTTGAGAAACATTAAACGATATTCCTTTCAAAAAAATTAAGGGAATAAATTCTTCCCTCACCGCAATTTCGTAAAATTTTAATAACGGTTTGCATAAATTATACCAAATTACTTGATTATACAATTTATTTGATAATTTGTCATTACTAAGTGCAAAAAACTTATTTATTCAATATTTTAATATAGTGAAACTTTTGCCGAACTAATTAAGGAAATGGTTGGCAAAACCGATAAGTAGACTTATCTTTAAAAAAAAACTAAAAATTCATAGAAATTTAAAAAATAGAACATTGCTTTTGTAAAAACTATAAAATACATCTAGAACCTAATATCAATCTATGGAGGGTATTCTATGTATAAATTTCAAAAAATTATATGTGCCGGAGGTGTTGTGTTTATATGTATTTTTGTTATGTCGGCATGCGTAAAATGTGCAAATCCCATAAAAACCGATATTAACGGAAAAGGATCCGTTTCTATTGTAAGCTATAATGCACAAACTTTTTTTGATGCTATCGAGGACGGAAACGAATTTAAAGAATTTAAGGGTACAAAAACAAAATGGTCAAAAGAACGATATTCCGAACGGCTTTTGCGCTTAAAAGAAGTTCTACACCTTTCGTCTTTAAAATTGGGTTTTTCGGAAAATGATATTCCCGATATTTTAATACTACAAGAAATTGAAAGCCGGACGGTACTGGAAGATTTTTGTAAAAAACTGCCTATGCATAATTCTTATAAATATGCAGCTTTTATTCCAGCCGGAAAAAATGCGGCATTTAGTAACGCAGTTTTATCGAAATTCCCAATAAATAACATCTCCATTTTTAATATTCATTGTACCGAAGCGGATTTGCGTCCTATGTTTGAATGTAAATTTAAGATTTCGGCACCCAAGAACGATATAGAATTCTTCCTGTTTGTCGTGCATTGGAAATCCAAAGTAGGTAAAGGACAAACAGATAATATTAGAGTATTACAAGAAAAACAAATCTACAATAGAATTAAAAATTTGCAAACGGAATTGCCCGACAGTTTTTTTATTTTATGCGGAGATTTTAATCAAAATCCCGAAGAATTTTCTTTATTAAGTGAATTTAAAAATTGTTGGGATTTTTCTCGATACAATGAAGCTCTAAAAACAGGAGGGCAAGCTGCAGGTTCTTATTTTTATAAAAATACATGGGAAAGAATAGATCATTTCTTTTATTCAAAGAACTTATCAGACGGCAAAGACTTGGACATTTCTTTTTTTAACGTGATAAATTTACCGCCTTTAATCGACAAGGATGGTATTCCAAACAAATATACGGTATTTTCCGGTAAGGGCTATTCCGATCATTTGCCTATCGGGATAGTTTTAAAATTGCAATAACCACAATCAACATTTTATAATGTAGAATTATACAAAAAAAAGACTTTGACTGCAATTTAAAAAAATTAAAAGCCAAAGTCTTTTTACAAAGCTACCGGCGAAGGGACTTGAACCCTTACGGAGTCGCCCCCAATAGATTTTGAGTCTATCGTGTATACCATTTCACCACGCCGGCAAGACATAAAATATAATATCATAAAAAAGTATTTTTGTAAATACTTTATTTGCAATATTCGGATAAATTTCGTTTTATCTGTTTTGTAAAGTCATATAAAAAATAATACTTACTCTTCGGAACTTTAAATTCCAATCTTTATTTTTATCCAATTCAAACGTTTGATAGAATACGTATTCGTCTCCTTCCATTTCTTTTACTACGGCAGGTACAATTTTCCATTGAGCAATGAGCATAATATTGTACTTCTTTTTAATATTAAAATTAATAACCGGACCGAACGTAGTTATTATTTTATCCTCTCCCCAAGTTTTTTTATCCAAACCGGGCGGTACTTCAAAAAAAGTTTTTTCGGTATCTATTTTTACGGCAAGGATATCTAAAGGAATAGGCATTTTGTAACCTAATATATACGAAGCTCCGTATCTCCAGCCATTGCGGTTTGTACCGTAATCAGCCTGATATATCCACGACTCATAATTATTTACACCGGTCATACGCTTATAAACTGCAAATTGATCTATTTTAAATATTATATGAGTCCATGCGTTAGGAAGAACCTCTCCTAAATCAAATTGAATAGCCCCTCCCGCATTAAACGTGTAAACGGCTTTTTTGAAGTTATGGGCTTGAAAATCGGAAATTCCTGCACCGTTATCCTTATTGATTCCGACACCTACTAAATCTTTGGCTATTTTCCAGCCTGTTCCTATGCGGTTTTCCAAGTAAAGTTCTAAAAAAGCTAAGGGAGTCCATGTTATACCGAATTTACCTTCTACCGATACAGGTGTAATATCCGCACCCAACTTAAATTTAATATTACTATCCTTAGTCAACGGATTATCAAAATTCATAACGGGAATAGTAAAATTCTGAGTTACTCCAAGTAAGGCTTCGGCAGGATAAGATGCTATTATACTTATATCGGTATTGCATTCGATTTTTTTTTGCTGGCGATTATTTTCAGTTTTTTCTGTATCCGTTTCTTGAGCTATTAGACCTGTTATAAAAATAAAAAATAAGGATATTATTGCAAAATTTCTTTTCACGTAAAACTCCTAAGTCCAAACCATTAAATAGGTTTAAATTTTCGCAGGATTATAGCAAAAAACGCAAAAAAAAACAAGTTTACAAATTTCGTATAGATTCGTATAGAAATGAAAAAAAAGATTTATACGCATATTGACTTTTTTTTTAAAATCTGTTATTATCCCTATCTATTGGGGGCGTAGCGAAGCTGGTTATCGCGCTGGCCTGTCACGCCGGAGATCGCGGG
>CAUTTN010000085.1:0-7862 GCA_963541225.1 uncultured Treponema sp.
CTATTCTATTTGCATAGGCATTATTATATGGAAGAAATCTTCTATAGGTTCCGGTCTTAACGTAATAGCTTTCATAGCTTCAGTAAATTCTATTCTTATTTTTTCACTTGATATTGTTTTTAAAGGATCTTCCAAATAAATACAATTTACGGCTATCATTATTTCTTCTCCACCGTATTCGCATGGAATTTCTTCGCGGGCGTTACCTATATCGCTTTCTTGAGAAGATATTGTTAATGTTCCCGGAGTTAGATTTAAAAATATTCTTCTTGTTTTTAGTTCAACTAAAAGAGAAACTCTCTTTAGTGCTTCCATGAATTCTTTTCTATCTACTTCAAAATGATTTGTTTGATTTTCAGGAATTACTCTTTCATAATTCGGAAATTGTCCGTCTATTAAAACTGAAGAAAATTTATAGGAATTAAAATTAAAGAATATATTTTTTTCGCTTATTCCTATTTGAATATTTCCTTCGTCACCTGCTCTTTTGTTTATTATGTTTAAAATTTTTGGAGGAACTATAACACTTTTAAATTCGGGAATGGCTATACCTAAATCTTTTTTGATATAAGCCAATCTTCTTCCATCCGTAGCTACTAGAAGAAGGTTGTTTTCTTTATTTTCTATATAAACTCCGTTCATAAAATAGCGTGTTTCATCATTTGAAACGGAGAAAACTGTTTGATGTATCATTTGTTTAAATTCTTTTGAAGGTATTTCAAAAAAGTTTGTACTTCCTTGTTCAGTAAATGCAGGAAAATCGTTTTCGGATGTTGTTTTAAGTTGAAACTTTGCTTTTTTTATTAAAGATTTTATTGTTATTTTTTGATCTTTTTGTTCAAGTTCGACTTCTCCTGAAGGTAGAGAAGAAATTATGTTTGTAAATTTATCACAGAAAACTGTTGTAGATCCTTCTTCTATTATATTTACGGGTACTTTTGTTTCAAAAGTTGCTTTTATATCCGTTGCACGTATTGTAAGACTTCCGTCTTTTACCGATAAAAATACGTTTGAAAGTACGGTAAAAGCTGTTTTTGTAGCTATTATTTCTTGTGCTATGGCTATTTCTTTTAATAGTGTATCGCGATCAAAAGTTATTTTCATTTTTACTCCTCTTTATTATATCTTGTATATAATTTAGTAGTCATAGTAATAGAGCCTGTGAATTTGTTAAAAAGCAGTGTAAGTATGTATCTGGTATATATATATTTATTTTATAACTATGTGTTTTTTATGCACATTTTGTTAAATATATGAACAGAATAAAAACTTATCCACAGAAACTTCTAATATATTAACATAATTTCAAAAAAAAATACAGAGGTTTTTCAGTTATTTTCATTAAAAAAGGCTCTTCAATTTGAAGAGCCTTTAGTATTTTACTTTTTAGTTTTTTTTTGATTTGCTTTTTTTATTGTAATATTTTTTTGTTTTTGTTCAATTTCTGCTTGTGCTGCAGCAAGTCTTGCTATTGGAACTCTTAAAGGCGATGCAGAAACATAATCCATTCCGGCTTTGCAGAAGAATTTTACGGAGTTTAAATCTCCTCCATGTTCTCCGCAAACGCCTATTTCTAGATTCTTTTTTGTTTCGCGTCCTTTTTGTATTGCATTTTCAACCAATATTCCTACGCCTTCTTGATCTATTGATTGAAAGGGGTCGGTTTTAAATATTCCTGCTTTGTTTTCGTCCACATATTCCGGGAGGAATTTTCCGGCATCATCGCGGCTTATTCCTAAGGTGAGTTGTGTAAGGTCATTTGTTCCGAAAGAAAAGAATTCGGCATGTTCGGCAATCTTGTCTGCATGAAGAGCGGCTCTGGGAGTTTCTATCATTGTACCGACCATGTATTTTAGTTTTTTGTCTTTAGCCTTTTTTTCTATTACATCATCTGCAATTTCCCTAATTTGCTTTTCAAGAATTGCAAATTCTTTAGAATCTATTGTAAGAGGTACCATTATTTCCGGCAAGACTTTTATACCTTTTTTTTGCACTGTACAAGCTGCCGTTATTATTCCTTCTACTTGCATACTTAAAATTTCGGGATAGGTAATTGCAAGACGGCAGCCCCTATGACCCAGCATCGGATTTGCTTCCGTAAGCTGTTCGACTCTGTTTTTAACACTTACAAAGCTTATATTAAGTCTTTCGGCAAGTTTTTGTTGTCCTTCTTTGTCATGAGGAACAAATTCGTGCAGCGGAGGGTCTATTAATCTGATTGTAACAGGAAATCCGTCCATAGCTTTGAATATTCCTTCAAAATCGCGTATTTGGTACGGTAGAAGTTTTTTAAGAGCTTTTTGTCTTGAGTCAAGGTTATCTGCAATAATCATTTCTCTTATGGCTAATATTCTGTTTTCATCATTAAAGAACATGTGTTCTGTTCTGCAAAGTCCTATACCTTGAGCACCATAACTTACGGCGATTTTTGCATCTTCAGGGGTGTCTGCATTTGTTCTTACATGGACTTTTCTAATTTCGTCTACCCATTGCATTATTTTTTTGTATGCAGCAGGGGGTTTTGGGTTTATAAGAGAAAGCTGTCCTTTATAAACATTGCCGCGTGTTCCGTCAAGAGTGATATAATCGCCTTCTTTTAGTATTATTCCATTAAATGATACTTCTTTTGTGTCATAATCTATGTGAAGATGTTCACAACCTACAATACAACATTTTCCCCAGCCTCTTGCTACGACTGCCGCATGACTTGTTTTGCCTCCTGTTGCGGTTAAAATACCTTCCGCTGCATGCATTCCCCCTACATCTTCAGGGCTTGTTTCATGGCGTACAAGAATAACTGGATTTCCGTCTTTTTTCATTTCTTCGGCTTTTTCTGCAGAAAGACATATTTTTCCGCAAGCTGCTCCGGGAACGGCAGCTATACCGTTTATAAAGTATGCCGCTTTTAGTTCAGCCGATTTAGAATAATCCAGTGCTTTGTAAAAAACACCTTCTATGTCGGAGGCTTTTATTCGGGATACGGCTTCTTCTTTTGTTATAAGTTTTTCTTCAACCATATCTACTGCCATCTGGAAGGCTGCTGAAGGAAGTCTTTTTCCAGTACGGCATTGAAGCATATAAAGTTTACCCTCTTCAACCGTAAATTCCAAATCTTGCATATCTTTATAGTGTTTTTCCAAAGTTTTCCTTACTTTACAAAGTTCATCGTATGCCTTTTTGTCTTGTTTTGCAAAAGTATCGAGTTTTATGGGTGTTCTTATTCCTGCAACGACATCTTCTCCTTGTGCATTGAATAAATATTCTCCATAAAATTCGTTTTTACCCGAATTCGGATCACGTGTAAAGCAAACTCCGGTTCCCGAAGTGTCGCCTTTATTTCCGAATACCATTTGCATAACATTCACAGCGGTTCCTTTTATACCGACAAGATTTTCGACTTTACGGTAAGTTACTGCTTTATCGGACATCCAAGAATTAAAAACAGCTCCTATGGCTCCCCAAAGTTGTTCATTCGGTTTTTGAGGAAAATCGGCTTTAATTTCTTTTTTATAGAGAGCTTTCGATTTTTCAATTAATTCTTTAAGTTCTTCTTCATTTACATCAGTATCTTGTACTTTTTTATCGGCTTCTAAATTAAGGCGTTTTCTGGTCTTTTTTTCTTTTATCTCTTCAAAAATCTTATCGAATTTTTCTCTTTCAATATCCATAGCGGTAGACCCGTACATGAGTATAAAACGTCTATAAGCGTCAAGAGCGAAACGCCGGTTATTTGTTTTTTTTGCAAGACCTTCAACGGATTCATCATTTAATCCTAAATTTAAAATTGTTTCCATCATTCCGGGCATAGAAACAGGTGCACCTGATCTTACCGAAACCAAAAGCGGATCATTTTTATCGCCCAATTTTTTACCTGTTATCTTTTCAAGTTTTGTAAGATTATCTTCTACTTGTTTTTTTAGCTCGGAAGGATAATTCCTACTGTTTTTGTAATATTCTTCGCAAACTTCGGTGGTGATAGTAAAACCTGCCGGAACGGGAAGTCCTATGGCGGTCATTTCTGCAAGACCTGCACCTTTTCCGCCTAACAGGTTTTTCATTGAACCATTGCCTTCGGCTTTACCTCCGCCGAAAGAATATACATACTTCGACTTTGCCATTGCATCGTCCTCCTAGTGAATGTTAAACATTTTTAATATATATACTATTGTATCTTGTAGAATATCAATTGTCAATGTATAATATCCGCAAATTATGAAAAAAAATATTTATTTTTATGTTTTTATTTGGCTGCTGGTTGTAGTTTTACAAACCGGCTATAAAACTGTAGAAAAAAAGTTTAATTTGGAAATAGTTAAAGAACATGTAATTTTAAATGATATTTCCTTGACTTTTTCCGGAGATATTATGGCACATGATGTAAACTTTAATATGAAAGATTACAGTAAAATTTATGATGATGTAAGAGATATTTTACTGAATGACGATTTAAGTTTTGGAAATGTAGAAATGCCTGTTTGTGACGAGCTTCCCCTTTCGACTTATCCGCGTTTTAATGTACATTCTTCCTACCTACATGCGGCTGCACTAAACGGTTTCGATGTATTTTCTTTTGCAAATAATCATACAAATGATAAAATGGAAAAAGGAATAGAAGGAACACATAAATCATTTTCTTCGGTAAAAGCCGATATTTTTAAAGAAACAAACCGTAATATCTTTTATTCCGGGATAAAACAAAAGAAAGGTGAAGACTTTAAACCTGTATTTATAGAAAAAAACGGTTTTAAAATTTTATTTTTGTCTATTACAGAGATTTTGAATTCTCATGACGGATCAAAAGATTTGGTTTATTACAGCGAACCATCGTTAAAAGGCAGAAATCTTTTGATAGAAAAAATACGTAAAATACGCGAAAAAAATTCTTGCGATATTTTTATTTTAAGTTTGCATTTATACGAAGCCGAATACGGTTTAAAAGTGAGTACCCAAAAGAAAAAATGGTTTAACCGGCTTGCTGAAGCAGGTATAGATGTTATTTGGGCTCATCATCCTCATGTTTTACAAGGGTGGGAAACTTTTGATGTTGAAAATAAAATATCTGAAGATAATAGTCATTTTTATGATAATACATATAATGAAAACATAGAAACTCAAAAATCTTATCGAAAAGTTTTCGTTATGTATTCAATGGGGAATTTTATTTCCGGTCAACGTGTAAAGTTAAATTATAAAGAGCCTGACCATTATAGAGAATATACGGGGGATTCCGCTTTAATGCAGCTTAAATTTAAAAAAATAAACGGAATAATGGTCAATAGTATTGAAATAACTCCTTTTTTAATTACTGCATATAAAAGTAAAGACGGTATTGTAATTAAAAAATTTACCGATGAATGGATCCAAAGTTTACCGGAAAAAGAAAAAATTTATTATCTAAAACGTTTGCAATTTATGAAAAATTATTTGCCGTTGGAGTAGTAGAATTATGCGATAAAGTAGTTTGTTTAAAGGCTTCTATCGGCAGAACGATTTCGGAACCTTCGCCTTTTTTTGTAAGTTTTTCTACAGGAATACCCTTTTCTTCCGAAATAATTTTTAAAATATAGGGTGTGCAAAATCCTCCATGACATCTACCTGCTCCTGTTCTTACGCGTCTTTTAATGCCGTCGAGAGTAAAGACATTTAGAGGGTTGTTTACGGCATTTCGTATTTCGCCTTCACTTACTTGTTCACAGCGGCAAACTATTTTTCCGTATTGTGGATTTTTTCCGATTAGTGCATGTCTTTCCTGAGTGTTCATTTCAGAAACGGGTTTTAAAATTTTTCTGATCGAAGAAAAATTTTCTTTTAAGTTTACGGGTATTTTTTTCTTTAAAATTGAAACCGAAATTTTTACTATGTCTTCTGCAATGGCAGGGGCGGAAGCAAAACCCGGAGACTGAATTCCTGCGGCGTGTACAAGATTTTCGACACGCTCGGAAGCCTCTACTATAAAATCTTCTTCCCATGTACATGCTCTTATTCCGCTATAGTAGGTGATTATGTCGACGGGAGATACTTTAGAATTAAGGGTTAGATGCTTTTTTATTTCGTCGAGGTCTTCGGGTTTTGTAGAAAAATCTTCCCTGTCCATAACTTCTACGGCATTTGGACCTATGAGCAGATTTCCTTCAACGCATGGCATAATACCTCCGCCTTTTGAATGCCCCTTGCTTAATTTTAAAAGGCTCGGCATTGCAGAACCTGTTTTTTGTGTACCCTTGAGTTTCTTGTCAAGAATTGCGTCCGTTCCTTTCCTTGCATGGATCGAAAAAAATCTGTCGCCTGCAAACCCGGCAACCTTATCTGCCCAAACTCCGGCGGCATTTATAAGTAGTTTTGTTCGGCAGGTTCCGCGGTTGGTTACGAGTTCTGTAATGGAAATGCCATCTTTTTTTACACCGGTTAGGGCTGTGTTAAAAAAGAATTCTACTCCGTTTTCGGCGGCATTTTCTGCATAGCAAATTGTAACTTTCATAGGTGAAGCAATGCCTGCTGAGGGGAGCCATAAGCCGCCATAGTTTTTATCTGTTATAAAAGGGTCTTTTTCTTTTACTTTTTTACGGGAAAGATACCCGTAATCTCCATCTACACCATTGAGGCGGCATCTTCTTTCCATAAGTGGTACGAGTAATTTTAAAACCGGATGATAAAAAAGAAAAAAACTTCCGCAGCGTTTTATTTCAAAGCCCAGCTCTTTTGAAACCTTTGTGTACATTCTGTTTCCGCGGGTGTTGAGCTTTCCCTTTATTTTTTTAGGATTATCTGCAAAGCCCGGATGAATCATTCCGTCATTGTGTCCCGAAGCCTGCATTGCTACATCGCTTTCTTTTTCAAAAAGGGCTATTTTTAAATCGTAGCGTGATAATTCTCTTGCGATGGAACAGCCTATTACTCCTCCGCCTATAATTACTGTATCAAAATCTCTGTCTTCCAAAAGAGAGTCCTTTATTTTGGGTAGGTGTATGGGTTCTTCGCCCTTACCGTTTATCGTTAAATCGTTTACGACTCCTTTAAAGCCGCAGCGAGCAGCTGCATAGCCGACTTTTATTCTTTCTTCCATCGAAGAAACATCTCCCTCTAAAATGATGGATTTTACGTCAAGGGAAAATTTAACTTTTTTATCGAGATAAAGGCGTTTTAATTTTTTTTGTAAAAGTAAGAGTTTTTTATTTAAATTTTTATAATCGGAAGTTTTGATTAAGTTTTTGTAACATTCCATAAATTTTCAGCCGTTTAACTTTGCGGCATATTTAAAATTTTTATAAAACTTGGAGATGGGGGGAATTGAACCCCCGTCCCGAAAAGGGAATCAGAAGCGTCTACAGGCTTATCGGTGCGAGGTAGTTGTCGGGATCCGGTAGCAGCACCGCAAGCATCGAATCCTTAGTGTAAAGAAAGTCCCTTTTAACGGTTACACACCGCTAAAAAGCAAGCCCCGATTGGCGTCGGAATCATGCTCTGCTCGGAGCAGTGCAAAGCAGATTCCGCGATTATGCAGCTAAGGCGTAATCGAAACTGTCGTTATTTTCGGCAGTTATAGTGTTTGCCGAATCAGGAGATCGGCACTCCGCCTGCAGCTTAAGCCTCCGTCTTTCCGGTCGAAACCGGAACATCCCCAATCGCAAATATTTTACTATAATTTTATGCAAAAGTCAAGTATAAATCACGGAAATCAAGTTTTGCCTAAAAGGTGCAGTAAGTCATACGGATTCATCAGAGCGCGAAGCATAATGCCGTTTAACGCCAACTTTGACTGTGTTTGCTGTTTATGTATACGGACTATATTAAGCGCAAACTTATGCAGCATATTGAAATTCTGCTGTAAGTTTTTGCTCTGCACCCTGCACCTATCCTCGTCA
>CAUTTN010000086.1:0-7855 GCA_963541225.1 uncultured Treponema sp.
TTAGATAAAAAGCCTCGTCACAGAGAGACGAGGCAAGTTGTTTGCAAGAAGAAGGATAACACATTTAATACAGATAAAATAATCGGGCAACCCGGATTTGAACCGGGGACCCCAAGTCCCCCAGACTTGTACGCTAACCAACTGCGCTATTGCCCGTAATAAATTACATACTAATACAAAAACCGAAAAAAGTCAATACCCAAATTTAACAATACTCAACAATGACTTTCTCCAATTTCAAATAACACCACAAACTATACACAAAAAAATTGAGTCCGCTTTTCAGCGAACTCAAAAATCAAATTAATAATACAAAGGAGTAAATTAAGAAAAAACTAAACTTTTTTTGTAACAAAATCACTTCTTAAACATCGGGAACACATTCTTATCGTAAATGTACTTCCATCAACTTCAGTTTTTACTTTAATTAAATTAGGCTTCCATGTTCTTTTCTTATGGATTTTAGATTTACTTACGGAATTACCGGATATAGTACCTTTTCCGCAAATTTCGCATATTCTTGACATAAAAATACCTGCCTTAAAAATTGGCTGACCTTAACGATCAGCCAACTAAAATTATCTCCCCCGCGCGGGTTCGAACCACGGACCCAGTGGTTAACAGCCACTTGCTCTGCCTGCTGAGCTACAGGGGAAAGCACTTTTCTCAAGTGCTTGTAGATAGTACAATATTTTAAATAAAATGTCAATAGGAAATACGGATTATTTTACATTTTTTCGGTTAAAACTATATCGACGCTCCTATCAAAGTCCTCCGTAGGCAAATTTTCTACCAACTGTGCAGAAAAACATAAGCCGACGAGAAAAACTTTATTTTCACTTTTATGCCGAAATAATTTTTCCAAAAACCTATCATAAAAACCGCCTCCCCAACCTAATCTCTCACCTGTTTTTGTAAAAGCTCTGCCGGGAATAAGAAGTAAAAGCGGAAACTCTATAGTCTTACCGATATTTTCAGGTTTATCGGGCATAAAAAGAGTTTCGGCAGATTGTGATGGTTCCAATACCCCGAAAGCTCCCTGTTCAAGCGGAAATATTTGTCCGTCTTCAAAGCGTACTTTTTTAAAAATCAATTCTTTTCCGTCTACCAACGGTAAACCTATTATTTTTCCGTCACTATAGGCTTGTTTAAGTAAACCATGAGTAGGGAATTCCTGCTTTAAGGGATAATAAGCAAAAATTGTTTTTGCTTCATTGTAAAAAGGTATTTTATTTAAAAACGCTTTACAATATGCAGTATTTCTTTGCAATGCTTCAACATCTGCCTTTACTTGTTTTCCTTCACTGCTTAAAAAAAAGTTTTTTATATTTTTTCTTATTTCGGATTTTGTCATTTAAATTATTTCCTATCCTTTGTCGTCTGCTTTTGAAACAAATGTCGTATAATGAGGCAAAAATAAAAGCGGTATTGTTCCAATAGGACCATTTCTTTGTTTTGCAAGTATAAGTTCTGTTGCTATCGTTTTATTTCCGTCTGTACCTGTTTCTTCTCTATCCCGATGTAAAAACATGACAACATCGGCATCTTGTTCAAGTGAGCCGGACTCTCTTATATCGGCAAGCCCCGGACGTTTACCTTCTGCATCTCGTGTAAGCTGCGAAAGAGCTATTACGGGGATATTAAGTTCCCGTGCAAGCCCTTTTAATGAGCGCGAAATTTCTGCAATTTGTTCGTGACGCGGAATCATGGAATTTTCGCCTGTAATAAGAGTAAGATAGTCGATAAAAATTATTTTTACATTGTAAGGGGGGCTGCAAAGTTTTCTTGCCATTGCCCTTAAATCCAAAAGCTTCATGTTAGGCATATCCGCAAGATAAAAAGGAGCTTCATACAAAGTTCCGCAAGCTTCTGCAATTTTTTTTAAGTCTATCGCACTTAAATTACCCGATCGCATTTTATTTGAATTTATTTTTGCACGTGAGGCGAGAAGTCTGAAAACAAGCTGCATTGACGACATTTCAAGCGAGAAAAACGCAGTAGGTATTTTTTTATCCATAGCGATATAGCTTGCAATTGTCATTGCAAGAGCCGTTTTTCCGACAGACGGTCTTGCTCCTATTATTATAAATTCTGAATTTTGAAAGCCGTAGGTTAAACTATCCAAATTTTCAAGACCTGAAGGGATGCCGCTATACTCCATTTGTCTGTTACTCATTTTTTCGAGAACATCTATTGTACTTAAAATGATGTCTTTTATGGGGCTAAAAGTTGCGGCATTGCCGGCATCGGTTAAATCGAATATACTTTTTTGAGCTTCTTCCAAAATTATTCTGCTTTGAATTGTTTCGTCATAAATATCGGAAGTAATTTTGCTTGAAACTTTTAAAAGACTTCTTCTTATTGAGGCTTCAAGAACTATCTTTACGTAATATTCTACGTTTGCAGAACTTGGAACGGAATCCGTTAAGGAAGCTATATAACCGGCACCGCCGACAGAATTAAGTTCGTCGGTTGAACGCAAAAAATCGGTTAAGATCAAAATATCGGAATTTTGACCTTTTGCATCAAGAGCCGAAATAGCTTTGTATATTTTTTGATGCTGAGGAGAATAAAAGGCTTCCGGATTTAAAAAAGATCTTACCGTTCCGAAAACTGAAGGGTCCAATAAAACCGCTCCCAGCACTGCCATTTCGGCTTCTATATTATTAGGCGGAATTTTTGTTTTTAAATTTTTTGTATTTTCCATAAATCATTCAAAAAATTATATCAGAAAAATACAATAAAATCTATAAGGATACCACACTCTGAAATGATCAGGCACCTGTGTAAAAAGTGCAATCAACACCACCGACGCAGAGCATAGGGGTATGTTGTTCTCATAAGGTGTTTGCAATCGGCTTTAATACCCTGTGTTACGATGCATAGCATCGAGGTATTAAACCCTCTGCACGAATAAATAATTAAAAAGCCGGTTTAAATTTATTACCGGCTTATCATTTAACTAAAACGTAACATCATTTAAATTTTCACCTTCGGAAAGCTGATTATTTTCGGTATCTTCTTTAGCATAATTTCCGTTAGATTTTGCAGTTTTAAATACAGGTTTAAATTCTACATGTTCTGCAACAACCTTTACCTTACTATAATTTTTTCCATCGGAACCTATCCATCTGTCCTGCTTTATTCTTCCTACAACCCTCACTCCCCTACCCTTTGTACCATTTTCACCGCAAAGTTTTGCCAAATTTGACCATGTTTCTACATCAAAATATGATGTTTCCTCCACAAAGGCATTATCTTTTTTATAATTACGGTTTGCAGCTATGGAAAAGGTACATAAGGGTGTACCATTAGGCGTAGACTTTAAAATAGGATCTCTAACCATATTTCCTTCAATAATCAGCGAATTAAGCGATTTCATATTCATACCTCCAAAATCGAGTTTCTATAACAATATTTATGGTTTTAAATCAAATTTGGCAACAAAATTTACAAAAACTTTTCTATTTAAATTATTTCGATTTTATGGTAAATTAAAGAAAATGAAGAAAAATACCGATAACTTAATTGAATGTTCTGTTGCTTTGTCATATACTATGGGTTCTCAAGCTCCTATAATAACGGCTTCGGGAAAAGGTCTTGTTTCGAAAAGAATAAAAGAAATTGCCGAAAAGAACGGAATTACAATAATTAAAGATACAAGTTTGGCTAATATTCTTATAGAAGAAGAAATAGGTGCCTGCATACCTTCGGAAGTCTATTATACCGTAGCTTCAATATTTGCATTTTTATTAAAAACAGAAAAAATTTAACTCAAAAAGGATGTTGTTAATGTTAAAAAAGATAAAAATAAGTGATTTAAAAAACGGCGATAGGTATTCCGCTCCTATATTTTTTGACGACGGTGAAAATATGCTTTTGGCAAAAGGAATTCCCGTTACGGATTATGAACTCGATATGTTAAAAACTTGGAGAATTCAATATGTTGTAACAGCAGGAGAACTTATACCGGAGGGAGAAGATGTTTCAGATGACGAATTCGGCGTTTTAATCGAAGAAGATGAGCTTATAGAAGAACTCGGAGAAGAGTTTATAGAAGAATTACCCAAAGAGCAATTTGCAATAAAAGGAACAAGACTTACCAATAATGCAATTGAAGAAGTTTCTATCGAAGATATTCTAAAAGTAGATAAAGAATCTTTATCTTCAAAACTTTATTCTACATATTTAGGTATTATAATAAATCTTGATGATATTTTTAAAAAAATTAAAGCAAAAAAATCTATAGAAACAATGGCATTCAGTAAATATGCGGCTTCCATTCAAGATATGACTACAAATGATCCTTCCGTCATGGTAAACTTTATTTTATCTTCTATATTCAATGATAGCAATTTAGCAAGACTTGCAGTTAATACGGCTATCTTAACTACCGTATTGTGCAAAGAACTTAAACTATCTGAAGAACAGACATACGAAATAGTTATTGCGGCACTATTGCACGATATAGGAATGACACGTATCCCTGAAAAAGTTTTAAACAAAAACGAAGATTTATCCGATGCCGAAATGCAAACAATCGCAGCCCATACAGGTTACGGATACAAAATTGCCGTTAATGAATTGATGTATACAAATAACATAGGTTTAAGCGTAATGCAGCATCACGAAAGATGGGACGGAAAAGGTTATCCGAATAATATCGGTGGCGAACAAATAAACTTGGGAGCAAGAATTATTTCGGTTGCAGATGCGTTTATTGCCATGATTACACCTAAACCCTACAGAAAATTAATGCTTGGTTATCAAGCTATGAAAAATCTCCTTGCCGATAATTCAAGACGTTTTGATCCTGCTATCATAAAGGCTATGGTAAAAAGTATAGGAATCTATCCTATAGGGTCAATGGTTCTTCTAAATAATGCCTCTCTTGCAAGAGTTGTTAAATGTTCACCTGAAGCCCTTATGCGTCCGTTTATCAAAATACTAATTGATGAAGCCGGAGAAACAATAACCGGAAAAGCCGGAATAATCGATTTAAAAGAAAAGAAAAATCTGTTCATTGTACGCCCTATTGATCCTAGAATGTACAGAACTTAATAAATGGATTCGCTTGGAAAAAAAGGTGAAAAAACCATTGCCTGCAAATTAGAAAAAGAAGGTTATATTATTCTTGAATGTAATTGGCGTACACGCTATGGCGAAGTCGATATTATTGCACTTGACAGAGATACGGTTGTTTTTATTGAAGTAAAAACGTTGATCAATACAAATATTTCGGATTTGGATATTATAATAAATAAAAAAAAACAAAGCAGAATATGTAAAACTGCTAAATATTTTTTATCAAATAATCGACAATATAATAGAATGAATGCAAGATTTGATGTTATTGTTTTACAGTCAAACCCTTTTTTGGCTGAGCCCCTTAAAATTTTGCACTTAAAAAATGCTTTTGGAGATTGTGATGAATAATAAAAAGTTGTTCCCGCAAAAGAAAAATATTTCAGTTCACAGTAAGGCTTTAACGGAAGCTGAAATTTACAGCATGGAATTAAAATTAAATGATCCCAAATACATTGATGGAGCAATTTACCGGCTTGCAAGCATTATTGCAGATAGAATTTTAAGCGGAGAATTAAACTATGAATAAAAAAAAATATAACAACAAAAAATATGCTAAACCGGAAAATAATCAACAGCCTCAGCCTCAAAATATAAATAAAAAAAATAAATTTTTTAATCAAAAGAAAAAAGAAACTCCCATAAAGAAAATAGATTATCCGCAATATGTCTGTACAAAATGCGGTCAACCGATAGAAGATATATTTTCTGCAATCTCGGATAAAGAAACCGGAAATCCTATACATTTTACATGTGTCATTGAATTTTTAAAAAATGCAGAAACCCTAAAAGAAAAAGAAGAAATAATATATATCGGAAACGGGAATTTTGCAATTGTATATTTTGAAAATCCCAAAATAAGAAAGAAATTTAAAATCGTTAAACTTATCGAATGGGAAGACAAAAATAAAAATTATTCATGGAAAACCGATATAGCAGAACTTGCAAGCCGAATCTAAAAGATAAATTTAAAAACCCTGCATTAATTTTAATCGGTAATTTGTTTTTGCCAAGTTTTATTTTTTATAATCCAATTACCGGTACCGTTATTTTCAGACTGTGTAAACTCCGCATCTGCATAATACCAACTTTTACATTTCAAAATTGAAAAAACGGGAATGTCGGTTTTCTTTTTTAAATTATCCAAATTGTCAATTATATAGTCGGCATACTCCCCTGCTCTGCCTAATACAAAACCTTCAGCCAACAAAATATCATTACAAGGACGGATTATAAATCCGTCATAAATTATGGGCGGATAAATTATGATAAAATCAAATTTTTTTTCGGTTTGAAAATAAGGAAAATAATTTCTAAAAGGAAAACTCAATAAACTTTGAATAAGTTTTTGTTCTTCATATAAAATTTTTGTTAAGTTATCCGGTAAAAAAAGATATTTTTTCATTTTTTATACAATAAGCAACCACAAAAAATCTTTGGATATCGAAGATTGATAAATCACTGTCATTTTCTAACACAGTGAAAAATGCAAGCAAATACTTGAGTTTTGCAACTACATTATTAATCCGCAAAATCAAGTTAAAATGAACAGTATTTTATACTGTTCATTTTAAGCCATCCTAGAATTAATTCTTTAATTCAAATACTACAGTAACCTCTGCGGTAACTTCAATTTGACCTATTGGTGAATATTCTTTTTCATCATAGGATTTGGCATTTTGCAATCTATAATTATTAAAATTTGATCTTGAAGGAGTTTCGGTTATGCTTATTATATTGCCTAACGATAAATTTCTATTTGCGGCATTACACATTACAATTGCTTTTTCTTCTGCTGCTTTTACGGCAGCGGCTCTGGCATTGTCCATAAGTTCCCGCATATTTCCTACGGAAAAAGATACATTAGCAATCCTATCAATGCCTGCATTTAGCAAATCAGTTAAAAACATTTCATAATTTTCAATTTTTGTAAGTATTACCGATATATTTTGAGTTACTTCATATTCTTCTAAAGTTTGTGCTCCGTTATTCCAATATCTAAAACGCGGCTGTATATTAATTCTTTCTACAGTTATGTCTTTTGTTTCAATATTATATTTAGTAAAAAGCTCTTTCACGGTTTTCATTATTTTATCATTTTTTATTTTGGCTTCTGCAAGATTTTTATCTTTTGTAAAAACAACAAAAGGTATACATACCCGATTAGGTGTTTTTGATATAGATGCTACACCTGTAACGCTGATAAAATTTTTTTCTTCCTGTTTTGCCGGAATACATGATACGATAAAAAATGATGTTAAAAACATACTTAATAAAGTAAGATATTTTATTTTTTGTGATACTTTCATATAGCCCTCATTCCATTGTAGTAACAGTAAGTTAAACAGCGGTAAACTTTATAAGTTACAGACTAATCGGAACATATAAAAATTTATATCTTACATATTCCATTTTATTTGATGAGCCGCATAAGCATGCAAGTTTTTTCATCATGCATTTTGTAACAGAATAAAATTGTGCAGATAATGAATTAAATACGTGAAATAAAGTTAAGAATAACGGCCACGACGCAGAGCATAGAGGTATTAAAGCCTTCGCAGGAATAAACTTTGATCTTTTAATTTGCTTCTTCATGTCAATTACTATAATATACCGTTTTATATAGATAAAAATAGTTCAGCATGGAAAAATTATGTATTCTTTCGGTTAAAATCTACTTTTTTGCCGCTATATTCTTTCATGCTCTTGTCGTGACTTATGTTTTCCATACTATGCTCTTGTATCAAATATAAAAAAAAGATATACTTAT
>CAUTTN010000087.1:0-7754 GCA_963541225.1 uncultured Treponema sp.
ACAAAATGGCAAAAACAGGAAAACTAATATATTGAATTTTTTATTTATGCGTAAGTTTTCATTCCAAAACTATAGCTGAAAAGAAAAAGACTAAGACTTCAGACGACCACACCGTTGTAGAATAACAACCACGCTGCGAATGCGGTGAGGTTGTTATTAAATCAAGAATAATTAATCGGTAACAATCGAAACTCTCCTGCTCTACTTTTATTATTGTTTATATTAAAACTTATTAACGACTCCGGAAAGAAGTATTTTAAATCTACGAGATTTTTTTATATTTCTATAGTTTTGAAATTAATCCGAATTTAATCAGAGCCTTTAAAATAATATCGACAATTTCTTCAGGGGTATTTTTTTCGGTGTCGATTATAATATCGGCAAAATTAAAATTTTTGTTGTCAATGCCGTAAAGCTCTTTATAGCGGCGCGTATCTTCCGAATCCCTTAAGACCGTAGCTTCTTTAATTTTTTCTAAATTGCCGCCTTCTCTTTTATAAATTCTTTTTGAACGTACATCAATACCGGCGGTTAAATAAATTTTTAAATCGGCATTTTCTAAAAGCCATATTGCAAGACGGGAACCCAATACGCAAGATTTTTTTAAGGCAAGTTCAATTTGTTTTTTATCTACAGCTTTATCAAAAGAAAAATCCGTTTGTGCTTCTTTTAAAATTTTTGAAAAAGGAATTTTCATTTCCTCTGCAAGATTTCTAAATGTATAATTAATACATTCTATTTCAAGTATTTGTGCAAGCATTGTAGAAACCGTAGTGTTTCCGCAGCCGGAAGGTCCTGAAATTGCAATTCTTAATTCTTTTTTATTGTTTATTAGATATTTTTCGGTATTCATAATTACTCCACATTTCGGCTTTGTTCCCTTATGTTTTCTAAAGCTTCTTTGGCATCAATAATAGGTTGGGCTATTTCAATCATTTGATTTTTAGAACCGATTGTATTTATTTCTCTATTTATTTCTTGACAAATAAAATCCAATCTTTTACCGATAGGATAATTTTGTTCGATTTCGTTATAAAGGGTTTTACAATGAGCTTCAAGCCTTACAATTTCTTCATTTATTGTATACCGTACAAGTATTATTGCTATTTCCTGCATTAAACGTTGTTCGTTTATTTCGATTTCGGATAATTCTTTTAACCGTTCTTTAATTATGCCGTAAAAATTCTTTTCAAGATTAGGTATAACATCCTTTATAATTTTTAATGAAGAATATATTTTCTCCAGATTGGAAGATATATCGTTATAAAGAGCTTTGCCTTCTTTAAGTTTTGTATCTTCATATTGGTTAAATGTTTTTTCAAAAATGGGCATTAATAAATTTTCCCAAGAATTTAAATCGACATTACGTTCGATGTTTAAAACCCCTTCTTTTTCGCAAAAAGAATTTATGTCGATAGAACAAGGAATCTGTATTGCAGAGGCGATTTCGTTCATTGCTTTGGCATAGGCTTTTGCAACTGAAGTATTCGGCAAAATGTTTACATCAAATTTAGAGTCTTTTATTCTAAGACTTACTTCTACTTTACCTCTGTTAATTTTTGAAGAAAGAAAATCTTTAAAATTAGGTTCAAGTCCCGAAAGCCAAAAAGGAAAATTTAAATTTAAATCCAAGTATCTTGAATTATAGCTTTTTATTTCTAAACTTATAAATACATCATTATTATACTCTTCGCATAAAGCATAGCCTGTCATACTTTTCATAGTTTAATTTCCCATTTTTATTTTTCCGATAAAATTTCTGTACCTAAAATATAATTATCTCCGGCACCTATGGTTATAAATAAATCTCCGTTTTTTAACTTTTCGGTTATAAAAGGTTTTGCTTCCATTATCTCGTTAAAAAAATAAACGTTTTTATGATTTTTTTTTGTTTTGTTGAAGAGCTTTTTTGCATCTACCTGCCCCGAATATTTTTCTCTTGCGGAACTAAATATTTTATGAAGAATTACAATATCCGCATCGGAGAAACATTTCGAGAATTCTTCTAACAGGGCTTCGGTTCTGGAATATGTATGAGACATAAAATCTGCAATAATTCTGCGGTCAGGATAAAATTCTTTTAATCCTTTTAAAAGACTTTTGATTGCCGTTGGGTGATGAGCATAGTCATCAAAAATTAGAACATCTTTTTGTTTCATCTTACCGATAAATTCGGTTCTTCTTTTGGAGCCTTTATAAGAAGCAATTGCTGCTCTTATTACCGCAATATGATTTATCGAAATATCGCCGTATTCTTGTTTTAATAAACTTATGGAAATCGCAATAGCCGCAGTGGCATTTAAAACATTATGCCGTCCGGGTATTTGCAGATGAAATTCTCCGGCAAAACCTGCAAGCGAAAAATAAAGTTTATCGTTTTTTACACCGTTTATAGTTATTCTAAAATCGCCTGAAGCCTTTTCTCCATAAGGAATAAAAACCAAATCGGGGCGGCTTGAAAAAGCAAGTTTTGCAGCCTCGCAAGCTCCTTCATCATCTGCACAATAAAAAAGTTCACTAAACTGCGGAAGTCTTTCAATGTATTGTAAAAAAGCGGTTAAAATAGATTCATAAGTAGGATAATAATCCTGATGATCGGATTCGATACCGGTTAAAATTATTTTTTTTGGGAAAAAATTTAAAAAATGCTTTTTATATTCGCAAGTTTCGGCAACAAAATATTTTTCGCCGTTCAGCATTGTGCAGGAATTTCCAAAACCGGAAATTATACTGCCTGCCAAAACAGAAGCCGGAAAATCAAGTTCTTTTAATATTGTTCCTGCCATACCGGTTGTCGTTGTTTTACCGTGAACCCCTGCAATCCCGCAAGAATAACAGTTTTTTGAAAAAGCACCTAGAGCTTGCGGGTATGACAACATAGGAAGTTTTTGTTGTTCGGCATAGAACATTTCTTCATTATTTTCGGAATTGTATGCTGCAGAATAAATTATTAAGTCCGTGCCGTCAGAAATATTTGTTTTTGAAAAAGAATAAAAAATTTTGACAGGAAGTTTTTTTAATACTGCATCAGTATAAAATTCTTCGGGAACATCACTCCCCGATATAACGGCTCCTTTTGTCAAAAGAAGTTCTGCAAGAGCAGTCATCCCCGTACCTTTAATGCCTATCATGTGAATTTTAAAATCTTTTATATTTTCAGGTAAACCGGTTTTATCCATAGAAGACATAATATTCTATATCTGAATTTTTATCAATAGGTTTTTAAATTACATTTTTAATCGGATCTTGGTATATGCAAATATGTACTTTATTCGTACGGAGGGTTTAATACCCCGACGCTCTGCGTCGTAACAAAGGGTATTAAAGCCGACTGCAACCACCTTATGAGAACAACATACCCCGATGCTCTGCGTCGGGGTTGTTGATTTATGTGATGGTTCAACCCTCAGGTACTATTCCGCAGCGGGATTTCGTGGAAAACTCATTAAAAGCAAATAATCAAGGCAGGATAACAGGTTGTGAATACATCTTATAAACTGTAATCCTTGTCGCTATTGTTAAGCAGCTGCCGGAACGGATATGGTTGTCCCGAAAAACAATTGACATCTATATTTGCAGATAACGAAATCTCTGTATTTATGTACACAATATGATACTTGTTTTTTTAAATAAAAACCGTTAAAATAGAAGTATGAAATGGAATAATTTAGATAAATGTAAATCGTTTGAAATCTTAAAAAATTTAAAGCAGGAAAACTTAAGTAAAATATTCAGCTCGGATGATGCGGCAAAAAGGGTTAAAAATTTTTCCGTGCCGATGGCATCCTGTTTAACATATAATTATTCGGCAAAACCCGTAAATGAAGAAATTTTAAAAACACTTCAAAACTTATCTGAAGAACAGGAACTTATCGAAAAATATAAATTATTATTAAACGGCGAATGTATAAATACCGGTGAAAACAGGATGGTTCTTCATCATCTTACCAGAGGTCAACAATTAAACGGCGTTTTTTTTAACGGAAAAGATATGAGGAATTTTTACTTGACGGAATTGGAAAAAATTAGGGATTTTTCAAAAAAAGTACATTCCGGAATTCTAAAAAATGACGACGGAGAAAAATTTACCGATGTAGTGCAAATAGGAATAGGCGGTTCGGATTTAGGTCCTAGAGCAATGTATCTTGCTTTAAAAACATGGGCAGAAAAAAACGATAAAACTTTTATGAAAGCTCACTTTATTTCGAATGTTGATCCCGATGATGCCGTTTCCGTTTTAAATAGTTTGGACTTAAAAAGAACACTTTTTATTTTAGTTTCAAAAAGCGGTACAACTCAGGAAACCCTTGCAAATGAAAACTTTGTAAAAAATTTTTTAACAGAAAAAAAACTTAATCCTTCAAAACAAATGATTGCAGTTACGAGCGAAACAAGTCCTTTAGCAAATAATCCGTCATATCTTGCAGCATTTTATATGGACGATTTTATAGGAGGGCGGTATTCCTCAACTTCGGTTTGCGGAGGTGTTGTTTTATCGCTTGCGTTCGGAATTGAAGTTTTTGAAGATTTTTTAGCCGGTGCTGAAGAGGCGGATAAAACGGCTCTCGAAAAAGATATAACAAAAAATGCGGCTCTTTTGGATGCTTTACTCGGTGTTTACGAGCGGAATGTTTTAGGTTATGCCGCAACAGCCGTTTTGCCGTATAGTCAGGCATTATCCCGATTTCCTGCACATCTGCAACAGTTGGACATGGAATCCAACGGAAAAACGGTAAACCGTTTAGGCGAAACTATAAATTATAAAACAGGGCAAATTATTTTCGGAGAACCCGGAACAAACGGACAGCATTCATTTTATCAGCTTTTACACCAAGGAAGCGACATAATTCCGTTACAATTTATAGGTTTTAAAGAAAGCCAAAGTAAAAAAGATATTGAAATCGAAGGTTCCACAAATATGCAAAAGTTAAATGCCAATCTTATCGCTCAAATTACTGCTTTTGCGGGAGGAAAAAGCAATACCGACAAGAATAAACATTTTGAAGGCTGCCGCCCTGCAAGTTTAATATACGGCAAAACTCTTAACCCAAAAACACTCGGTTCTCTACTTTCTCATTTTGAAAACAAGGTTATGTTCCAAGGGTTTATTTGGAATTTAAACAGCTTTGATCAAGAAGGTGTACAGCTGGGTAAAGTACTTGCAAAAAAAGTCCTTTTAAAAGACATGCCGCCCGTTTTAAATGAATTTTCAAAACTTATGGAGATTTAAATAAAGACTATGGCATTAAAAATAACCAATTCTTTTTTTGTAAAAGGTGCTGTAAAAAAAGAACAGTTTCCCGAATTCGGAATTCCGGAATTCGCCTTTTTCGGACGCTCAAATGCCGGAAAGTCAAGTCTTATAAATATGCTTGTAAACAGAAAAAATCTTGTAAAAACGGGTTCGCGTCCCGGTATGACCAGAGAAATAAATTTTTTTTTAATTAATAAACCGCAAGGGGCAGATTTTAAAGAAGATCATCTTACCGTAAAAAAAAATCGGGAAACCTTTGTTCTTACCGATCTTCCGGGATACGGTTATGCAAATCTTTCCGGCAAAAAAACTATTCAAATTGATGAAATGCTTTACCAATACTGTTCCAATAGGCAGGATTTAAAAATACTATTTTTTTTAATGGACATGAGAAGACCTCCTTCCGAAACGGAAAAAAACAGTATCGATTTTTTTCAAAAATTGGGAATAGAAACCGTCATAGTAGGTACCAAATCGGATAAGTTAAACAAAACAGAACAAATAAAAGCAAAAAAAGAATGGACTCACTTTTTTACTGTAAGCGAGGAGAATATTATAGTAACTTCTTCACCGAAAAAAATAGGAAAAGAACCGATCTTATCGATGATAGAAAGGAGATGTAAAGAAAAATGACAATAAATGTATACGGAAAAAACGGCTTTAAAACTTCGGCATGGAGCGGCGGAAAAACGACCGAGCTTTTTATTTACCCTCCCGGATCCGAATATGCAAAACGTAATTTTTTATTTAGACTAAGCTCTGCAACCGTCGATTTAGAGCGTTCGGATTTTACGGTATTGACCGGCATTGATAGATTTATAATACCACTTAACGGCAATCTAAAAATAAGCCATGACGGAAAATACTTTACAAAATTGCAGCCTTATGAAGTATACGGTTTTGACGGCGGTGCAAATACTGTAAGCGAGGGTAAAGTACGCGATTTTAACCTGATGCTAAAATCAGGAACAGACGGTTTTGTAAAAAGCTTTTTTTTATCGTCTTCATCAATTTTAAAATTCGAAGTTAAACCTTCCGAATTAGCATGGATTTTTTCTTACAATAATACCGGAAATATAAACATCGAATGTAAAAATGCCGAAACACAAAAAATTGTTTATACAAAAAAAACAGAACTTGACGAATTAACACTCATAACTTTTTTCCCGGACACAAAATCGGATATTTTTGCTTCAATGGAAAAAAACGGAAGTATCTTATACGGAAAAGTAGAATTAAAAAAATAAATTTTAAAATTTATTTAATCGATAATATTTATTTGTGCGGAGGCTTTAATCCCTGACGTTTTACGTCTACGCTCTGCGTCGGGGTTGTTGATTTTTTGTATAGTTTATTGACCTGCCGCCTTTTTAAGAACTAAAGAAGTACCGGCTTTATTATGCTCGTCAACCGTACGGGTAAAAATGTGCTTTCCGGTAGCGGCATCGATAAGTCTAAAATAAAAATAATCTGTTTCTGCAGGATTACAAGCCGCGTTTAAAGCCGTAAATCCGGGATTTGAAATAGGTCCCGGAGGAAGTCCTGCATGGATATAAGTATTATACGGACTTTGTATTTCCAAATCTTCGTAAAAAAGACGCTTGGGATGTTTTTTATTTTTTATTTCGGTTATAATATATTCTACGGTTGCACAAGATTGTAAGCCCATATTTATTTTTAGACGGTTTGTAAACACGCTTGAAATTATAGGAGCTTCTTCTTCAAGCTGATATTCTCTTTCGATTATGCTGGCTAAAATCAGCTTTTTATACATTTCGTCAAAATCTGATGGAAAGTTAGGAATTGCAGCAGTTTTTTCAAAAAAAGTTTTTATTATCATTTGTATCATCATTTCGGGGGAGTCTTCTTCACCAAAAAAATATGTGTCGGGATATAAAAAACCCTCTGCCGTTCCGTTTTTAATTCCGTTATTTTTTAAAAATTCTTCATCATTAAAAATTTTTGTCATTGTTTCGGCTTTTGCAAGTCCCGCATTTTCAAAAAGCTTTGCCGTTTTTTGTAATGTCAGCCCCTCAGGTATTGTAAGTTTTTTTAAATTTTGAGAGCCTTCGGTAAGTTTATGCAAAATCTCCGAAGTCTTCATTTCGGGTTTTATTTGATATGTTCCGGCTTTTAAGCTAAGTTTTTTTAAACGTGCATAAATGTAAGCGTATTTTTCGGAACGTATTAATCCTTCCGATTTTAAATTTTTTATTATAGTTTTTGCAGCACTTCCTTTTTCTACCCTAAATTTTTTTTGTATTGTGTTTTTTGAAGGCGGATTATTTAAATTAAGTGCATATAAAGTAAAGCACACAAAAAAAATTATAAATACGGCAGTTATTAAAAGAATTATTGTTTTTTTCATTTGTTTTCCTTAAATTTAACTTGCGATGTTTTTCATAAGTTATTGGTCTATAAAGACTTATGAAAAACTCGTTATCAGCTATGCTGATGAAACATCTTTAAAAACTCGACCGGCTTTTAGAGAATTTATATT
>CAUTTN010000088.1:0-7706 GCA_963541225.1 uncultured Treponema sp.
ATCTTTGACGAGCCGACAAGCGGTCTTGACTACGATAGCATGGTGCAGGTTTCCGCTATTATCCGATCGCTTGCCCAAACTGCTGCCGTGTTTATCGTCACCCACGACTACGAATTTGTGTGCAAAGCCTGTACCCGAGTGCTCTATTTCGGTGAAAAAACGCTGCTCAAAGATTTCGCCATTACCGGCGAAACGGAAGACTTACTGCGGTCGGTGTTCACAAGCTGAAAACTTCAATCATAACCGGAACTTTTCTACAATGTGTATTTATATATTTATACAATTGTAGTTTCCAATTTTGTAGTAATATCCGTGTTTATTCGATCGGTTTTCCTATGTGCATATCAAGACGCCATTGCGGAATCTTGCCGTCATCGCCCCAATATTCATCAAGCAAAATAATTTTACCGTCTTTTATTTTCATAAATGATGTTACATGAAAAGAAGCTTTTTTATCCTGAGAAAACACATGAACAACGGTTATTATTAAATCATCTTTTTCGGCAACTTTTTCTATCGCACCGTCCCATACTCCGGGATATTCACAATTTGCTTTAATAAACTCATCAACCGTAAATCTTTCGTTTGTGTTATGCCAATTTATATCTGCTTTCTCATGAAAAAATGGTTTAATTTTATGCGGCTGCTGCCGTAGAACCGCCTCCCAATATTTTTCTAAAAACCGTAATACATCTTTTGATTCCATAGCCCCTTTCCTAAATCGAACACATCAGTCCGGTATTTTAAATTCTCCGTAATACTATCTTTATATTAAAATAATTAACAGTCCGTCAATAGTTTCAACAAATCAACAACCCCGACGCAAGCATCGGGGTATTAAACCCTCCGCACGAATAATAACAGTTTTTTTTATTGAGAAAATATCCTCCTAACATAAAATTGACTATGAGAATAAACAACTTTTTTGGCTTTAAAAATACTTTACCCAATACACCTATCTTGTTTTACATTCATAAATTTGATAAAATCCTAATCCTCATGATGTATAGATTTTCCGATTATGATGTAATTGTGGTAGGAGGAGGGCATGCCGGAATTGAAGCCGCCTTAGCTTCTGCTCGGATGGGGGAGAATACTCTTTTAATAACTCAAACATTGGACAGTATAGGCAGACTTTCCTGCAATCCGTCAATAGGCGGTATTTCCAAAGGGAATATTGTCCGTGAAATAGATGCTCTAGGCGGACAGATGGGGTTACTGGCGGATGCTTCAATGATTCAGTATAGACTTTTAAATAAAAGCCGGGGACCTGCGGTACAGGCACCGCGAATTCAAGCCGATAAATTCTTGTATTCTCAACTTGCAAAACATGCGGTAGAATTGGAAAAAAACTTACATGTATTTCAAGATACCGTTTGCGATATAATTTCTTCAAATACCGATGAAACAGGATTCGTCGCAGGAGGTTTTGTAGAATGCGTTAAAACGGAACGGGGGCGGACATTCTCTGCAAAAGCGGTAGTTCTTGCGACCGGTACGTTTTTGGAAGGACGTATTTATATAGGCGAATACGATTCTCCCGATGGAAGACTTGGGGAACGAGCTGCCGTAGGTCTTGGAAGCAATCTCTCACAAAAAGGCTTTACAATGGGAAGACTTAAAACCGGAACACCCATGCGTCTTTTACGCAGTTCCGTCGATTTTTCGCTTACCGAAAAACAAGAGGCTGACGAGATTATGCGTCCATTTTCTTTTTCAAATGCCGAAATACACAGACCCTATGCCGAATGTTATATCACATATACAAATGAACAAACTCACGAAATCATAAAAAACAACTTCGGTTTTGCTCCGTTATTTTCCGGAAAGATTAAAGGAACGGGAGCCCGCTATTGCCCATCGATTGAAGACAAGGTAAAAAAATTTCCGGAGAGAACAAGGCATCATGTTTATATAGAACCGGAAGGTCTTAATACCGAGGAACTTTATGTAAACGGACTTTCTTCTTCTCTTCCCGAATATGTACAAGACGCTATGCTGAGAACGATTCCATGTTTTAAAAACGCAGTTATAAGCCGTCCTGCTTATGCGGTTGACTACGCCTATATTTCTCCTATTCAACTTTCTTCCGATTTGCAAACAATGCGGATTAAAGGTCTTTTCACCGCAGGGCAAATTAACGGCACATCCGGTTATGAAGAAGCAGGCGGGCAAGGAATAATTGCAGGGATAAATGCAGCTCTTTTTTCGCGGTCTCTTAAATTCAAAGACGAAAAGTTTACGCCTTTTGTTTTAGGACGTGATGAAGCCTATATAGGAGTTATGATTGATGATCTAATTACGCAGGGTGTAGATGAACCTTACCGCATGTTTACGGCACGGGCTGAATACCGTCTAAAATTAAGACACGATACGGCAGATGAAAGACTTACGGAAAAAGCTTTTAAGATAGGCTTACAAAAAGAAGATGCGTTAAAACGTCTTACTGCTAAAATAAATATTAGGAGTGAAATTATAAAACGCTGGAAAGAAATTAAAATTACCGAAAAAACGGCAGAAGATTATCCCGAATTAAAAGTACATATAGGAAAATCTTTAGAAGAGTCTTTACACGATCCGCAAATTTCTATCGATACGGTAAAACATCTTGATCCTTCTTTCCTTTCATACCCTAACGATATTGCATATTCTGCCGAACTCGAAATACGGTATGAGCATTACATAAAGGTGCAGGATAAAAGAATCGAAAAAGTTAAGCGTATGGAAAATATACGCATACCGGCAGATTTTAATTATGACGAAGTTTCGGGGCTTTCAACCGAATCGTGTTCGCGTTTAAAAAAAGTCCGTCCCGAAACAATAGGACAAGCAGGCAGAATATCGGGAATAAGACCGTCCGACATAATGCTCCTTTCCGTAAGGTTAAGCCGTAAATAATACGCCGAATTAAATACTGAATATACCGACACTTAAAAATCTTATGAGATTTTAAAAATGCAAAATCATTTAATCGAAAAAAAGACATAGACAATAAACTTTTTTGCAGCCTGCATCTTTTAGGACTTGTGCACAAAAATTAAGAGTTGCTCCTGTTGTAATAACATCATCCAATATTATTAATTTTTCAGGTAAAATTATTCCGTTATTTTTTAAATGAATTTTTCCTTTAAGATTTGTTTTACGCTTTTCTTTTGATAAAGATTTTTGCGAAGTACCGTCTTCTCTTTTTAAATAGCGGCTGATATTTATTCCATAAAAACTTTCAAGAATACATGCCATATCTTCAATTTGATCCCATCCTTTAGTTTTAAGTTTTTTAGGACGGGGAGGAACAGGAACAATATTTATATTCTTTAATTCTTCTTTTGAATTTACAAAATGAAAAATAGAAGCCGAAAATAGTTCTGCAATACTTCGCACATTTTGATTTTTCCATTGACGCAAAATTTTTCCGCCCATACCTTGATAAGGATAAATAGCAAAAACTTTATCATAAAAGGACAAATCTTCTTTTTCAATTTTTGTTCTGCAAGACGTACAGAAATTTTTTTCGGAAATTAATAATTTTCCGCAATTGCCGCAAAACTTGTCCGGATTTTTTAATTGAAAATCACATGGCAACTCTAATTCTTTTGTTATACAATTTTGACATACAGGAATACCGGAAAATGTTTTTTCTTTGCAGATAATACAAGTTTGAGGACAAATGATATTTGCATAAAAGTTTCTTATAACAGACTTCGATTTTAATTTAAACTTCTTTAACATTAAAAAATCCTTTAGTAACCTTTAAAAATCCAAACGATTTTTTTCAAGTACTTTTATACATAATATCTACATTTAAAAAAACTTAGGCATATTTATATTAAAGAATTATTTATTTATGCGGAAAATTTAATCTCACGCATTTTTCAGTAAGATGTTGTTTTTAACAAAATATTTTACAGGAAACTGCCGGAAACTTCCGGTTTTGAAAATACGGTTTATAATTTTTGCCAATTTTTAAAAGAATTTTTTATCCACGCGACAGCGTCAATACCGTACGCATCTTTAAAAACCTGAGAAGAAAGCATATCCTTTTTACCGAAAAAAATAACTTTTCCCTTTTTTAAAAAAAGAATTGTATCTGCAAAATCAAGAGCCAGATTTATATCATGAAAAACCCCTATAATTATTTTGTTTTCCTGACAACTCAATTTTTTTAAAAAAGCAACAAGTTCAATTTGACTTTTTAAATCGAGATGATTTGTCGGTTCATCCAAAAGAATTAAATCGGGGTCTTGCACCAAGAGTCTTGCAAGATAAACTCTCTGCAATTGACCGCCCGACAATGTATCTATTTGCCGATCTTTTAAATCCCACAAGTTAAGAAGCTTCAAACAATTTTCAACACAAAATTTATCGTTTGCGGTTTCCTTGTAAAAAAGACCTTTTGTTGCATGTGCATATCTTCCAAGCATAACCGTATCATAAACGGAATAAGAAAAATAAATGGAAGAGGACTGATTTAAAACTCCTATTTTCCGTGCAAGATATTTCCGTTTTTCGTTTTTTACATTTTGTCCGTTTAAAAAAATTTCCCCCGAATAGTTTAAAAGTCCTGCAATTGTTTTGATAAGTGTAGTTTTACCGCAGCCGTTTTCTCCTAAAATTGCAAGTTTTTCACTCGAAAAAAGATTAAACGAAATATCATGTAAAACATTTGCTTTTGTATATCCCGCATTTACGGATTTTAGTATAAGTTCCATAATCTAGTTTTCTATATGCCTTTTTCCGTTTTTAAAATAAATAAAACAAAATACCGGAGCTCCGATCAATGCGGTAATCGCTCCGATTGGAAGTTCTTGAGCAGTCAGTAACGTCCGGGCTGCAATATCGCAACTTGTCATCAAAATGCCTCCTGTAAAAAAAGACATCGGTATTACAACCTTATGTTTAGAACCGAAAATTTTTCTTACAAGGTGAGGTGCTATTAAATCTACAAAACCTATTATTCCGGCAAAAGAAACTGCAGAGCCTGTAAGTGCTGCCGATAAAAACAAAAGAATCCATTTTGTTTTATTTGTATCGACACCTATCATTTTAGCATCCGTTTCTCCAAAAGTTAAAATATCCATTTCTACAGAGTATCTTAAAAGGAATACAATAATTAAAACTACAAGCGGAAATAAAATTTGAAAGTTTTGCATTCTTTGTGTAGAAAAACTGCCCATTTGCCAAAAAATCAACTGAGCCATGCCGGTACGGTTAAGAGCTATTATTAAAGTTATTATTCCGTTTATAAAAAGAGAAAAAACAATTCCTGCTAAAATAATCGTATTGTTGGTAAAAGATTTGTCTACTGCAAAAGCAAATCTAACAGCTGCATAAACACTTAGTAAGCCGGTAACGGTACCTGCAAAAGGTAATGTAAGTTGCGGAAATGTAGGTATAAAAAAACCGAATGCAATTACACATGCAGCACCAAGAGCCGCTCCTGAAGAAACTCCCATAGTATAAGAAGATGCAAGCGGATTTTTTAAAACACTTTGCATAACTGATCCGCTTACCGCAAGAGATCCACCTATTAAAAACGCCATTAAAACACGCGGCAATCTTACTTTTAAAATAATAGCAGCAAAAGTTTCGGGAATACCTATAAATTCTTTATTAAATAATTTGCAAAATATAATTTTAATAATATCATGGGGGCGGATAAAAATATTTCCTATACCTACCCCCACGATAATGACAAAAACACTAACGGTTATTGCCGAAAGTATTTTTAGCTTTAACGTCATGTTTAAAATTTGTCGGGATATATCTTTTTAGCCATTTCTTGTAAAGCTTTTATAATATTATGGTTTGGTCTTGAAGCCGAATTGGTATCTATGGAAAAAATCCGTTTTTCTTTTACGGCTTTTAAACTATCCCAACCCGGTCGGTTTAAAATTTCTTCAACGGGATTAGGAATATAATCCACTGTTGTTAAAATTATATCGGGATTTTTTGATAAAACCATTTCATCGGAAACGGAAATCCATTTATTTTGATCTTCAAGAATATTTTTTGCTCCGATAATTTCTATCATTTCATGAATGAATGTTCCTTGTCCCAAGCTATACATATAAGGAGCAGCTCCTATTTCGAAATAAACCGTTTTTTTCTTATCTTTAGAAATAGAATTTCCCTTTTTCTTTATTTTATCGATTTCGGTCTTCATATCGGTTATTATTTTATTTCCTTCAACTTCTTTTTTTACGATAGCCGAAATAAAAGCAATATCATTATAAATTTCTTCAATGCTGGAAGAAGAAGGAATATTTATAACGCAAATTCCGGCTTCACGCAGAGGAGCATACGGATCATTTCCCTTTGCATTTGACATTCCCGAAATAAAAACGACATCCGGTTTTAGGGCAATTAAATTTTCGGTATCAGGTTTCATCATATCAAAATAAGGAATATCTTGTTTTATAAGACCGTCTTTTTGTGTATATGTATCTGCCGCAATAATATTGCCCCCAAGTCCCAAATCGACTAGAATTTCGGTATTCGATGGAGCCATCGAAACAATTTTTTGTATTTCGGAAGGCAAGGCGATTTCGTTTCCGGCTCTATCTTTTGATAGGTCTACTACACTAACCGGCTCTTTTGCTCCTTTTGCAAATACAGCTGCAGTTAAAACGGCGGACATAAATGCAAAAAATACAATTTTCTTTAAGTTTTTCATAATAAACTCCTTATAATTTTTATAATACTTTAATTATACTTTTTACTACGGAAGTTGTCAATCTTATATTATTTAAAGTTCCGGTACAAAACCATAGTATTTAACGATATGTTTTTTAATTCATTATATATTTTTAAAGTATAGACTATATGACCATAATATGATAACATAAGATCTTAGTTTTTAATAGAATGGAGCTTAATAACTTATGAAAGCATTTATAGTAATTTCATGCACTCTAATGCTTTTGGCATGGAAAGCTATTCTTATAGATACGGCTTATGCTATATGCCGAAGGTGTTGCGATTGGATAAATTCCGAAGTCATTGTAAGAGATACACCTCGCCTATTATTTGCCATATTTAACAGATATATGGGATTTAAATTTAAGGGAGATTATAGCCTTATTAATACTCTTCCGGAACAATACCTTATAGTTTCAAACCACCAAAGTCTTTTGGACATAGTTGTTCACATGAATTATTACAACGGCACAAGGTTAAGATTTGTTGCAAAAAAAGAACTGGGCAACAAAGTACCTCTAGTGTCGGCAATGCTTAAAAGCGGAAAACACTGCTTAGTACAAAGAACCGGAAGTCCGTCACAAGCCATGAAAGCCGTCGATAAATTTGCAGTACATGTTTCAAAAAACAATCTTATTCCGGTAATTTTTCCCGAAGGCTCCCGTTCAAAAAACGGTGATTTAGGAACTTTTCATGCAGCAGGATTCCGCAGACTTTTAAATGAGGTACCGATGCCGGTTGCCGTATTTGCCTTGGACGGAGGCTGGCAAATATCATCCATAACCAAATTTATAAAAAACCTTAAAGGCGGTTGTTACCGGATAAAACTGTTAAAAGTTTATGATGCACCCTCCACAAAAGAGGAGCAGGTACGTATATTGGAAGAAAGTAAAGTCCTAATACAAAAACAACTTGACGAATGGAGAAACATAAATTAGCAAATATCGGATAATTTGCATAAAACCCGACTTTAACGGATTTTTTTACATGATAAATGTCATATAAAATAT
>CAUTTN010000089.1:0-7684 GCA_963541225.1 uncultured Treponema sp.
TCAAAAACTAATTGATATAATAGAATTAAAGCCTCAAATCAACAATCCCGACGCATAGCATAGCCGTAAAACGTCAAGTAATCCTCCGCACGAATCAACATACCCCGACGCAGAGCGTCTGGGTATTAAACCCTCCGCACGAATAAAAATAGAGATAATCCATAAAAACCGGTTTTTTGTAGATGCCTGTTTTTGGTTTAGATTTATTTATTTCGTTTATAAAGTTTTCAATATTTTGCTTGTTCTTTTAATTAATCGTATAATTTATTTCTATGCGGTATTAATCAGCCTCTTGTTTTTCAAACATAAAAATAATATAATTTTTGTATGAAACTTTTTGTTGTACGACACGGAGAAACCGATTGGAATTCTAAAATGATGGCTTGCGGTATTTCGGAAGCCTCTCTTACCGAAAAAGGTAAAGCTCAAGCCGAAGAACTTGCAAAACATATTGCAACCGAACAAGCCAAAAATAAAATAAGTGCGATATATGTTTCTCCTCTTAAAAGAGCTTTGGCAACTGCTGCCTATATCGAAAAAGCTTTGAATATAAAAGCCGTAACCGATGAGCGTTTAACCGAAATAAATTTCGGCAGTCTTGAAGGAGAGGATTGGAATAAGCCCGAGTTTTTACAGATAACCGGAAATCCTTTTTTTAGGTTTCCCGCAGGAGAATCTTTAGTACACACGGCATACCGTGCATATAGTATAATTGAAGAAGTTGCAAAAAAACATAAAGAGCAAAATGTTCTTTTTGTTTGTCATGGCGTGATGACAACCATGATTTGCACTTATTTTAAATCTTATTTACAAAAAGATTTAGAAAAAATAGAAATTAAGAATTGTCAGCTAATCGAATTCGATTTGTAAAATAATAGTCAGAAAACTCAATATAGTACTTCCAAAATACGAATTTTTTGAGAAAATATCTTATCGATAAAACCGATAACTATTTTGTTTTTATGTAAACCCTTTTTACAAAAACGGCTTTTCTTGTTTTTAAATCAATTTCGGAAATTAAGCCGCAAAAAAAAGCATCGCCTTCAGATACAAGAGTGAATTTGTTGGGAATTTGATTTCTTGCCCGCATAATAGCAGTTTCCGGTTCTGCTCCTATTACCGAATAAAAAGCACCGGTCATTCCTGCGTCTGTTATATAAGCAGTTCCTTTCGGCAAAATTCTCTCGTCGGCAGTTTGTGTGTGTGTATGCGTTCCCGCAAAAACGGATACTTTTCCGTCTGCATAAAAACCTAAGGCTTCTTTTTCCATTGTGGATTCGGCATGAAAATCAACAATTATTATAGAATGTTCAAGGCTTCGTTTTTTTTCGCCCATAAGGATTTTATCCAAACTCTGAAAAGGACAATCGATAGGCCGCATATTTTCTCTGCCTTGTAAATTTATAACGGCATATTTTACTCCGTTTTTTCCTATTTGAATTAAACCATCCCCCTGTGCTTCAGGGAAATTATACGGACGCAAAATACGAGGGTTTTTTCCAAAATTGTTTCTTATATCGAATTTTTCAAGGGTATGATTACCTCCTGTTATTATATCGACGCCATGTTCAAAAAAAATTTCGGCTTGTTCTTCTCTAATACCGGTTCCGTTATCTGTATTTTCACCATTTACTACAACAAAATCTATAGCTTCTTCATTTATAATTTTAGGCAGATATGTTTTAAGCATTTTAAGCCCCAAACTTCCGCAAATATCTCCGCCGAAAAGAATCTTCGTGGTTTCTTTCATCGGCTATATTATAAATAAATGTAAAAAAAAGTCAACAAAGCGGATACGGATTGACCCGTTTGCCGGCATTGAAAACCGTGTTAGGTATTTTTCTATTTATATACTGTATACATAATCAACACTCCCGACCCTTGCGTCGGGGTATTAAACCTCCGCACGAATAAAGCCAATACAAAAAATAAGGAATCCGCCAACTCCAAACATTATTTGATGAACAATTCCGAAAAAAAACAGTTATAAATAATATTTTCTTGTTTTTGAAAATGAAATTCTCTATTTTATTCTGCATTTTCCATTGTAACCAAGGAATTGAGCCCAATCATATAGATTTTATTCCCCAAGGTCAATTTTTCAATCCACAAATCGGTTTTTACCAATCATTTTTTACCTCGATATTCTTTTTCTTTAGAACGTTGTAAATAAATATAAAGGAACACGGGTAAGCATAATTTACCTATAAAAATCGATTCGCAATCCGCTAAACATGCGAATTAAAAAAAACACCGGTTAATCCTTAAAAGGATTCCGGTGTTTTTTGTCGACTATTCGATACTTATTTTCTGTTCTTTTTTATTTGCTCAATGGCATACTCAAGAGCTTTTTGATAGAATTCCTGAGGAGGTTCTTTTATAAAGTCTTTTTCCATAAGCATTTTTGTTAAAGAACGACTTTCTTCAATGTCTTTTTTTGCTCTTTGATAGGCTTCGTCCCATGTCATTGTAACACGGGCTAATCCCTCTTCAATTGCCTGCATTGCAACGTCAGCCGCTTCCACTGCAAAGACATCATCATCTTCCATTGTTACTACAATGTTGTCGGGATTAATTCCTTTCTTTTCAGAATAATCGGCAATGGAGTGGGAGCAGCGGATAGCCATACCGTCCGAGATTTTCCGTGCACGTACTAAAAGAGCTCCTTTTAAAATTCCGGGGAAACAAACCGAGTTGTTAATCTGGTTCGGGAAGTCCCCTCGTCCGGTTCCAACAATGTAGGCACCTGCGGCTTTTGCTTCATGCGGCCATATTTCGGGAATGGGGTTTGCACAGGTAAAAACAATTGCCTTTTCGTTCATGGAAGCAATTTGTGCCTTTGTTACGGTGTTCGGCCCCGGAGTAGAAAGGGCAATTAAAACGTCTGCACCTTTCATAGCTTCATCAAAGGAAGATATTTTGCCCGGATTGGTCTTTAAACAAAGCTCCCATTTTCTGTAATAGCGGGGATCTGCTTCAATATCTTTTCTGCCTGAATGTAAACCGCCTCTTGAATCGCAGATTATCATATTTTCGGGTTTCCCGCCGTCAGCAAGAATTAAACGGGCGATTGTGGTGTTGGAAGCTCCTGCACCTAATAATACGATTTTACAGTCTTCCATTTTTTTGCCTGTAAGTTTAATTGCATTTAAAAGACCTGCCAAGGTAATACAGGCTGTGCCTTGTGCATCGTCATGCCATACGGGAATATCGCAAACTTCGCGCAGAGTATCCAATACCTTAAAGCATTCAGGCTGCTGAATGTCTTCCAAGTTTACCGCTCCTACGCAGGGTTCAAGCATACGCACAAAATCAATGATTTTGTCGGGATTGTTTTTTCCTACAGGTGTACTGTATTTATCCGCCTCGTCCACACGCGTTTTAGAATCGATACACAGGGGATAAGCATCTACACCTCCAAGATACTTCATCAGCATACATTTCCCCTCCATAACGCCTAAGCCTCCGGGCGGCGTACAGTCTCCGTCGCCTAAAACCCGCGTCGAGTCGCTTACAACGGCTACAAGATTACCCTTGTTGGAAAGGGAAAACGAAGTTTCGTTATCGTCCCTGATTGAAGTGGATATAGCCGAAACGCCGGGCGTATACCAAACGCTGAACCAGTTAAATCCGTATAAACCGCATTTGGGGACAGTCTGTAACTTTCCACCATAAAAACCGTGGGTTAAAACCGACAGTTTTTTTAAAAAATGCGTTTTCGCAAGAGCCTTTTCATCATCCGTAAAATCGGACGGAAACAATTCTGTAATGGAGTTCAACTCCTTATCGATGCTTTTCATGGATATATTTTAACACAAGATAGAATATTTGACAATGGTATTATGCAATAAATACAGGAGTTTTATTGTATTCCTGTACGGTAACTTACTTTAAGATAAACGAAAAATCGATAATTTTCGCCTAAGAGTACCGGGTAATTGCTCCTCCTTTAACTAATAAAATTTAAAAAAATCAAAAAAAAAGAACTCATCTAGTTGACAGAAATGCAATCTCTCCTCTATTATATGGTTAAACATACAATAAAAAAACTAAGGGGTTGTTCTATGTTTGACTATCTTTCTATTGATGCATCTGAAAAATTTCATCTTTTGTATAACTCGTATGACAGCGATTATGATGATGAAGACTTCGACGATGACGAGTTTGACGATGATTTTGATGAAGACTTCGATGATGATGACTTTGACGATGATTTTGATGAAGACGATGATTTTGACGAAGACTTCGATGATGACGACTTTGACGACGATTTTGATGATGATGATTTCGACTACGATGAAGATGATGACATTGAGTATGATGACTTTAATAATTAAGATTGTAAAAAATATGTAAATTTAAGGATATACGGAAAAGAGCGATAATACTTTTTTCCGTATATTTTTGGAAATCTCTAAAACTGCATCCGTAAAGTAGATTATCTTCTAAGATAAATTGCTGATTGTCGTTTTAGAGATGTCTTTTTATAAGTTGGGAATATGTAATGAAAAAAATCATAATACTGTTTTTTATCATAACGGCAGTTTCTTTGTCCGGCAATGATTTGCCCCTACCTGAAGAGAATTTAAGCCCCAAAGTTGTACCGTCCGTACAGGATTTCAATAAAATTGAAGAAAATGCTGTTGTGACAGATAACACGGAACCTTTCTGTTTTACTTTTTTTTCTGCGATAGTTAGAGATGATGCCGTTGTAATAAGCTGGAAGGCTTCCCATACAGGTAGGAATTTGATTTTATACAGAGCTTCTCAAGAATTTAAATCTTTGCAATCCCTTGCAAATGCCGTTCCGGTTGCGTCCATAACGGATAAAGGTTTTCCGTATATCGATTACCCGCCTTTAGGGCTTCCTTACTATTATGCTATAATTGAAGAAAACGAATTGGATTCAAACATTAAGTTTTTAAGAGGCAAAAACACAATTGAGGAACCTGTTTCCGTTTTAAGCTCCGGTCAGGCTGTCAATGTAAACGGAAATACCGAAATTGAAAGAGCTTTGCCGTTACCTGTTTTAAATCCCAAAAATGAAATAAATAAAAAATCCTTGTTTTTTTCTACTGAAACGGAAACAATTATAAACGGTTTAACAAAAAATACTGTATACGGACAATTCAAATTATCCGATTACAAACACGAAATTTATATCTTCCTCGAAGATACAGCCGCTTCCGATTCCGGTGAAAAGATGGAGCTTTATAACATTCTTCAAAAAAATTTTTTAACGAAAAATTGGAATTCGGCAGAAAAAGATTTAAATAGTTTTTTAAAAATTAAACGCACCTCAAGAACTTCCGCCAGAAGTCTATTTTATTTAGCGGAAGCCTTATTCTTTCAAAAGAGATACGGAGATGCTCTATTAAAATTTTTGGCTGTTCAAGATTTATATCCTAAACAGGCAGCCGAATGGATACAATATTGCATATTGGAATTATCGAATTCGTCTAAGCAATAAAAAGATACCTGAATATTTTTGTTCTGCATTGGTGTAATCTTCGGTTTCTTCCTGTTTTTCTTCCGGTTTTATTAAAATTACGGCATCGCCTTTGCTTATTCTGTCGTAGTATCCTGCTAATTCAAGATGTCCCTCGGTTAAATCTTCTTCCGATCTTGATGGTACAAAATAACCTAATATGTCGGAAGGGGGATAAATTAAAGCTATGCCGTCTTTATCCGCAATTAAACTGTCTTTTTTTATTATGGCTATTTTATAGTCGGACATATCCGCATCATGTTTTCCTATGTCTATTACGGCTTCGTTTTGATACCTGTTTACTATTCGACCTACAATGGGCATTTCTTCCGAAAATATTTTTACAAGTCGTCTTATAGCGTTTGAAAATCTATCGTTACCGGATCTATAAACATTAAATGTTTTTGCATGACTTCCTGTTCTGGAAACATAAAGTTCCAGTATCAAATGAATATCTCTTTCATTTTCTTTTAATTTAATTATACCGAAATAATCGCTGTTTTCTTCGCGGGCTTTTTTGAAAGCTTCCTTATATTCGGTTGATTTATCGGAATGCGGAAAAATATTAAATCGCGGGCTATTTGCTAAAATGTCTGCTGTAAGTATTTGAGTTATCTGTTCCGCTTCGGGGTGAATTATGTTTGCATTTTCTTTTTCATAAAATAAACTTATCGAAAGATGAGCCTTATCAAGACTGAGAGGGTCTATTTTCCACTTTGTTTGAATAGAAGTTAAAAGATTTTTGCTATAAGCTTCTACTGCATCATTTACATTGTTATTGCTTTTGGAGATACTTTGAATAAAAAGAAGCTGTTCCAAATAGCGTGCAGGATAACCGAATCTTAAAAGAATTTTTGCATAAGCCTCCCTGCTTTGTGCATCGTAAGGATATAATTTTAAAGCCCGTCTGTATTCATAAAGAGCTTGGTCGCTCATGTTTCTTCTTGCAAAGCCTAATCCTTTTTCCGAATGGTATTTTGAAAGTTCTTTACGGAATTTATCTTCAAAATCCAAATTTTTGAAGGCGATATTTTCTAATAATGCCCGGATAATTTCATTTTCGGGATTAATTGAAAGGCTGATTTTGGCATTAATCATTGCTTCATTCTTTTTGTCCATATTTAAAAGACAAAGAGCTTTTAAATACCATGCTTCGGCGATATTTCTTTTTTTTGCAATTCTTATGTCGGTTATACTTATAGCTTCTTCATATCTTTTTTGTGCATAAAGAATTGCCGCTAAAAGAGAATAAGCGTCATCATAGTTATTTTTTAATCTGATTGCATTTCTAAGTCTGCCCTCGGCTTCTTCCAAATTATTTTCCAGTACAGACAGATATGCTGCAAAATAATGTACTTGCGGATTATCGCCATGATATAACAAGGCTTTATTTATATAATCGGTTGCAAGTTTTATATTTCCTGTTTCGTGGCTTATAAGTGCCAGAGAAAGAAGTGCTTTTCTATTTTCGGCTTGTTTGAATAAAGTTTGCTTGTATATATCGGAGGCAGCATAAAATCTTCCGTTAAGAACTTCTATTTCCGCAAGACCAAATCTGGCTTCCGAGTTATTTGGATAGGTTCTTAAAATAGTTTTAAATATGTCTTGAGCTTCCGTAATCTTGCCCAAACCTATAAGGATAAATCCTTCAAGATTTTTTAAATCCGGGTCTTGGTATTTAAAGGAAGCGGCAGTTCTTACAAAATGTAAAGCCTGATCGTATTCGTTTAAAGCATAAAAGCATTCTGCAAGCCGCTGATATGCCAAATTATATGCAGGATTTTCTTGCAAAGCTGTTTGATAAAGCTCAATCGCAGAATACCAATCTTCATTTACTTGATATTCGGTACCTTTTTGATATAATTCCGTAGGTTCTGCACAAATGTATATGCTAATTGTAAGGAATAACAAAATAGGAGTAAAAAATATTTTTTTCATAAAATGCCCTTTAAATAAATACTAAAAATTTTAAAATTCTTTGTTTTAGAATACACTTACCTAGATGATACCATATTGTTACTTTTTTTTCAATCAATTATGAATTTTACAAAAAATTTAAAACGTTTTTTAGGAATGTGAGTCGGATTTTTGAAATGTGTAATCTTGAAATTATGCGTACAACGATGGAAAATACGTGAAAAATAACCGTTCCTCTTTTATTCGTGTGGAGGGTTTAATACCCCGACGCTTGCGTCG
>CAUTTN010000090.1:0-7576 GCA_963541225.1 uncultured Treponema sp.
CTGAAACACTATTTTTTTTGTATTGAATTTATTTATTGCATAACTTATAATAGTTTGATATGAACGAGGAAAAAAGAATAAAGATTGTGAGAAATGCTTCCTTAATAGCTCTTACAGGAAATATTATTATTTGTTTTGCAAAGGTTGTAATTGGTTTTTATACAAATAGTCTTGCAGTATTGGGAGATGGTCTTGATTCTGCAACGGATATTGCAATTTCTGCGATGACGCTTATTGTAAGTTATATAATAAACAGACCTTCGGATAAAGAACACCCTTGGGGCCATCAGAGAGCTGAAACTCTTGCAACCCTTATTCTTTCGTTTGTAATAACCGCAGCAGGTTTGAATTTACTTTTTGCTGCAGGTCAAAAGTTTATTGAAGTTGTGAATGGGACTGCAATACTTGTTTTACCGCATCGACTAGCAATTTTGGTTACCATCTTTTCGATTACCGGAAAACTTTTACTCGCTTTAAATCAGCACTTTATGGGAAAAAGAGCAAACAGTATGATGATTCGGGCCAATGCAAAAAATATGGCGAATGACGTAATTCTTTCGGCTTCGGTTTTGGCAGGTCTTAGTATTTCTTATTTGTTCAATATTCCAATATTCGATATTATTACGGCATTGATTGTTGCTGTCTGGATTTTAAAATCAAGTATAGAGTTGTTTATCGAATTAAATGTAGAACTAATGGATGGAAATACAAATAATGTTTTATATCGGCAACTATTTGAAGCGGTCAATTCGGTTGATGGTGTTTATAATCCCCATAGAGCAAGAATAAGGAAAATGGCAAATCTTTTGGATATTGTTTTGGATATTGAAGTTGCTCCGAATATAAATGTGTACGAGGCTCATCTTATTGCAGAGAAAGTAACAACAGCAATAAAAAGCAATATAGAAAATGTTTATGATGTTATGGTTCATATCGAACCGCATAGTTCCGAAAACAGCGAGCCGGAAGGCTTCGGCTTATGTGAAGATGATGTCAAAGCCGAGTGATTACATTTTTTGGTTCAGACCGGCTTTTTTCCATTCGTAAATAAATTCAAGCATATATTGCTGAATGTCATTAAACCATTTTTTTTGCAATTTACAGGCTTCAACTCCTATATAGCGGTAGTGCCAGCATTCCCACTTATAGCCTGTAACTTTTTCATATCCTTTGGGATATGAAAGAGACCAGCCGTATTTATAGGCATTTTTGTATAGCCATTTGCCCTGTGGTGTGTATGCAAACGAATCATTAATTGTTCCAAAGTCTATTGTAGTACCTAACTGGTGCTGACTTGTTCCCGGCATAGCAGAATACGTCATAGCTTTTTGTTTTCCGTCTTTTTTTACATATTTATCGAATAATTTTGTTTGGTATTCAAATGATCTATAGGCTGAGCTTACAACAAGTGTTATTTTATCTTTTTTTGCTGCTATTGACATTTTCTGTAAAGGAGATTCTGCAATTTTAGCCAAGCGGATATCATTAACATCTCGAATATATATTATGGTTTTTATGTTTTTTATTTTTTGAGTTACAAGGATACTACTAATACTATAGGCTCTGTTTTTTAGTTCGGATAAGTTTATTATATCTTTGGGTATATAATCTTTATCGAGGAAATGATTTTTATCGACAAGGACTAAAAGGTTATCCGTATCGATATCTAAAACGTGCTTCAATTCTTTATAAAACTCTTCCTTGTTTTTTAAAATATTATCGATTACATCTTTAGGAATGCTTGAGGAAGTAAAGTTAGAAAAAAATAAGGAGAAATTTTCTTCATCTATTTGCGCAAAGACCTTCAAACACAGGCAAAAAAAAATTATAAATATTTTAAGTTTTTTCATTTTTTAAATAAACCTTTAAAAAATTATAATGTAACTATTATAGCCGACTTAGATATTCCTTTTTTATAGTCAATATTTTTAGATAAATTTTTTAACATTATCATCCCTAAACCTCTGTACCTTTTGGATTTTTCGTCGTAATAAGGTTTAAGTTCTTTAGCCTTTTTAAGCAATTTATCGAAATTAGGTGTTTCATAAACAAATTTTATCTTTAATAAATCACCTTTTACGATATGTACATCAACACAAGTACTTTCCGGTACATTACCATGTTCGACTATATTACAAAAAATTTCCGTGCTTACTATTAATGCTGTCGCCTTCAGGCATTTATCCGTTATAAATTCGGACTCGTTTATTAAAGTTTCAATTTGCAGAAGATTGGATAAGCTCGGGGCAAGATATACATGATCTTCTTCCTGCATAAAAACGTTCCCTATATTTCATCAATTGAATGAATTACTTTGAACATATCCGAAAAACCCGTAGAGTCTATTGCAAGCCTTACTACTTCGGAGGGGTTCAAAATAAAAATACTATGACCGCTTTCTTGTCCATCGTCATAAGCCGACATCAAAACCCCTAATCCGGATGAAGACATATTTGTAACTTTAGCTAAATCAAGAACAACATTAGAATTTTTAATAGCCGAATAAATCTTTTTTTCAAAATCGCCGTATGTATAGGAATTTATTGTTCCTTCCACAGTTAAAAGCAAATATTTGCTATCCAATGATTCAAGAATAATTAAATTGTCCATAAAAACCTTCCTTAATTTATATAATCTATCTGTGTTTTAATACAAGTATCGTAACATCGTCTTCAATTTGTGTAGATATAAAACTTCCCAAACTATCATATATTGCTTTTGCTATTCTCCCTGCCTTATCATTTCTGTTAGCAGTTATTAAGCGTCCTACACGTTCATTTCCAAAACGATCGCCTTTTAAGTTTTCCGATTCCAATAAACCGTCCGTTGTAAGAACAATAATGTCATCTTTGTTCATCGTAATTTTTCTTACCTTTAAAAAAGGTTTTATATTTTTTACAAAACCTAAAACACGACCTTCACCTTGTATTTCGATAACATTTTTATAAGAGTTTACATACATTGCCATAAGAGGTATGCCGCAGTTTAAATAATATATGGTTGCGGTTTTAAAATCGATAATACCGAAAAGACCTGCAAAAAAAGTTCCTTTTGGAAGATTGTCTTTTATAAAACTGTTAAGTTTAGAAATTAGTTCTTTAAAATCGGGTGTTTCTACAATATAGGTATGAAGTACCGATTTTAAAATAAGCATACTCATACTTGCACTTAAACCTTTGCCTGCCATATCGCCGATTAAGAAAAAATATCTATCTTCCGATAGTTTTATAAAATCTATAAAGTCGCCGCCTAATCGATGAGCAGAATAAGAAACGGAATCTATATCTATAATCTTATCTTGAATGATATCCATATTTTTTTGGATAGATTCTATAATTTGATCCGACATTTCTATTTCGCGGTCTACTGTAAGAACGATATCCTGTTTTGCTATATTCTTTAAATAATAGATAATCAAAAAGAAATACGAATATAAATTCGTTAAGACTTCAATATCATAGGCTGTAAAGGCTTCACCTTTTCTTTTTTGCTGAAAACCCAGCAACCCGATAATCTTTTGTCCTTCACGGACAAATATCATAACTTCGGACGAGGTTCGATTCATAATCGATACAAGTTCGCTTCTTATATCCTGAAATACAGAATCGGTTAAAGCTTGCGATTTTACGGCAACGGAAATATTTTGTTCCATAACAAAATCGAATACGGCAGTATTGGTTAGAAAGGTTTGTTTGTTTTTTGACGAAGAGAGAATCGGATACAAAATATTTTTTTCGTCCGATACAAGAATATCCACACCTTCCGTTTTTATGTTTGCAGAAACTATCTCGGAAAAAGCTTTTATTACTTTTTCGCGTCCTTCCGAATAGTCTATTTTCTGTAATTTTTTTTCTATTTCTTCGGCATATTCCCTTTTATCGCCTAAAAGCCATCTTAGCTTTTCGGAAACAATAGAGCGTATCATTAAAACCATAAAAGTTATAAATACCAAAACGGTTATTTGTGTTTGTAAGTTTTTTATTTCCGTCAAAGCAATTATTGAAAGGCAGGCACTTATTCCTGCAAATAATAAACCGAAAACTAAAAATCGTATAAGAGCAAAACCTATTTGTCTTCTATCATAAACTATTGTAGAATTTGCTACGGAAGTTACCAAAAATATAAATAAAATATAGCCTACAGGGGTCATTACAAATACCCATGAAAAGATATTTAAAAGATAACTTACAAGAATGTTTATGGTCAAAGTCATAAAAAGCAAAGATGTATAAAGAAATATTTGCTGTTTATGAATTCTACTTTTTTCCGTTACAAATTTTACGATAGATATTATGATTGCCATAAACGGACTTAAAGCCAAAAAAATTAATGAATATAAACGAATAAACGGCATCTTTCCTACCATGTAGGAATCAAATCTAAATCCATACAGCTTGTCCCATGTAAAGTCATAAACAAATAAAAACGATGATATAACTCCTAGTACATGAACGATTATACTGAATACGGTAAATTTATTTATTTTCTTTTTTTCGAAATGCGGCATCTTCATGGTAAGGCTGAGAACAAAAAACGAAACACCGGCTCCCGATGCGTAAAAAAATTTAGATATTATTTTATTCGTATGAAGTACACCATTATAAACGGCAATAAGTAAAACTAAAAATAATAAATTTGATAAGGTCGTTATGGTTGAAAGAGCCAATAAGTCTTTGGCAAAAGCCTCTTTTCTTCTTATGAATGTTGCCGTCAATAGTGTAAGTAATACGGTAAAGAAAAAGATAAATATAATAACACCCATAAATTACCCCTTTACCTTTGCACAAAGAATTGTTATGTCATCACGCAACGGAACATTTCCTGCATGACGGGAAGCCATAGCGGCGATTTTTTGTACGATTTGCTCCGCACTGTCCGATGCAAATGATTTGATGGAATTGATGTAATCTTCAGTTCCGCCTAATTCAATGCCTTGATCATTCATTGTTTCCGGTATACCGTCGGTTGTCATTATGATTACATCGCCTCTATATAGTTTTCTTTCTTTGACTTCGATTTTATCCAAGTCTATAATACCGACAATGCTGTAGGTAGAATCCAATAACTTCACTTTATACCCATCGGGAGATTCGGTTAAAATCATCGGGTTTTCCATAGAAGCATTTACATATCTTATGGACATTTTTTCCGTATCGACGAGTCCTAAAAACAAAACGGTATACTTATCGGAAAGATTCATTCGCTTGATAGCTCCGTCGATAGCAACTATAAGTCCTGCAAGGTCTTCTTTGTTTTTTGCAATTTTTATGGTACTTACAATTACCCCCATAATGAGAGCTGCCGCAAGTCCTTTACCGGACACATCGCCTACCGTTAAAAGTGTTTTTGTTTCATCTATTTTTATTGCATAGTAATAATCACCGGATACGTTTACTAAGGGTTTAAAGTATGCCGCCAATTCAAGCATAGGTACTTCAGGCAGTCGTTCCGGCAAAAATGACTTTTGTGTAGTCGCAACCATATTCCATTCTTGAGCCAATTCCGAAAGATACAAAAGTTTTGTAACCATTTCCGTACGTTTTTGATAAGCCTCAAGTTCCGAAAACATTGAAGAAAAAACTTGAGTTTCTACTTCATTGATGTATCTGCAAACAATAAAAAAATAAATATCGTCATTAACTACCGCAGCAATACGGGCGTCTTTTTGCTGAGATTCTTCCATTTTGGGATCTATAAAGTGAACATCGGCAGCCCAAAAATCCGCCATACTAATTAAAGACCTAACGGTTTCGGGATCGGAGGCAAAACGTGTGGGAGTATTATAGACAACCGAATTATCTTTTGTATCTATAATAATTACGGAACAATCGCCGTTGGTTTCCAGTTCTTTACGTATTGCCTCTATAAGGTTTTCTGTTGTATAACAAAACCTTAATTTATGTAAAAAATCCGCAAATACTTTTGTTTTCGGTTTACTATATTCTTCTTTTTCTATGTATTTTGAAATAGAATTAATTCGTGCGTCTGCTAATAACGAAACAACAATAAATACAAAGGAGGCTATTAAAAATCTATGTAGCTGTGTTATTTCAGGCAGTCTTGCAAAACGGCTTAATGCCAGCGTCATATCCTTTACAGAATAAAATTTTCCTAAAAAAAGAAATCGAGGGCTTACAAACATCAAGAAAAAAGCAAATATACCGCCCATAATAAGACAGACAACAATACGTGCACTAAATTTACGCAGCTTAATCATTTATACCTCACAAAATCTATTATACCATAAAATAAAAGAAAAAGAAAGTCTAAATCAATAAAACCGATCCATATAATTAAACTTTTGTCCGTCGAATGTATTACTATTCGATTTCTGTCCTTATAGTAAAATTTTCGGGCAGATTAAATATTTATTCGTGCGGATGGTTTAATACCTGACGTTATTTTACGCCCACGCTCTGCGTCGTAACAAAGAGTATTAAAGCCGACTGCAACCACCTCGTCAAAAATATACATCCGTGTATATTTTTGACTGCGAGTTTTTTACAAAGCAAAAAACTCGTTTCTGTTTGGAACCATCGGCATCCGTGCCGGATTACACATACAGTGCGGAACATTGAGCACTGTGCCCCGATGCTCTGCGTCAGGGTTGTTGATTTGTTAAAGAATCAAATGATAACCATTCAAATTCGTGTATGTGAACATCTTCGATTAAGGTAAATTTTTTGCCTTTATTCAATAAACCTGTTTTTGAAATATCCATATACTCCATTTCTCATAATTTTTTATTTTAATTATTTTTTAAACAGGCATTTATACACGAAGCCCATAGATTGTCGTTAAGCAGCGGCAAAGATGAAAAAAACATGTTTTCTTTTGTAACGGGATGTATAAAATCCAAAGAATAAGCATGAAGTCTTATCCCTCCGTTTTTTTCGGTACGCTTCGAGCCGTATTTGACATCGCCTTTAATGGGCATTCCCAAGCCGGAAATTTGAATTCTAATTTGATGCGTTCTTCCGGTTATTGGGTAAATTTTTAAAAAAGAATAAGAGTCGCCTATTCCTGCTATTTCCCAATAAAGAGAGGCTTTTTTTGCATTTGCGGATTTTGTAGTTATAAAGCCTTTTTGAATTTTTGTATTAAATGTAAGATAGTTCTCACAAAGGAATTTTTTGCCTATTTTCGGGTTTTCAAGTTTTTTGCATACTGCCCAATATTCTTTTTTGACATCTCCCAATTTAATAGCGTTGTTTAAGGCTGTATGTATTTTTTTGGAAAAGGCAATGAGTATAATACCGCTGACTGGTTTATCCAACCTGTTTACGGCTTCTTTATATTTTTTATCGGTGAAGACTTTTTTAAAAAAGGTTTGGGAATCGTCCCCCGTATTTTTTACCAACACGGCAAGATATTCATCTTCAAATAAAATTCTTAAATCAAAATTTTGCATCGGTTTAAATATACATTTTAATTTTAAATTACGCAAGCATTGAAGCCCTCGATAAAATTTTTTGGATTTAGACTTTTTCCAAAAATCAAAAATGAAATTAGAATTTTTTTTAATCAACAACCCCGACGCAAGCGTCGGGGTATTAAACCCTCCGCACGAATAAAC
>CAUTTN010000091.1:0-7481 GCA_963541225.1 uncultured Treponema sp.
TAAGTTGAAACTCTTCGCATAAATCAATTTTATTTAAATATTTTTTTGATACGGCTTACTTTATTGATATATTTTGGAATTTAGTATATAATATGCTTCATTAATTTATGTATCAAGCCAATCATGGAAAATTCATTATATTTTCAAGGATATTGGACGATAGGATAAGGATAAAATTATGGATTACAAAAAAAATATTACAGGGCGGAAAAAGAAGTTATTTTCAATCAGTAAAAAACTTCTTATAATTTTTGGTGTACTGATTACAATAGGCGGTATAACACAGGGGCTTCTTTTGCGTACAACAGCACAAAAAATAATAACCCAACGAGTTGAAGCTCATTTAAAAGACAAGGTAGCCGATATCGCAGAGATTATTGGCAGCGACATGGAAGCCGATTTTGAATTCTTGCTGGGGCTTGCACGTATTCCGGCTTTAAGCGATGAAAATCTAAGTTTTTTGGAAAAAACCATAACAATACAACAAGAGTTCGGCGGAGTGGACGACGAAATATTCTTAAACGTCTGTGACATGAATGGCAACACTTATTATGCGAACGGCAAAGTAGGTTATGTAGGAAATACCGATTGGTACAAAGAATCTTCCGCAGGAAACAGATTTACAACCGAGCCTTATATATCTTCCGAAACTCAAAAATTCCAAGTAATAATGTCCATACCGATAGAAGGCAGAGACGGCACTATAGTAGGCGTGTTGGCTGTAAGCATGAACGGACTTACTTTATCCGATTCCATAAAAAAAATAGTAATAGGCGAAACCGGGTCTTGTTATATTTTGGGTAAAACCGGAAATACAATTGCCCACAGGATTGACGACATCGTAAAAAACTTGGTTAATTCGCAAGAAGTTGCAAAACATGAAGCTAAATACCAATCTGTTGCAGACTTTCAGCGTACGGCTTTGGATTCTGATGAACCGGGAATAGGCTATTACGAATTTGAAGGACAAAACTCTATTGCTGCTTATGCCAAAATGAAAAATACAGGCTGGACGATCATCATAAGAGCCCCGGTGACAGAATTTATGGGAGCAATATCCAGCTTAAGACGCTCGTTAATTTTTATCAGTCTTTTTATTTTATTATGTACTACGGGAATAACTTTACTTATCTCTAAAAAAATGGTAAAGCCAGTTAAAACAGCCGTAGAAGTTTTAAAAGACATAGCAGAAGGCGAAGGAGATTTAACGGTTCAACTTCCTTTAATAGGCAACGACGAAGTTACACAATTGTCGGAATATTTTAATCAGACAATAGAAAAAATACGTTTATCGATACAGTCCGTAGACACAAATGCAGGCACCATGCGTGCAATAGGAGAAGAACTTGCAGGAAACATGACGGAAACGGCAAGTACGGTAAATCAAATAAGCACCAATGTAGACGGAATAAAACAACAAGTATTGGCACAGGCTGCAAGCGTTTCCGAAACTTCTTCTACAGTCGAAAAAATCATTCATACCATAAAACTGCTTGATGAAAGCATAGAAGTCCAGGCGGCAAGTGTTGCAAGATCTTCATCTTCAGTTGAAGAAATGGTTGCAAACATAGGTTCAATAACGCAAACTCTCGAAAAAAGCGATCAAACCATTCAAAATCTGGCAGAGGCTACAGCCAAAGGAAAAGATACCGTATTAAATTCCAATACGATAACGCAGCAAATTGCCGAAGAATCGGGAAGTCTTTTAGAAGCAAGCAGCGTTATTCAGCACATAGCAAGTCAAACAAACCTTTTGGCAATGAATGCGGCAATAGAAGCAGCCCATGCAGGTGAAGCCGGAAAAGGTTTTGCGGTTGTAGCCGATGAAATAAGAAAACTGGCTGAAGAATCTTCCGCACAAGGTAAAACCATAACGGAAACATTAAAAAACTTCAGTAACGAATTGGAAACACTATCGGCTTCTTCAAAAACGGTAGAAGAAGAATTTAATAAAATTTTCTCTCTTTCCGATGAAGTCAAAAATATGAGTAACAGATTGACCGAAGCAATGAGGGAACAGGAAAACGGCAGTAAAGAAGTTCTGTCGGCAATACGGGATATTAATACGGTAACAATTGAAGTTAAAGAAGGCTCTGAAGAAATGCTGAAAGGCGGAGAGCAGGCAGCAGAAGAAATGAAAAAACTCGGCAGTTTAACTTCTGTCATCACCGGCAGAATGAACGAAATGGCTTCAGGCGTAGTCGAAATAAACAATGCCGTACAAGAAGTAAACGAAATTACGCAAAAAAATAAACGAAGTATAGAAAATCTTGCAGACGAAGTTAAGAAATTTAAAATATAACTTCAGCGGGTTTCTTGTAATTTTATATTATATGTGTAATATTCTTTCCGTTCGGATAGAAACATTGGGCTGCCGATTAAACCAAGTCGAATCGGAAGCCCTTGCTTCGGGATTTTTAAAACAAGGCTTTTCTATTTTTGAACGGAAAAAAAACAACCAAAACAATAACATAGTCTTTTGCATTGTCAATACTTGTACCGTTACGGGTAAGGCAGAACAAAAAGCCCGACGATTAATACGTCTTTTGTTAAAAGAACATACAAACGCTTTAATTTTAGTTACCGGCTGTTATGCGGAACTTGAATCCGATACAATCGAAAATATAGATAACGGCGGCAGAATTATATCTTTTTCAGGAAAGAAAAAAGACGAACTCGATGAACTGCCTAACTATTTAATTTCTTTTTTTAATAAAAATCGAAACTTTTGTATAGCCGATTTAAAAAAAACGATTTTGGAATTTAGACAAAAGGTTTATGAAAAAAAAACCGAATACACCGATTCCAAAAAAATGTTTAAACTCAGTTCGCCCGTTTTTATCTTTCATTCAAGGGCTAGTTTAAAAGTTCAAGACGGATGCAATAATTCTTGTGCGTATTGCAGAATAAGATTGGCAAGAGGAAAATCCGTTTCCTTACCTTCAAAAGAAGTTTTAAGACGTATCTCCGAAATAGAAAAAAACGGAGCTGCGGAAGTAGTATTAAGCGGTGTAAACTTATCCCAGTATTCCTGCGATATAGGCGGATTTGCAGATTTGCTTTCTTTAATTTTAACCTCGACAAAAAAAATAAGAATACGAATATCAAGTCTTTATCCCGATTTAATAAACGGTAAAATGCCGGCTATATTAACGGATAAACGAATATGCCCCCATTTTCATCTTTCAATTCAATCGGGAAGCGATAAAATTTTAAAAGCCATGAACAGAAACTACACCCTGTCCGATATAACTAAAGCAGTTAATGATTTAAGAAGCGTAAAAGATAAACCTTTTATAGGCTGCGACATTATCACGGGCTTTCCTTCCGAAACCGATGAAGATTTTGAACAAACTTTTTTGATGTGCAAAAATTTAAACTTTTCAGGTATTCATGTTTTTCCTTTTTCTGCAAGACCCGGAACTTCCGCTTTTTTTATGACCTGTAAAGTCCCGGAAAGGATTTCCGGAGAAAGAGCCGCCCGTTTAAATACACTTTCTACAAATAATTATAAAGAATATTTAAAAAGTTGTAACGGAAAAACTTTTTTCGCCATTGCGGAAAAACCTATTCCCGGAAAACCTGTTGAAGTGCTTACGGAAAATTATCTTTCTCTTCCGCTAGCAGGAAATAAAGCAAACTACAAAGGCGGTGAAGAAGTCTTAATAAAAGTAGTAGACGATAAAGCTCAAATCGTATTTTAATCGGGAAGAAAGTAATCCCCCTACCCTACCTGCTTATGCACTCCGGGATTTGAAGATATAATCCCCCCCTTTTATGAAGAATCACAAAACAAAGTACAAACTCGTCTTCAATTAGCTTATGAGAAAATTAAACATCACTTTGATCAGTCTTTGCTCCTAGCGTAATTGTATTATGTTGTGAAAAAAATATAGATTCAATCGACACCCCCGACGCAGAGCATCGGGGTATGTTGTTCTCATAAGATGGTTGCAGTCGGCTTTAATACCCTTTGTTACGACGCAAGAAGCATAGACGTAAAACGTCAGGTATTAAACCCTCCGTACGAATAAACGTAGTAATTTTCTAACTTACGAGGATTGCTTATATGTTCGTATTTTCGAAATATAGTTGGTGATTTTCATTTAACCTTCAAGCTACAATTTTTACCGGCAGGATTCGGAGCAGATGCATTAAAAAATTCCGATGCGGTTGCCCTGCTTTTTTAAGCAGGCAGAGGTTACATTTTATTTATTTTTATGATACAATAATGAAGTAATCTTTTAAAATTTCTAAGGAGAATTTATTAATGAAAATCTTAGTTATAAACTGCGGAAGTTCGTCATTAAAATATCAGGTAATCGATATGACGAATGAAGACGTTTTGGTAAAAGGGCTTGTCGAAAGAATCGGTATTGAAGGTTCCAGAATTAAGCACGAAAAAAAAGGTATGGAGGCCGTTTTAATTGAAGAAAAAATGGACACCCATAAAACGGCTATTCAACTTGTTTTAAATGCTCTTATCGATAAAAATCATGGTGTAGTAAATTCGATGGAAGAAATTTCTGCCGTAGGACACAGAGTAGTTCACGGTGGTGAGGAATTCAATAAGTCGGCAGTTTTAAACGATAAAGTTATGGCAGGAATTAAAGCATGTATAGACCTTGCTCCTCTTCATAATCCTGCAAATATTATGGGAATAGAAGCATGTCAGGCTTTAATGCCTAATACACCGATGGTCGTAGTTTTTGACACTGCATTTCATCAAACAATGCCTAGCGAAAACTACATTTATGCTCTTCCTTATGAATATTATGAAAAATATAAAATCCGCCGATACGGTTTTCATGGAACATCACATCGTTTTGTTTCCGAAAAAGCTGCCGAAATGCTTAATAATAAATCGCCGGATTTTAAAGTAATAACCTGCCATTTGGGAAACGGCTCCAGCCTTGCAGCAATAAAGGGAGGAAAATGTGTTGATACTTCAATGGGGCTTACTCCGCTTGAAGGTCTTGCAATGGGAACCCGCTCAGGCGATCTTGATCCTGCAATTCTTCCCTTTATTATGAATAAAGAAAAACTTTCTGCAGATGAGATAAGCAATGTTTTAAACAAAAAATCCGGTGTTTTAGGTGTTTCGGGAGTAAGCAGCGATTTTAGAGATATCGAATCCGCAGCTAAAGAAGGAAATGCAAGGGCTAAACTGGCTCTTGATATGTTCTGTAATAGGGTCAGAAAATACATCGCAGCTTATGCCGCTCAAATCGGAGGTTTGGATGCTCTTGTATTTACGGCAGGTATCGGAGAGAATTCTATAGAGCTTCGTGAAAAAATTTGTTGCGGTCTTGAATTCTTAGGTGTCGAAATGGATAGCGAAGCAAATAAAATCCGCGGTCAGGCTAAAGATGTAAGTAAGGCTTCTTCTAAGGTAAAAATTCTTGTTATTCCCACAAATGAAGAACTTATGATTGCAAAAGATACTAAAGCTTTGATATAACCAAATTTGCGATGTCTGATGAAAAATGTACATTTTAAGTGCATTTTTCATCAGACTATCATCGTCCCCCCTTTAGACTGACACGTACTGCCGTTCGTGTCTTTTTATATTCCCCTTAAAATGCTATAATTAAAAAATCAATGAAACAGCTTATAAAAATTTTGATTGTAGAAGATGATAAAACAATAGCCTCGGTTTTAAAAAAGAATTTGGAGCAATGGAACTTTAATGTACGCTGTGCAAAAAATTTCAGTAATATCTTGGAGGAGTTTGAAGACTATGCTCCCTCTCTGGTCTTAATGGATATAGGGCTTCCGGCATTTAACGGTTATCATTGGTGTTCCGAAATCAGGAATAAGTCTCAAGTCCCCATTATCTTTTTATCTTCCCGTAACGATAAGATGGATATTGTAATGGCTATGCAAATGGGAGGCGATGATTATATCGAAAAGCCCTTTGATATGGATGTAGCCATTGCAAAGATACAGGCCGTTATCAGGCGGACATACCAATTTACCGCTTCAATGAATGAAGTCGGTTTTGCGGGGACTGTTTTAAATTTGAGCACGCTCACTCTTGTGTATAATAATAAGACAACCTTGCTGACTGCAAATGAAATTAAAATTTTAAAATGCCTTTATTTGGCTCAAGGTGAATTTGTTTCGAGAGAAAAAATTATGGATGTGCTGTGGCAAAATAATCAGTTTGTCAGCGATAATACTCTTTCGGTAAATATAACCCGCTTGCGCAAAAAGCTGGAAAACGCCGGTCTTTTTAATTTTATCGAAAACAAAAAAGGTTTGGGATATAAACTAAATGAACATCACGGAAAATAGTAAGTTAAAAAGAAGCGTAATTATAAAAAGGTTTTTTAAAGAAAATTTTTTATTTATATTTGTTCCGTCTCTTTTAACCTTCTTACAAGTACTTATCTTATATTTGAGCAATGCCGAAAGGGGGCTCGTATCTTATATAAGCTTATTAAGTATTTCCATTTTGATTATCTTCTTTATATTAAAATTTATTTTTTACTATCGTAAAATAAAAAACTATTTTGACCTTGTAGAACAATATGAAGTAAATTCGGAAAGCTCTGATGATGAAGAGTTTGAAAATAGATTCGAGCTTTCTTTATCGCAAATTATTTCATTAAAAAAGATAAAAAAAATAATGTCGGAAAGAGAAGCTTCTATTTATAATAACCGGAAAATGCTTACCGATCAAAACGATTATTTTTCTCTTTGGATTCATCAAATAAAAACTCCTATTACTTCTATAAATATTTTATTGCAAAATATGAATTCTTCAAAAGATGAAGTATTTGAAATAAAAAGAGCTCTTTTAAGTATAGATAATTATACCCAAATGGCATTGCATTATTTAAAGCTCCAAAGACCGGATAAGGATTTGGATTTTCTTAAGTTTAATTTAAATGAAGTTTTGCAAAACATCTTCCGTAAATACAGAAGTATTTTTATTTATAAAAATATAGAACTTAATTATAAACCTTGTGATCTAAACATTATAAGCGATCCGGTTCTTTTTGAATTGATGATTGAGCAGATAATTTCCAACAGCCTAAAATATTGCGGCATAGACGGCAAAAGAGGAATTTTAAGCATCTCTATTGAAAATCAAAATCCTTCAGTCCTTGTAATTGAAGACAACGGAATCGGAATAAGCCCTTCAGACCTCCCCAAAATCTTCGATAAGGGATATTCCGGTTTAAACGGCCGCCTCAGCGAAAAAGCTACAGGTCTCGGGCTCTACCTTGCTCGGGAAATATCCGAAAGGCTCGGCTGCACTCTTACAATAAACTCTCTTCAAGGTGAATGGACTAGGGCAGAGGTTAAACTCGGAACGGAAACCTCAATCCTTACAAAAATGTAAGTCAAAAAAACAAAATGTAAGGCTCCGTCAATGCAGGATTTTTAATTTTTTGATAAAATTATTTAAATTGGAGGTGTTTTATGGAAACATTACTTGATGTTAAAAATATTCAAAAAATTTACAGGTCACG
>CAUTTN010000092.1:0-7331 GCA_963541225.1 uncultured Treponema sp.
AATGTTTACACATGGCGATACTACAATAAAACCAATTTATTGTCTATGCCTATTCAATTATATTTTTGCAATAAAACATCTAATAGGTTCATTGTTATTCGTGTGGAGGGTTTAATACCCCGACGCTTGCGTCGTAACAAAGGGTATTAAAGCCGACTGCAACCACCTTATGAGAATCAACAACCCCGACGCTTGCGTCGGGGTTGTTGATTCTCATAAGCAATTGACAAATTTTCGGTTTTATACAAAAATATATTCAAGGAAGATACGGTAATGAAAATTTCTGCAATAATATTGGCAAGCGGTTTTTCAAAAAGAATGCCGCAAAATAAATTAAAACTTTTGATACGGGAGAAAAAACTATATCAATACATTATCGACAATAAGGAAACTCTCTAAAAACTAATTTTGTATCAACATCCAATAAAACATGGCAACCTCATCTGCAAAATTCGGTAAAAATATTCCGATGTGTTTATTCTGCTAATATAAAACAGCCTGTTGACTTCTATTCTGTATAATGTTAAACTATACATAATTAAGTCTGTTTGAGGAGGGACTTGTATGATTAAGTATGTTGCGGAACCGTTCCGCATTAAAATGGTTGAAACAATAAAAATGACAACCAGAACCGATCGTGAAAAATTTATAAAAGAAGCTCACTATAATCTTTTTAATCTGAAAGGTGAGGATGTTTATATTGATCTTTTAACCGATTCAGGTACAAATGCGATGAGCGATGAACAGTGGGCAGGTGTTATGCGCGGCGATGAAGCTTATGCCGGTGCAGACAGTTTTTTCAAATTAAAAAAAGCCGGTCAGGATATTTTCGATTACGAGTTTATTCAGCCTGTACACCAAGGACGGGCTGCAGAAAAGGTAATGTTTCCCATTCTTTTAACTAAGGGCAAAGTTGCAATTTCCAATATGTTTTTTGATACTACAAGAGCCCATGTAGAAATTGCAGGAGCCAGAGCCATAGACTGTGTTGTTGAAGAAGCTAAAAACCCAAGCATGAGAGCTCCCTTTAAAGGTAATATGGATGTAAAAAAACTTGAAGAACTTATAAACAAGTATGGAAAAGAAAATGTCGGTATGATTGTAATGACTATTACAAATAACTCAGCCGGCGGACAGCCTGTTTCTATGGAAAATATGAAACAAGTTTCGGAAATTGCAAAAAAATACGGAATATTTTTAAATATTGATGCGGCCCGCTTTGCCGAAAATGCCTATTTTATTAAACAGCGTGAAGAAAAATATAAGAATGCGTCTATTAAGTCTATAATAAAAGAAATGTTTTCTTATGCAGATTCTTTTACAATGAGTGCAAAAAAAGATGCTATTGTTAATATGGGCGGATTAATCGGTATAAAAAAAGATGCAGAGCTATATCAAAAAATAAAAGGTAACTGTATTTCTTTTGAAGGATTTATTACTTACGGAGGTCTTTCAGGACGAGATTTGGAAGCTTTGGCTTTAGGATTGTATGAAGGTCTTGATGAAGATTATCTTAAATATAGAAACGGTCAGATGGAATATTTTGCAAGTCTTTTGGATGATGCAGGAATTGCATATCAGGCACCCGTAGGCGGACACGGTGTTTTTGTTGATGCCAAGGCAATGCTTCCTCATCTTGAATATACGGATTTCCCGGGACATGCGTTGGCTGTAGAACTCTATCTGGAAGCGGGTATCCGTACATGCGATATAGGTTCCTACATGTTGGGAAATGATCCCGATACCGGAAAACAGTTAAAGGCCGATTTTGAATTTACACGTTTTGCAATTCCCCGCCGTGTTTATACTCAATCCCACATTGATATAATGGCAGAAGCCTTAATTAACATCAAAAAACATGCAGACAAAGTTCCGGGTTACAAAATTATTTGGGAACCGCCTATTTTAAGACATTTTCAAGCCCATCTTGAACCTAAAAAATAAATATTTAGGTAATTATAAAAATTGCGGATTTTAGGAAAAGCTAATTAACTTTTAAATTTTAATCGGCTTTTCATTAAAATCCGTTTTAATAAATTATGGAGGGGCTGTGTGTTTACAGAAGAAAAAACGGGTTATGAAGAATTTGTTGCAATATTAAAAAATAATGATGACATAAAAAGTTTAAATATTGACGGACTTGAATTAAAAAATATTGATTTATCAAAAAAAAAATTTACAGGCTGTAATTTTTCAAATGTAAAATTTATCGATTGTCTCTGTACCGGTATAAAAGTCCGTATGTGTTTTTTTCAGTTTTCTGAAATTAAAAATTCCGATTTTGGAAATTCGGATATACAGTTTTCTTCTTTTGCCTGCGCTAAAATATATAATTCTTCTTTTAAAAATTCCGAACTATTGCAAAATAATTTTAACGGGATAAAAGCTGTTGATGTAAATTTCGGAGATTCGAATTTGTATAATTCCCGTTTTATTTTTGCAGATTTAAATAAAGTTATTATTCAAAATTGTAATATAAAAAAAACCGTTTTTTTAAATATGACAGAGAAAGATGTGTCTTATAAATCTTCCAATACCCGTGAAGCTATCTTTATAGACGGAGAACCTGCGGAATGAAAATATATTTTCACTTTTCGGAATTAGTCCTTGCTAATACCTATCTTATTGGAAATGAAGAAACGGGAGAAGCTATAATAGTAGACCCTTGTAAAATTACTTATAAAATAATAGATCAAATCGAAAAAAATAAATTTACGCTGAAGGCTGTATTTATTACACGCAATCATAATCGATATAATGAAAACGGATTAAAAACAATTTTAAAAATTTACCCTTCAAATGTTTATGCTTGGGATGATGTTGTAGACGGAATAAAAACTACAGCTCTAAAAAGTGACGGGCTTATGTCTGTTGCAGGATTTGAAGTTAATTATTATTCGATCCATGGAAATGCTTTAATCTTTCAAATAAATAATATTGCTTTTACAGGTTCTGCAATATCGGCAGGAATGATCGCAAAAACTTCAAGCATTTATGCCCTTAAAAATATCAGAGCCGGTTTAAAAAATAAACTTTTAAACCAAAAAAAAGAAGTTTTGATAATGCCGGCTTTCGGACCTCCTACTTCGATAAGTATCGAACAAAATTTTAATATGGATGTTTTAAAAGAATTGTATTTTAAAAAGGAAAGTTTATTTTAGCGGTACAAAGGGAACCGTTTGAACATACGGCGACTTTGCATTTCGGCAAACATAGTAAGGTCTTATATGTGCTTTTTGCTTGAAGCTGCACTGCGAGTACGACTATGCTTGTAAAAATGTTTAAAACATGCAATCTATGGAATCTAAAGATTTCTTCTGTTGTTTATTCGTACGGAGGGTTTAATACCCCGATGCTCTGCGTCGGGGTTGTTGATTGTATAAGATAAAGTTTGTATTTCTACAGAAAAAACAATGGGCAAGGGATGAGTTATATCGTGAATAAAATATTTATTGGTACAAAATTTTAAAAATATGGAAATTATAACAAGTGATTTATAATTGACAGAAAATGCTATAAACATAAGTATACACAGCTATCCTTTTAGGATTTATTAATTATCGCTGCGATCGAAAAAGCTGATTATTATACCGATTATATCCGAAAATTCATTTCCCTTATAAATCCGTTCCAAGAAGAAATATAAGTATAAAAATCTATAGTCAAACATCATCTTGAAATTCTCCGACAAAAAGGCTATCATAGGTTTTAGTATAAGAGGTAAGTTATGAAGATTTTATATGAAAAAACACCGCTTTTTGATGAAGGCTTTTTAAAGGTCTCGGATATTCACAGCATTTATTATGCCCAATACGGCAATCCTAAAGGAAACCCCGTAGTTTTCTTGCATGGAGGTCCGGGAGGCGGCTGTATTCCCATCGCAAGCCAATACTTCGATCCCGAATTTTACCGCATAGTTTTATTTGACCAGCGCGGAGCCGGTAAAAGTACTCCCTTTTGTGAAATGAAAGAAAACACATCGGAAAATCTTGTTGAAGATATAGAAAAGCTTCGCAGACACTTAGGTTTTGACAAATGGATGGTCTTCGGCGGAAGCTGGGGAAGTACCCTCGCCCTAATATATGCCATTGCTCACCCCGATAAGGTTGTTTCCTTAATTTTGCGAGGAATTTTCTTGGGAACACAACATGAAATAGACTGGATATACGAAGAAGGCGGAGCTTCAAAATTTCATCCTGAAGCATTTGAAGTCTATCAAAATTTTATTCCCCAAACCGAAAGAGACTGTTTAGTCAAAGCCTATGCAAAACGACTTTTCGGTGAAGATAAAACCGATGCCCTAAAAGCCGCTCATAATTGGAGCCGTTGGGAATCCTCTCTTGTAAGTTTAATTCCTAAAGTTTATTCGATGACAGATGAAGAAGCTCTTGCTATGGCAAAGGCGGAATGTCATTACTTTTTGCACAACTGTTTTTTTAAAGACGATAATTACATATTGAACAACAGCGATAAGATTCAAGCTATCCCATGCACCATAGTTCAAGGAAGATATGATATGGACTGTCCGCCTTTTTCTGCATTTAAACTGCATAAAGCCATACCTGAATCTCTTTTAAATATGATAAGCCTGGGAGGGCATTCCAGTATGGAACCTGCTTTAATAGATGCCTTGGTTAATGCAGCGGAAGAACATAAAAAATATTTTAAGTAGGATTGTAAATTTATTAAACAAATGATACAATAATGCGATTATTTTAATTAACTTTGGAGACTTAACATGAAATATGTTGAATCAAACAATCTTGCAATAATAGCCTGTCCTGGCGGAGAAGCTTTTGCAGACCTTGCGATTCAAAACTTAAAGCATATCTATGCTAAAAAATTCTACCAGAAAAGCGAAAAACTTGCAAAACGCTATTCTATAGGAAAAGATGATGTTATAAAAAAAATCAATTTATATAACGATTTATTATCGAACCGAATGTCGGTAAACAGGGATACGGAAAAATTTCATATTCCAAAATTTAAAGTTGACTGCCGCTTTACTTGTTTTATGAACGGCGAATTTAAAACCGAAATTTTAGAAACTATACGAGGTAAAGATGTTTATATTTTTCAGGATGTGGAAAACAAACAAGAGATTACCGTCAACGAAGGAAAAAACAAACAAATCTTTTCGGTAAACGATCATTTAATGTCGCTTATTGTTACCATAGACGCTGTAAGACATGCAGGTGCCGGTTGCGTATCGCTTGTTTTACCGGCTTATCCGTATAGCCGTCAGCATAAAAAAAAGGGAAGAGAGGGGTTAACGGCAAGTCTTTTGGGGCATATTTATGAAGACTTAGATGTGGAACAAATTATTACTCTTGATATTCATTCAAGAGAAATAGAAAACGCTTTCCGTTCCACCCGTCTTCAAAATTTACATGCCAGCTACCAAATTATACGCGAACTTACAAAAATTGTAGACTTATCCGACGAATCCGAAGAGGAATTTGTAGTTGTTTCACCCGATTCAGGAGCCGTAGACAGAAACAAATTCTATTCGTTCGGTTTACGCAAACCTTTAGCTATGATTTATAAAGAAAGAGATTATTCGGTTGTTACGCAAAATGCAAAACAATCCAACATAGTAAGTATTAAACTTTTAGGCGATGTAGAAGGTAAAAACGCTTTTCTTGCCGATGACATGCTCGGCACGGGCGGCACCCTTTTAAAGGGAATGGAATTTTTAAAAAGCAAGGGAGCAAAAAAAGTTATTGCCGCCATAAGTCTTCCTCTTTTTACCGGTAATGCAATTCAATTATTCGACGATGCATACAAAGAAGGGTTATTTTACAGAATAATAGGAACAAATGCTATTTTTCATTCGGAGCTAAAACAAAAAGAATGGTATATCGAAACGGATGTTTCTGCTTTATTTGCACAAGTTATAATGCGTTTGCATGAAAATTTATCTCTTTCAAGCCTTCTTGATAACAGAGACATAATCGAAAAACTTTTAAAAAATGCTTCCGTAAAAAAATGATTTTTTGCTCCGCAGTTTTTGACATAGGCACCACCTCGATAAAAGGAGCCTTGATAGACAAGTACGGAAAAGTTTATAAATACGGAAGATTGTTTTTTCCGCAAAATGTAGAGGCAAAAGACTGGTATAATTCTTTTGAACTACTTTTTAAAGAATTTGAAGTCTTTGCCGATTCTTATCAAGGTTTAAAAATATGCGGAATTTGTGTTTCCGGAAACGGACCTACTTTAGTTGCAGTTTCTAAAAATCGGGAAAAACTATTTTTATGGAACGAAAAAATACCAAAAAATATTAAACTCACAAAAACGGAAAATTCATCTTCGATTTTTATGCCGCGTATAGAAGCCCTAAGTATTGTTTATCCTGAAATATTTGAAAATGCAGATTTTATTCTTTCGGGACAAGAATTTTTAATTTATAAACTTACGGGCAAAAAAATAACCGTACTCCCTGAAGACCGGTATCAAAAAGCCTATTGGATTTCGTCCGATTTAAAACTTTTCAACATAAAAATGCCTCCATTTATTCCTGCAGGGGAAAACTGCGGCTTGTATAAAGGAATTCCCGTTTTTGCAGGAGTCCCTGATTTTATTGCGGCACTTATAGGAACAAACACAATAAAACCCGGCAAGGCTTGCGACAGGGCAGGTTCAAGTGAAGGACTGAATATTTGCGTTGAAACACTTCCGCCAGTAGAAAAACTGCAAAACTTAAGGATTTTACCATCTCCGGTTTATCCGTATTGGAATATTTCATTTATAATTCCTAATTCCGGCATTGCTTTTTATAATTATCTAAAAGAAAACGGCGGAACCTCAGACGATTTTGATAAATTTATGGAAGAAATTTCAAATCTGCCCCATTGCAAAAAGGGCTGTTATCCTAAAACAAAAGCAGGTATAGGCAGACAACTTATCGAAAATTTGGCAGCAGAAGTTAAATACGGAATGGATTTACTTGAATCGGCATCGGGATTTAAACCGGTTTATACTATCTGCGGCGGACAAGCCAAAAACATAATATGGTGTAAAATGAAAATGGAAATTACAGGCAGAAAATTTAAAATATTAAAACTTGCCGATGCCGAATTGCTTGGAAATGCAGCGATTGTGTTTACCTCTTTAAAAGAATATACCGATATAACAAATGCAGCAGAACAAATTACCGGCACAGAACAAAATCCTTATAAAGAAAACTTTAAAAATCCAATCTAGTGTTTCATAAGAAACTTGCCTAATATTAGTATACAAGTTAAATTACGAACTCTTCTTCCATATATTAACCTAACGGGTGCTCCGTTGCCGGTCATTCACAGTCCAGCCGGCCTTCATTTATATAA
>CAUTTN010000093.1:0-7232 GCA_963541225.1 uncultured Treponema sp.
AGTAATTCTAATATAAGATATGAACAATGATAAAACAAGTACTATTATTTTTTAGTGTACTTGTTTTATCGTTGTTTTAATAACTTTGTGTTGTTTTATAATGCTTTTAGTCCTAAAAACGATAATAAATGATGTTTGTCATTTTGCATTTAGTTTGAGAATTCTCATTTTATTTAAAATATTCTATAACTCTATATCTGATATAGACTTACAGGATTTTATCTTAAAATTCCCGTGCAAATAAAAAAGCCCGAAATTTAGCGAATTTTGGCAAAAAACGGCTAAAAAAGCCTTTTTTTAAGCTATATCGTTACCCTTTCCGTTACCTTCTTTTTTTTCAAGCAAAAATAGCAAAAAAAATGATAAAAATTCATTAAAAATAGGTTGTTTTTTAGTCTTTTGAACACCATATTTTAAAACTGTTCGAAACCGTTCGAATAGCGTTTAAAAAAACTGTAAAATCAAAAAAATATTAGCAATAATTTAATAAAATACCTTTAAAAACGCTTGACAAATTCTTATAAATAACCGATAATAAAATTACCAACAAACTAACAGCGGATGCCCGCACCGTAAGATTTTCGGGCTTTTTTTATGCCCTTTTGATTTTCTAAAAATAGTGAAAATTTAAAAGAGCTATTAACATTGTTTATAATGCCGAAACTGTCCGGGAACTCGCGAGAGCCGGGCTCCTCTGTTAGGGAGTGGTAGCAGTTTCGGCTTTTTTATTTTTAAAGCCGTTAAAACCAAATCTAACAGGAGGTAGCCTATGCTATCAAACAAAATGCAAAGTCTTGACAGCCAGTCAATCATTAGTGAGCCCCGGAAATATTCCGGCTCCGGTCAACTTGTAAACGGATATAATCCGTCTGCATTCCGCCCCGTACCAAATAAGGAGGAGTTATGCTCGATGTATTAACAGCCACAATTATTGAAAACACAATTTGTAGATTGCATTTTGTCATTTATTCGATACAAAGCAATATCCCTTTAACCGATAGCGAGGCACAAGGCTTTTATGATATTTTGCGGGATATTTGTTATCAACTTGAACAAATACTACCGGCAAAACAAACAGAAAAAACGGGAGGTAGCAAAAATGGACAATAACAAAAAAATAAACGGACTTACGGAATTGATAAACCGTATACAAGACGATCCGATGAGCGAATACGCAATATGCTTATACGAACTTGAAGCGGTGAAAAATTTTTTCCAACTTGATATGTCCGTAATAAATAAACCTGCATTAGAAGGTATGTATGAAATACTGTTTAATATTATTATACGCTTGGAAGCAATAGGAGAAAAACTATGCAAATAAATATAGACTTGTCAAAGAAAATAGCAATAGAATTTGATTTGGAAAGAGCCTTTAATACATTATTATCTATGCTTGATATAATTCAATCAACGAATGATAGCGGTTTTAGAGAAGGCACCATCTATTATTACTCATTCTTAATAGAAGATATAACAAAAGCAATTCAAAAACAAATAATCGGATAAAACAAGAAGCGGGGTTCACTAGCCCCGCTTATTATCAATTATCAAAAATTAAAAAGGTTTCACCGTGCGACCTAAGCAAGTAATAAAAAAGAAAATATCCGGCATACTTACTTGAAATAAAATTTAAAATTATTATATTAAATACAAGAGAGGAGCAACTTATGAAAAATAAAAACGTCAAAAACAACAAAAATATTATATCGGCTGAAAATAAAAAAGGTCTCATAGTGAGACCTAAAAAACAATCTTCAATTGTGAAAAAACAAATTAAAACTGTAAGCATAATGCACTTTAAATTATTACAAAAAACAATAAAAGGTATTTTTGAAATTGGAGAAAAAATTTTACAAATAAAGGAAACGGCAATATATGATAATTGGAAAAATTTTGTAAAAGATAATTTTCCTTTTTCTTATGCAACATCATGCCGATATATTCAAGTTTATGAACATTTTAAAGATAAGCTTGAATACTTAGAAGGTAAAACAATAAAAGATGCCTACTATGAAATCGGAATAAAAAAAAGCCCTATTCCTATTGAATATGAAGAAGACGAAAAAATTTATATAGCAGGGCTTGAAGACTTTGATGAAAGCGATGATGATGAACTTGCCACAATTTTTAACCGCAAAACTGTAAGCGGTATAAAACTAGAAAAATATCGGGTAGAAATATATGGTGAAGAATTATGGGGTTTTAGGGAAGGATACGGAAGATTCCCGATTGCCGATTTAAGAATTCCAAAACCTATAGGTCTTCCTGAAATTGAATGGAAAGATATGAAAAAAAATCTTTGTATGCTTTTTGAGGACTATTATGCAAAAATAGAAATGTACGAAAATAATGGAAAGATAGATGCTCCGGATGATACATCTTTTGGAATAAAAATGAAAAATAAATATAATCGTTAATTTATTTTCATATCGTTTCTAAAATGTACCCCCCCCACACACACACAATTTGGAAACGATTGTATATTATGCTAAGAATAAAATATTGTAAAAGAAATCCTGATAAAGTTTTGACAAGTAAGATCTTGCCTAAATTTCTATTTTATGTAATATAAAATTACATATAGGTTATCATGGTGTTAAAATACTCCTCCTTTAGCCTGCTTTCAAAATAAGCAGGCTTTTTTATTTATAATAAACTTATGCTTTTAACACCATTTGAAACAGCCGTAATAATGTCGGCAATAGAACAAAAACTTATAACAACAAGACAAGTATACTACCGATTGGAAATGTATAGGCTTATAGGCATTAAAATAGGAACCGCAATACGAATTCCCCTAGGCGAAGTGGAGGTATACTATAATGATTTTGGAAAGCGAAGCACTAGAGAAAGAGCTAAAGAAATTGCCGAATATATTAAGCATAAAGGAAGCTGCGTTTTTTCTAAGAGTCAGCTATGCAGCAATACACCGATTGATTTTATCCAAGCAATTAAAAGCGTTCAAGCTTGGCGTAAGTCAATCTTGGAACATAAAAAAAAAAGAGCTGATAAAATTCGCATGTCTGCATGAAACATTATAAATAAAATATAAATCCTCCCAAAACAAAAACGCCTTTTCTTCGTTCTGCGTTTTTGTTTTCTGCCCCGTTTAATCTTTATAATTTTTAACCGGGGCTTTTTTATTACAATCTTATAATTGGAAAATGATGAAACATTTTTCAGTCTAACCAAATGTAAAAAAATGGCGGAATGTTTTGCTACAGATTATAATCTAACATACATCAACACATCCGCAATAAATAAAAAAACAAAATCCATTTTTACACCTAAAAATCATTTCTTAATCAAAATCTATTTTCTGTATGGTACGCCTCATCAAAAATACCCCATTCGAACGAAATTCTAACAGTTTTTAGGCGTTTTATTTTAAAAATCGTTAAATAATACCTCTTACATTAAAAAAGGCTTAAAATAGCCCTATTAACCTATATTCTATTTTGCCCTTAAAGCCGTTTAAAACCCGTTTAAAAATCATTCAAATATTTTCTTCGATATTTTTCTCAATCTTGCCTTTACCCTCGCTTTAAAACCATTTTTTCGTTTTATATTTTTTCTTAACCGTATTTAGCCCGGCTCCGTTGCCTTGTGTTTTTCTGTGCTTTAATGTGCTTATCAAAATATTAAAACATTTAGGAGTTTATTATGCTTTTAAAGACATTAGAACTATCAAGAGAAGGAATTCACGGAATAGATGGAACTGTAGTAACAAAACAAAACCTTGAACAAATAGCGGAAAACTACGAAAGTAATTCCGCCCCCATTACAACAGAAAAACACTTTGCAGAAAATGCTCCGGCTGTAGGAGTTGTAAAAAAAGTCTGGACGGCACCAAGCACAAAAAATAAAAGTCTTACTTCATTATACGGCATCGTAGAATATAACGATTTAGTTGCTTCGGATATAGAAAAAAAACACTTCCCGGGCTGGAGTATTGGAGCCCGTAAAAACGGACAAGGGCAATATTACTTACATCACCTAAAATTATGCGGGGCGGTTCCCCCTGCCGTTAAAGGCTTACAGGATTTAGGCAGTCAGTTTATAAGTCTTTCCGACATTCAAAAATGCCAATACTTTTATCTGTCCGACTCTCCCGAAGCCGAAGAAACGGATACAGCACCTGAAGAAACAGGCAAAGATAACCAAACACTTATAAAAGAACTTCAAGAAAAAATACAAATTTTGGAAGAAGAAAACCAAAAACTAAAAACGGAACTTCAAGAACTTGCAGAAAAATATCCCGAAGAAAATATAAGTCTATCCGATACAGACCTTAAAACAAAAAAAATATTGTCCATTCTAAAAGAGAAAAACACGGAGGAGCTAAAAGCACTTGTAAAAACAAAAGCAATTTTTCCCTATGCACATGATTTTGTTTTAGCCCTATCTGATACCTTTCCTCTTACTTCAGAAATAAAACTTTCAGACGGAAGACATACTACACAATACGATTTATTAAAAGATATTTTAAACGCAATTCCCGACCAAGTCTGGACTAGTGAAGTTATATCACTTGATGACAGATTGAATAAAAACGAACCTTGCGATTTTTCGCAAGTAATAAATAAAGGTTAAAAATAATTTTTTAAAGGAGATTTTTTATGGAAAAAATTACTTTTTCGGATCCGTTTTATTACGGCAATGTCAACATTGTAACAGGACAGGTTTTGCCCGGGACTTCTTGTAAATCAGGCGGTATTTTACAGCTTGATAAAGACTCGAACAGTTTTACATCTTACGATTTTTCTCAAACCGTAGATAAAACAGGCATTGCCTATATAGCAATTGACGAAATAAAGGCAGATACAAAAACAGCCAGAATTCTTATGACTGGAAATGTCATAAAAGAAAAAATATGCAAAGCCGACGGCTCACCTCTTTCAAGCCAAGACCTTGCACGCCTACAATCGTATTCTGCAAATATTATTTTTTATTAAAACAACATAGGAGAAAAAAAATATGAGTAACAGCAATTTAAATTTAAAATCTTTTTTTACAATGGATGCAAATATCCAAAGATTAAAAAGACTGCCCGAATTAAAAACACCTATTCTTGATTTAGTATATCCTGAAAATAGACGGATAAACTATCCTAAGTCAATCATCTGTGCCGAAGACCTGCCGAAAGAAATAAAAAATATACCGGTAATAAAAAGAGGTACTCAAGCAGTTGCAGTAACAACCGACACCCAAGCCCAAAATTTTGAACCCTTTCCTATTGAAGCATCTTTGCGTATATCGGCCGCAGAATTAAACGATATAATAAGTCTGGGCTTTGCAACGCAACAATCTTTTATCGACCAAAAAGTAGATAGACTGCGAAGAATAACAAGAGCTACAACCGAAGCCCTTGCCGCACAATCTTTGACAGGTCAAATACAATATGCCTTAAAAACTTCAAGTGAAGATAAAAATTTATACACGGCGGATTATGGAGCAACTCAAAGTTTTTCGCCTGCCGAAAAATGGAATACTCAAAAAGTAACCATTGCCGAAATTATTACCGACTGTTTATCAATGACAGATAAAATAAGCGGTACAGGTTTCGGCTCACAAGTAGTTGTATTGTTAAATGCTGCTACTTTTGCAATCGTAATAAAAAAAATATTGGAAAGTAAAACAAACCCATTAAATATTGCAATAAATGAAAACTCTATCATGTTCCCGGGCTTTACCATGATGCGCATAGGTTCCTCATATTACGACTACCAAACTAAAAAAGACACTCCTATAATACCTGATAGTAAAGTTTGTGCAATCGCAATAGACGCTCCTCATTGGCTCCCTTATTGTGCAATAGATGACCTTGATGCAAACCTTGCACCATTACCGTTTTTTTCAAAAACCGAAAAACTTGCAAACCCCTCGGCATGGGAAATCTACGGAAAGTCAAAACCTTTCCCCGTTCCTATTGTAGACGCAATCTGCTGGGCTGAAGTCCTTTAGGTTTCACTTTTCATAAGTCTTTCTGTAAAGCTTCTTTTCTTTTGCAGAAAGACTTAATTTAAGGAGTAAAAATGAAAACAAATCAAACTAAACTTTTTTATACTCCAAAAGAAGCAGCACAAATTTTAAATATTACAAGACGGCAAGTGTATACACTTATTTATGAAAATTTTATCCCGGCTTGTAAAATAGGACAAGCTGTTAGAATTCCTATAACTCAAATACAATCATATAAAGAAAAAAGAATAGCTAGCGATATACCTTTTAATTTAAATACTGCACCTTGTCTTTTAGGCATTAAAGATATACAAAGTATTTTAACCGTTTCGTATTTTACTATTTATCGGCTGATAAAAAATAAAAAACTTAATGCCTTTATTGCACCTAATGAAACATGTTATACGATTAGAAAAAAAGATTTAATACAATATTTGAATAAAACCCTAACGGAGAATGTCGCATGAAAAATCCCGAAAGAAATATTATATACAGACACTTTTTAGAAGATGAAATCAAGCACCTACGATACGATAAAAGACTTACATTAAAACAAATTGCAGAAGTTATTACTACTACAAAAAAAATACAAATTTCCCATGAAACAGTACGCTGTTACCTAAAAAATCTGCACGCAAAAACACGCGATAACAGAGAAAAACATGCCAAATTCTCAAACTAAATGCAAAATTTTCTCATTTTACATGAACCGTTACAATGTTTATAGAAAAAGCCGTAAAGTTATAATTCTTCTTACGACATATTAATGCTCTTTTAAAGATTTTAATAGTTGTACTTCTGTTTTTTAACAAACTTGAACTTTAGATGGTCTACCCGTTAGTCTTTATTTCCGGAACATTGAATACTTTCCAAAATTCGGCTTTTGGTGCATCCGTCATCTTGCTTATATCTTCCGATAAACTTACAAAAGCTAACGGTCTTTTACGATTTTCATCTGTAATACAAAATTTATTGCCTCCGGTTATAGCAGTCTTTTTATATTCTTTTATAGAAATTAAGAGGCTGATTTATAATCGATTTTGTTCCATTTTTTTACTTTAGCTTACGTGGCTTTTATAAAAACTTCAATCGAAACAATAAAAGATCCTCTATATTTTAGCGGCTCTTAAAGACTTGCAATATGTATGGCATTTATAATGCAAATAAAAAAACGGGCATTGGTTTGCAGATAAAAGTAAGGCAATCTTAATTTTCCTTGCACCTTACCAAGAATTTTTCGGCTATGGGTTTATCGGTTTTGATGATAC
>CAUTTN010000094.1:0-7102 GCA_963541225.1 uncultured Treponema sp.
CTGTACCAAAAAAACAAGGATTTTTAGATAAAGGAAGAACCGGTTTTGCCTTCGGAATCGATATAAGTGCAGGAGCCGCTAATTCGTATTTTACATTGAAGGATTTTTTATTCAACCCTAAAGGAACGGTTGAAGCTGACTTTAATAAAATGTCGAAAATTTTGCCGAGCACTACCGGTTTTTCTTTATCGGCACTGAGTAATTTTAAAATATATTTTGAAATTTATATAAAATCCAAAGCCGAATTTGGATTGTTCACTACAGCCGATGTTTATGCTTTTGGGAGTATACCTAAAAATTTAATAGATTTAATTGCAAAAGGTAATAAAGATAACGATAAATTACTTTCAGGTAAATTTACCGCAATGGGATCCGTTTTTGCGGGAACAGGATTATTTTATGGTATGACAATAAAATCTTTTAAATTCAGAGCAAGCGGTGCATATTTTATTCCCGTTCTTTATGTGCCTTATGACGGTCTTGATTATGAGTTTTCTAATGATCCTGACGGGAAAATTACCGTAAAAGCCGGAGGCGGATTAAAAATTTACACTCCGCTGCCTATATTCCAAAGAAATAATAATTTTGACATTCCGAGTTTATTTAAACAAGGCGGTTTTGATATAAGTTTTGAAGGTTCGTATAAATTTAAATCATTGGCAAACTTAAATTTCTCCTTAACTCATATTCCCGTTTATCCTGCCGTAATGGATAAAGGTGCCATAGCTAAATTTTCTACAGGTTACGAAATTGCTTCCGCATTTGAATATTTGAATGCTTTTATCAATGGTACGCCCATGCCGAAAATAAAAGAAGACCCGGTAGAAATGAAAATAAGTTCTGACGGTACAATAGAAAAAAGATATGTTTTAAGACCTATTAAATTAAATGTAGGTGCGGATATTTATCCGTTTTTAAATAATTATCTGATTATTTCGCCGAATATCGGGTGCCATTGTATGAAACCTTTTTATGTAGATGCCGGTATAAAACTTGAAACAAGATTGTTAAAGGTTTTCGGATTTTATTATTCGCTTGCAAGAGAAGATAGAATTTGGAAAAACCGCGGCGGTTTCTTTTTTGATACCAGATTATTCAGGTTTGAAACTTCCGTAACTTCTTCTTCTCCGTCTTTTGTAGGCAGTTTTAAAGGTGCCGGAGTTGAAGTAGGTTTAGGTTTGGTTTTCGGTTATTAAATAAAAAACTTAATATAAGTCTTGCGTTAATAAAATAAATGGCTTATAATGTTTATATATACAATTTAAGTGTTTTTTATTTTAAATAAAATATATCTAAACTGTATAATATTTTTGTTCGGAGGAAAATTATGGATAAAAATGAATTATCGAAAATGGGATTTGCATCAAGACAAATTCATGCAGGAAGCACCAAAAATAAATACGGGGCTTTAGCAACTCCTATTTATCAAACTTCAACATTTGTGTTCGATTCTGCGGAACAAGGCGGTAAACGTTTTGCTCTGGAAGAGGAAGGGTATATTTATACCCGATTGGGTAATCCTACGACAACAGTTGTAGAAGAAAAACTTGCTTGTTTGGAAAACGGCGAAGCCTGTATGTCGGCAAGTTCCGGTATAGGAGCCATTACTTCATGTATTTGGTCAATCGTAAATGCGGGGGATCACATCGTCGCGGGAAAAACTCTTTACGGCTGTACATTTGCATTTTTAAATCACGGGCTTACACGCTTCGGGGTAAATATTGATTTTGTAGATACAAGAAATCCCGAAAATATTAAAAAAGCATTAAAACCTAATACAAAAATTGTGTATCTTGAAACCCCTGCTAATCCCAATATGTACCTTTGCGACATAGCGGAAATAAGCAAAATTGTTCACGCTCATAATCCCGAATGTAAGGTAATCGTAGACAATACTTATATGACACCATATCTTCAAAGACCTCTTGATTTAGGAGCAGACGTTGTTGTTCATTCTGCAACAAAATATTTAAACGGTCATGGAGATGTTATAGCCGGTTTTGTTGTAGGAAAAAAAGAATTTATCGATCAAGTTCGGTTTGTAGGCGTAAAAGATATGACGGGTTCTACTTTAGGTCCTTTTGAAGCCTATTTAATCGGACGCGGTATGAAGACATTAGATATTCGAATGGAAAAACATTGTGCAAATGCTCAAAAAGTTGCTGAATTTTTGGAAACACATCCGGCAGTCGAATCTATTGCTTTCCCCGGTTTAAAATCTTTCCCGCAATATGAGCTTGCAAAAAAACAGATGAAGCTTTGCGGAGCTATGATTGCCTTTACCGTTAAGGGCGGATTGGAAGCCGGTAAAACCCTTATAAACTCGGTTAAATTTGCAACCATTGCAGTAAGCTTAGGCGATGCCGAAACTTTAATTCAACACCCTGCAAGTATGACTCACTCTCCGTATACGCCTGAAGAAAGAGCCGCTTCGGATATTGCCGAAGGTCTGGTCAGGCTTTCTGTAGGTCTTGAAGATGCAGAGGACATTATTGCGGACCTTAAACAGGCTTTGGATAAATTGATTTAAAGTATATTTTAATGTACCGGTTGGTTAATCTAATCGGTACATTCGGTAAAATGTAGACACCGCATATCGGGTGTATCTCACTCTGTATAAATAAAATCTTATTTTTTAGGTTGACTTTAATTGTTTATTGTATCATAATACGGTTATGACTGAACAAATTTTACATGGAAATTGGAATACGTATAATAGAATACGCTTGGAAAAACTGATTAAAGAAAAATCATTTGCCGGGAATTACGCCGTTTTTGATTGGGATTTTACATGTATTTTTTATGATATACAGGATAGTTTTTTTATTTATCAGCTTGAAAATTTATTATTTTATTTAAGTCCGGAACAATTTGCAAAAACAATCCGGGCGGGGATTCCTCAAACAACACCTTTTTTAAAATATAAAAATATCGACGGACATAATATCACTGCCGGATATCTTTGTGAAGATATTGATAGCGATTATAAATTCCTTTATAACTCTTTTAACGGATTAAACGGTTCTTTATCTATCGAAAAAATAAGAGATACGGATGAGTTTATCGATTTTAAAGCGAAGATGATTATGCTGATGAGAGGAGCCATTACAATAAGCAATATAGATATAGCCCAATCCGTCAGTACCGGTTTGGACATTAAAACGCTGAATAAGATTTGCGAAAATACAATAGATAGAGGTTTAAACGACAAAATACAAATTTGTTCAATAAAATCTCCTAACTGCTTGAGAGGGAAAAGCGGAATTATTGAAGTTACATACAGAAAAGGGCTTAGAATACAAAAGGAAATGCAGGAGCTTATTTTGTGTTTAAATAAAAACGGAATAGAAACCTATGTTTGTTCGGCTTCACAAGAATATCCTGTAAGGGTATTTGCTTCTAATCCTAAATACGGATATTGTATAAAACCCGAAAATGTTTTAGGTCGCAGACGTATTTTTGATTCTGAAAATAAAATTACGGATGAGCATGACATATCGATTCCGGCAACACGGAAAGAAGGAAAAGCGGAAGCTATAGAAAAACTTATACAGCCTAAACATGGAGGTAAAGCTCCCGTTTTAATTGCAGGCGATAGTGACGGGGATTTTTATATGATGGATAAATTTAAAAATGAATCTTTAATTTTAATATTTAACCGTAATCAATCCAAGGATACAAAAATATACAGCCTTTTAACTCAAGGACTTAATGAAAGAAAATTTCCAGATACAAATATAATTGTTCAAGATAGGAATGAAGAGGAAGGATTATTTAAAAGAGAATAAACAATCTCACCAAAAATTATTACGGCTTGTAAACTTTTTAAATCGGAAAAAGGTATGTATTAACAATAAAACTTTCATGTAGTAGCATTAAATTCCGATATGCCGTGTTATATAGACTAAAGCCGAAAAACTTGATATTTTTAACTTGTAAAAATTAATGCAATTAGGAGCTAAGTATGCCTTACATTTTGGGAACAGCAGGACATGTCGATCATGGGAAAACGGCTTTAGTAAAAAAACTTACAGGCATAGAAACAAGCCGTTTGCCTGAAGAAAAAAAACGCGGAATGACTATAGAACTCGGATTTGCTTCATTGCCTGATCCTGTTCACGGAACAATAGGAATTGTAGATGTTCCCGGTCATGAGCGTTTTATCCGCAACATGGTTGCAGGTACATGGGGCTTGGATGCAGCTCTTTTAATTGTTGCAGCTGACGACGGCTGGATGCAAATGTCGGCAGACCATTTACGCGTACTTAAAGCTATGAAAGTAAATTCCATACTGCTTGTAATTACAAAAGCCGACCTTGCAGAACCTGATATGCTGGATCTCATAATGGAAGATGCCAATACCCGATGCGAACAAATTATAGGGCATAAACTTCCGGCAGTTGCAGTTTCCTCATTTACAGGAGCCGGAATAGAAGAGTTAAAACAACAAATTACAAAACTTTTACAAAAAGATAAAAAAGAATTTATTCAAACAAGTTTTTTATATGTTGACCGTGTCTTTACACTAAAAGGAATAGGAACGACGGTTACGGGTACTTTACGCGGTAAAAAACTTCAAACGGGGCAAAATATTTTTTTATATCCTGCAAAAGAGGAGTGCAGAATAAAGTCGATTCAAAATCATCATAATGCGGTGGAATCGATAGCCCCCGGTTCCCGCACAGCTTTAAACCTAAAAACAGGCGAAAAAACAAATATCGAAAGAGGAATGCTTCTCGCCGGTAAAGACAGTATCATTTTACATGGAAAAGAACTTTTAGTCCGCATTGACGAAATATTTTCTTCCGAAAATAATAATTTAAAAAATCACTGCGAGCTTGAAATTGCTTTAGGTTCAGCCCATGCAATAGGGACTTTGCATTTAAACCAATTTGACAAAACATTAGGAAGAATCTCTTTAGAAAAAGATATAGCTTGTGCGTGGAACCAAAATGCCGTGCTGATAAGGCATGGCGGCAGTACGATTATCGCATCGTGTAGAGTATTGGCTGCTTTTTCGGCTTATAAAAGAACCCTATTTAAAGAAGCTTTTGAAATATACAAAGGTAAAGAACTCCCTTCAATTTATAGCTACAAGTTTCATATAATGGGCTTTTTAGAAAACAGCAACTTAGGCACTGTCGATTTAAGTTTGAATAAAGAAGAAGTTGTAGAATATTCCGGTTGGAAATTCTTAAAGAAAAAATTGACTGAATGGGAAGATAAAATCTTAAAAATTGCTCAAACAAGTCAAGCAGGGTTTACTGTTGAAGAAGCCGACATTCCTGTTCCGCAAAAAATAAAGACCGTTATCTTTAAAAAACTTTGTACAGAAAACAAACTGGAAAATGAAAACCATATTTACAAACAAAAGGGCAGAACCGACTCCGATATTTCCAAAAATGCAAAAATGATTTTAGACTTAGCTTTTAAAGCAGGCTTTGACGGGATTGAAGTCGATAAAATAAATATTCCGCAGGCAAGAAAAGAAGCCCGTGATTTAATCAAACTGAAAAAATTAGTTTGCCTAGAAAACTTTTTGCATTATCATATTGACTTTTATAACAAAACCGTAAAAAAACTTTTCGATAAATACAAAAAAGATGATATAATAACAATAGCGGACGCAAGAGATGTAACGGGGCTTTCAAGAAAATATATTCTTCCTGTTTTAAACATCTTAGAAAAAGATGGAAAACTAAAAAGAAACGGAAACGACAGGGTCGTACTATAGTGGGTAAGTTAATTCTCCACTGTGCAGTACTACATCTCTCCCGTTTGACTACAAAATCGCCTGTTGATAATAAATACTCTTATTGACTTTTTTTTTGATAGATGTTACAATATGATTTATGATTTTTCCGTTAAAAGAACTTATTGAATTTAATGATAATATTTATGAAATTACTTGTGCTTCCGCAAGAAGGGCTTTTCAGTTGGCAAAAATACAGGATCCCGTGTTAGATAAGACAGGAGGTAAAGTTGTATCGGCAGGGGCAAAGCAAATTTTTAGAGGTGAAGTCAACTATCAAATCGAATATCAGCCGGATCATACCTAATTGCAGAAGGACCCTATAATTCCGATACTTGTTTTTTTTGGTGCAACGGCAACGGGAAAAACGGATATCGCTTCCGAGATATTTTCTTCAAAATCATTAAAAAAACTTTTTATAGGCAGTAATACCTCAAAAATGTCAGGTTGTGCGGAAATCGTAAGTTCGGATTCTGTACAGGTATATAGATATTTAAAAATAGGTTCTGCTTCGCCTTCCGAAGATTTATTGCAGGAACTTCCCCATCACCTTGTAAATGAAAAAGAACCCTCTCAAGAGTTTTCGGCTGCCGATTTTGTACATGAAGCCGATAAGATTTGTGCAGATATTTATTCCAGACAAAAACTGCCCGTATTACTTGGCGGTACCGCTTTTTTTATGAAGAATTTTATGTACGGTCTTCCCATAACTCCAAAGGCAGATATGAAGATACGATCTTTTTTTCAGAAAAGGATACGGGAGGAAGGGGCTGCCGTTCTTTTGGAAGAATTAAAAAAATATGATCCCTATACGGCAAAAAAACTTCATATAAATGATGAATATAGGATTCTAAGGGCTTGCGAGGTTTATGCGGCTTCGGGTAAACCTTTAAGCAGTTTTGCTCTTTCGGAAAAATACCGCCCTTGCTATGATTTTTTTATAGTCAGTATAGACAGACCTCGGAATATTTTATACAAGCGTATAGAAAACCGTGTAGATAAGATGATTGAACATGGGCTTTATGAAGAAATTCTTTTTCTTATCCGAAAAGGGTTTACCGTGGAAACTCCTGCATTAAAGGCTATAGGTTATAGAGAATTTTTTGACGATAAAGGTATTTTTAAAGGTATAGACCGATTGCCCGAAATATCCGATTTGATAAAGCGTAATACAAAACATTATGCCAAAAGGCAAGAAACTTTTTTCAAAAAAATTCCTAATGTCCGCCATTATAATGTAGAAAATAAAGATGAAATTTTTAGACTCTATAAAGAAATTTATTCGTTTTATAAAAAATATTTTATTTGTGCGGAGAATTAAAAATCCGGCATTTTAAACGCGGCTATCAA
>CAUTTN010000095.1:0-6928 GCA_963541225.1 uncultured Treponema sp.
TAAGTCTATTCTTCCTTTATAAAGCTATATTAAACCTATTTGAAAAATAATGCAATAAGTTCACCAATCCTCCTGAAAAATCGGAATTACGAACATCAATCCCCCGCGACGCAGAGCTTCGGAGTATTAAACCCTCAGCACGAATAAAATAAACGGAAACAAAATCCAACAAAGTATGAGTACATAAGAACATACCTCCTCGAATTATGCTCTTAGATACAAACCAACAACTTTGCCGAAGAGAAACAAGATTATTGATAAACCGAAAAAATTCAAGGCATTTCTAAAAAACTTAATTTTTAGAAATGCCTTGAATTAAAAGAACGAATAGTTTCAAATCCGAATAATTCGGCTTTTCGTAAATACAAAATTACAATTCGACTTTTTTATCAAAAAGCCAATTTGTAGCAAAGAAAAATCCTGCGGAAACAATTAATAGCAAAATATTTGTTATCAAATGAATATTTATTGATCCTGATTTTACGTCGCCAAACATAGCACTGTCAACCGGCAAAATCATCAAATCCACAGTCTGAACAAGCTCCCATCTCAGACTTAAATAAACACCAAGTCTTATAATCCAAGAAAAAATAAAAACAAACAATATCATCGATATAAATTGTGCAAGTTTCTTTTTACGTATAAAAGAACGTGTAAGAGCTTTTACAAACATAAAACCGGTACCCACTACCAAAAACCATGAAAGACCTGCAAACAAGGAATACAGCAAAGGCAGGGGATTATAAACAAAAATATTTTTTAAAAGAGTACTTAGTGCAGAAAAAAATCTTATATTGGAAACCGAAGCGGTATATCCCCATGCAATAAATATAATACCGAAAATTACAGAAATAATACTATAAATTAAAAACTCCGTAAAACCTGCAAGCAGTCTTCCTCCTAAAATGGATTCGCTTCTTACAGGTATAGTAAGCATTAAATAATTTGTGTCCTTATATAAAAGCTCATCCACATGTCCGTTACTACAGGTAAAAAACATTACCATAGGAATAAATACAATCGAAAAGATTGTAATACCGTACCACAAGCCTTCGGTAGTACCTGTTCTTAAAAAAAGATTTCCTATTGCGTTACCTTTAAAAAGTAAAAAAATTATTGAACTTACAGATAAGGCTGTCATAATACCGCCTAAAATAAAAATAGTATTTCTTCTTCGCCTTAATTCATATTTAAAAATACGTAACATAATTTCTCCTTAAAAATTATATTTTTTGCAGTTTTTCCGGAAACCGAAAAACCCGAAAGAACTCTTTAATCTTAACCGAAAACTTCAAGATATATTTGATAAATTGATTTACCTCGTGAAGCACGCAAATCTTCGGCATCTCCTTCCAAAACAATTTCTCCATCTTTTAAAAATGCAACATCATTAAAAACATGCTCGATATCCGAAACAAGATGAGTAGTAATTAAAATTGCACTTTCTTCCGACCAAGTTTTTATAATCGTTTTGATAATTTGCTCACGGGCAACAGGGTCGGTGCCCCCTAAAGGTTCGTCCAAAATATAAAGCTTGGAAGCTCTAGAAAAAGTTAATGTAAGATTAAGTTTTTCTATCATACCCTTAGACATTGTGCCGACAGTCTGTTTCGGATCAAGTTTCATAAATTTCAGCATATCAAAAGCTTTATTTTTATCGAAGTCTTCAAAAAAGTCGGTATAAAAACCTATTGCAGCCTCTGCCGTCATCCAAGGATAGACAACATTTTTGTCGGGCAAAAATGAAACGATTTTTTTTGTTTCTATTCCGAACTCTTTACCGCAAACCTTAAAATTACCGCCTGACGGTTTTAAAAGTCCTGCAATAAGTTTTAAAAAAGTCGTTTTTCCGGAACCGTTAGGACCTAAAAGCCCGAATATTCTTCCGCTTTCTACTTTTAAGCTTATACCATGTAAAACGTTTTTTTTTCCGAGATATGCTTTACGCAAATTTTCCGTTTCTAAAATAATACTCATATTTACCTAGCCTTTAATTTAGTTTCCATTGCATCAATAATTTGCTTATCGGAGAATTTTAACTCCCTAAGTCCATCAATTGCATTAAATAGTATTCCGTCGGATATTTCGGTTAGAAGTTTTCCTACAAGTTTATCGTCTTCCACAACAAAACTACCCAAACCGCGTCGGCTTTCTATAATGCCTTCATTTTCCAATTCTTTGTAAACCCTAAACATTGTATTAGGATTTACATCCATTTTTTCCGACATATCGCTCATCGACAGTATTTTATCACCCGGTTTTATTGCCCCGTTGACAATATCCCGCTTAATTTTTTCGACTATCTGAAGATATATCGGTCTGTTTTGATCGTAAATAACTTTCACCTGCAGTCTCCTTTAAAACAGCTTATACTCCTTTAATAACTACTGTATACCATATAGCTATGGTACTACTAATACAATATAATGTCAAGTATCGTGTTATACAATTATAATGAAATGAGATTTTTATTTATAGAAAAAGACTATGGTTTACATTAAAGTCGTTCTATTTCTTCCCTAATTTTGGACGTTTTTCTTAATTTAGATGTGATGGTTAAAATTAAGTTATTACATTATAAGACTTAATTTTAAACTCGACGATTATCTGCAAAAATCTATACTTGAGTTTTTTGCAGATAATCAACACCCCCGACGCAGAGTATCGGAGTATTAAACCCTCGTATAATAAATATTATGGAACATTAGTTTTCAGTTTATATTCATCTGTGTAAGTTTAAAATTCTATATGACGGTATTTTATTGTTTTTTCATCTTCGGAAAAACAAGCAGCTCTTTCAAGACAGTTAAAAAGTTCGCGGACATTTCCCGGCCAGTTATAAAGATATAATTTATTTAAAGCATCCACAGAAATTTCTTTTTTGAGTTTGCATAAATAAAAATCCGCTAATGATAAAATATCTTCTTTGCGTTTTCTTAAAGGCGGTATTTTATAGCGGAGAACATCAAGACGGTAATAAAGGTCTTTTCTAAATTTATTTTGTTTGACCATTTTTTTTAAGTTGACATTTGAAGCACAAATTAATCTAAATTCGGTTCTTTTTGTTTTTGATGAACCTACTGCTCTTACTGATTTGGATTCCAAAACATCTAAAAGTTTTGCCTGCATATTTAAATTTAGCGATTCCATTTCATTTAAAAAAAGGGTTCCTTCATTTGCTTCAAGAAAAAGACCGTTTTTATTTTCAGCTCCGGTAAAAGAACCTTTTTCCGTTCCGAATAAAATTGATTCTGCAAGGCTTTCGGGAATTGTGTTGACATTTACAGTAATAAATTTTCCGTTTTTTACAAATGAAAGTTCATGAATCAATTTTGCCGCAAGGTCTTTTCCGCATCCTGTTTCTCCTAAAAGGAGTACCGGCAGTAAGGAATTAGCCGCCGTATATACAAAAGACCTTAAACTTTCGCATGCCTCGCTTTTTCCTATAATTTGCTTTTTCAAAATATCATGTAATGAAGAAAAATTTTCTTTGGTATTAATTTTACAAAGTTTATCGGATTTTCTTTTAAAAAAATTTTCGATAAATTTAAATATCAAAAATTCTTCTTCAGGTAAAACAAAAACTTTTTTTATTTTATATTTTAAAACCGTTTGAATAGTATTATTGTTTTTGGTTTGCGAAAATAGAAATACAGGAATATTAGGAAATTGTTTGTTAATGTTTTTTATGGTTTCAATAGGAAAAGAGCCCGAAACTTCAATATCAAATAATATAAAATCGTAATGTTTGGTTTTTAATTTGTCTATTATGGAGTTACTATTAAACGTGATGTAAGTTTTCCAATAACCTTTGGATTGCAATAAAAGTTTTTTTATATCTGTATAAGGATTTATGGAACAAATACACTTTTTCATATACACACCACTTTTCAAAACTTATTCGTCATTGTTTCTAAAAAATTTATAAAAGACTAACAAAATATTAAACCAAAAATATCCGAATATATTGAATACTCTAAACGGATTTTTTAATATTTTGGGTATATAGTCAAGCCCTTTGTCAAAAAGAACTTGTGATTGGCGTTTTTTGAATTTTGAAAAAATATCTAAGATATCGGCATCCCTTATAAATATGCCAGAATTAAATTTATTTTTATTGCGGTAAATCCATTTTCTGCCGCTTTGAATTCCGTTTCCGACCAATACGATAGACGGTTCGGCTTTTGAAATGGCTGAAATTATTTGCGGTTCGATAGATTTATTATAATAGCCTTTAAATCTTCCTACGATTTTTATTCCCGTAAATGTACTTCTTACATTTTTTTCTGCAATTAAAAGACTTTCCGGTCTTCCGCCCAATAAGTAAAGACTTTTATATCTTGCATTTATTACATTTAAAAAATCGATTATAACGGAAAATTGCTGCCGCCTTACGGCTTCTTCTTTTTTTAAGAAGCGGATTCCCCGTACTATACTTTTAGAAATAGGAAGTCTTAAAGCCGAGCTAAGTACCATTTCTCGAAATTCATTATTTCGTCTGGCTTTTAAAACGTCCCATATTGTCATAAAAATTATTTGCTGAACGCCTTTACGTTCCAATAAATTAAGAACAGTTTCTTCTATGTCTTCTTCGGGTAAAATATCGATAGGAACATTTAAAAAATCTATACATTTGACTGCCATTGACTACCTTCCGTTAAAAGTGTTTGAACGGAAGCTATGGAATAAATAGCTGCCGTTTCCGCCCGTAAAACATTTGTGTTAAAATGCACGGGTTTAAAATTATTATTCTTTAAAAATTCTTCTTCTTTCGGACTGATACCGCCTTCGGCTCCTACTGCCATAATAACGGTTTTAGGTTTTTCTTTAAGATGATCAAAAATACTTTTAAATCTTTTTTCAACTTTTTCCGTCAACATAAGAAAAACGGCATTTGTATCCTGCGTATATTGTAAAACATTATCTAAGGTTTCATCAAGTTTTGCTGCAGGAAAAATTTCCGTTTCTGTTAATGACCCCGATTGCTGTCTGGCTTCCCGTATGATACGGGTTCTTCTTTCGGTTTGGTTTGTATTTTCCGTTTTTATAATCGAAAATTCTCCTAAAACAGGAAATATAGCTTTGACTCCTGCTTCCGATGTCTGTCTGACGACTAAATCCATGTGTTGACCTTTTAACACCCATTGCATTAAAATTATGCAAGGACTGTCAATATTTGTATCTGTAAACTCAGCTTTTAAAACTTTTATATCGATATATTTTTTTTCGGAATTTATTTTTAAAATTAAGGCAGTCGAAAAAATATTTCCTTCCATACATATTTTTATATGCTGCCCTTCTTTTACTCTTCTTACGGCTGCAAGATAATTATAGTCTTTATCTTTTAGCCGTATTATTCCGTCAATATCCGGTTTTTCAAAAACAATGAGCTGCTTCATTATTTTTTGCCGGCAGTATCTTTAGCTTTTTGCTCTTCTTGCATTTCGAATAACGTTTTTGTTTTTGCACTTAAAGCATTTACATCTTGAGTATTTAAGATTTCTACCGCTTTTTGAAGCTGCTCATCGTCTTCGTAATCTATTACAGGTGCTTCGTGCGAACGGTTATATTCTATTTTTATTAATCTTAGTATAAGTTTTTTTCTTATATTGTATTTTTTTTCAAGTTGTTCTGCAAAATTTTCCATTTCAAATTTGGAGATATTTTTTTTGCTTCTTGTGAAAGTCGGAATTTCGGAAGTCTTTAAAAGTTCTACGGCTTTTTTTTCTTCTTCCGGAGTAAATTCGGTTCTTTTTACTTCCAAATCGGGCAATATTCCGAGTTTATCTATATTTGCTCCGCTGGGCGAATAATATCTGGCTATCGTTATTTTTACCGATTCTTTGTCTGTAAGTTCTATTATGTTTTGAACCAAACCTTTTCCGTAGGATTTCGTACCTACAAGATAAGCCCTTTTATGGTCTTTTAATGCACCGGCAACTATTTCCGAAGCACTTGCCGAGCCGGAATTTATAAGCACTATAACGGGGATATCTTTTGATATTTTAGGACTGTATTTTTTTGCACTGTAAGAATGGTTTGTTCCAAAAGCTCTGCCTTTTGTAGAAACGACTGTTCCCGATTCTAAAAATATACTGGAAACATCGATCGAACTTGTAATTAAACCGCCCGGATTATTTCTTAAATCAAAAACCAGTTTTGTGCATCCTTCATTTTGCAGATTTTCTATAGCTTCAATTACTCTTTTTGCAGAGTTGGGATTAAATTCGATCAGCCTTACGTACGCAATGTCTTTGCCGATTTTGGTATATTTTACTGTAGGTATTTCTATTCTTGTTCTTGTGATTGTAAGAAAGAATTCCAAATTTTTTCCGCGGAGAATTTTTATGGTTACGTCGGTTCCTTCTTTTCCTCTCAGTTTGTTTAGCACTTCTTCTTGTGTAATATCTTCTGTAGGAGTACCGTCTATTTCCGTAATAAAGTCCCCCGATTGAAGTCCTGCTTTCCAGCCGGGAGTGCCTTCAATAGGGCTTGCAATTTCTACGTATGCGGGACGTTCCGGTGTGGAAACAGCCGGTTTTGTAATTGTAACACCTATACCGTAAAAAGCCCCATTTGTAGTGTCTTCCAAATCATGACCTATTTGTGTATCTTTGTAGATGTAAGAAGTGTAAGGATCTTTTAAAGAATTCAACATTCCTTCCATTGCACCTTTATAAAGTGCCTCCGAATCTACTTCGTCTACATAACTTTCTTTAACAAGTTTATAAACGGCTTCCAGAAATTTTAAATTTACACTATCAACATCCGTTTCATTGTCGTTTTTAGGAGAAGCGGGAGCGACCTGAGGTATAAAGAACACTGCCGTTAATAATATGACAGAAAAAATGATGGTATTTATCCAAGTAATTTTTTTATTCATATATACTATTTTGAACTATATTCGATATTTGTCAATAGGGTAAAT
>CAUTTN010000096.1:0-6830 GCA_963541225.1 uncultured Treponema sp.
ACTATAGGCGCATAACCGGAGACATGTATATAATAGCCGAAAAAGTCAGACAAAGGTTAGGCAGACAAATTGTTCAGCAATATCTGGGAGAAGACAAGTCCTTGAGGGCTTTTATGGTAGACTCAGCCTTTTTCCAAACAGTTTTGGCAAGCCGCATAGATACCCTGACCGGGCCTCAACCTGCAATAGACACTGAATCGAAAAAAGCATGGCTTAGAGCCGTTCAAAACGCATACAACAACTTTAATGCACAATTTGTAGGCATCGCGGTTATCCTCGTTCCCGAAGAAGGCAGACTTTTGATAAAGCGGCTTCTTGAATACGAAATGCCCATGGTTCCGGTCTTATCCGTCCCCGAAATTCCAAAGGATATTTCGGTCATTGGCATGGGAAACATCACTCCGGAAATTCAATAAGGTGCCTATAAAATTTACTCCAATACTCGGCAGTTTATTTCTTTAAACTGAGATAACTGCCGATCATTGGTCAAAAATAAATCACAATCATAAACTATAGCAGCAGCAAGTTGTAAGCTATCCATACCTTTAAGAGCATCTCTAAAAAGCCGCTTTAAAAAAGAATATCGCTTTTTGCTTCGCTTTATAGAGCGGACGATACGGTTCTTTTGGATTAAAATGATAAGTTAAAAGACGGTATGCAACTACCGGAAAATCACTTAAAAATAAGTATTTAATAGCTATTCAATAGTTGAATAAAACCGTTTCTATTGGTTTTACTTTATTTTTTTGCTTAGGTAACGATATAGTCTGAAATTCTATAAGTGTTTGTAAATTATAGACTTATCAAATTTAATATACTATTTCAGAATTCTCATTCTATGTGATAAGTTAATAACTATGATACAATCTATGCAAAATATTTTTTTTCAGTATAATGCAGATATGAATATCATCATAGGAGATGTGAATGAAAAAACACGGAGTTATAAATAACTCATTATATTTGTTTGGGAATATTTGGAAAGAGAGCAAGCTGCAATTTTTACTGATTTTTTTGCTGGTGCCGGCTACGATTTTGATGCCGTTTTTGCAAGCTTTTTTGCCTAAGGTGGTAATCGATGGTTTGACGCAAAAACTGCCGATAGCTACCTACTTGCAAAAAGTTCTATTGGTGGGAGCGGGACTTGCCATTGCAAAAATGCTTCTTGATCTTATGAACTATTTTATGGAACACGAGGGTCAAGAAATGCGACATCTCTATCGGTTAAAGCGAATAATCACTTCAGCAAAAATGGACTATGAAAAGTTTGCAAAAAAATCAACGCTGGAAAAAATGGATACGGCTGCAGATGCCGTCATGGGTTCTATGGCTATCACTGCTCAGGCGGGGCGAATTTTTTCCAATTTGCTTGTTTCAATTTTTGGTATGATAAGCTTTGTTCCATTTATCTTGCAAATACAACCATTCTTACTTGTAATAATTTTTATGTCCTTTGCGATAAATTGTTTATATGGAATTTTTCTTGTTGACTATACGGAAAAAATTGTCGATGCTTCTCAGGATTTGAACCGCAAACTGGAATATCTTTCAGGCAAAAGCAAAAATTGTAAATACGCCAAAGATATTCGTTTGTACAAGTTAGGCAGTTTATTTTTTGAAAGTTATAAAACTTATAATGAAGCTCGTCATCAGTTACATACGAAGCTGGCAAATGCACGGTTTTTAGGAAACTTAATTGCAGCACTCTTTGTTTTTTTACGAGATGGACTTGCATATTTTTATTTGATACGACTTGCTTTAACGGGAAAAATTCCAATTGCGGAATTCGTTTTTCTTTTTCCGATAATCACAAGTTTTTCCGAATGGTTGATGTCTATCTCTGAACAAATCACTGATTTACGTGAAGGTTCGCTGGATATAGATTATTACCGGGAGTATTTATCAATTGCCGAAGAATATCCTTTTGGGGAACGAAATGCTTTACCGGAAAAATTTGACATCGAGTTAAAAAATGTTTGTTATCGGTATGAGGGAGCTGAGGAAGACACTTTACAAAATATAAACTTACATATTAAAGCTAACGAAAAACTTGCAATTGTGGGAGTAAACGGTGCGGGGAAAACTACACTCATAAATTTAATTATGAATTTTTTTCATCCGACATCGGGGGAAATTTTTATCGGTGGTGTAGACATTCGAGACTTTAGCGAAGAAGCTTTGAAAAAAATGTACGGTGCTGTGTTTCAAGATATTTTTATCCCGCCGGAAACAGTAAAAAATATTATTTGCTGTTCTCAAGTCGAATGCAACAAAAGACTTTTTGAAAAAGCAGTGAACGACTCCGGTTTTCAAAAAACACTTTTAGAATTACCGAATAAAGAAGATACTTACTTGGTAAAAAGCACACGAACCGAAGCCGTAGATTTATCGGGCGGGCAGCAGCAACGGTTAATGCTTGCTCGGGTTTTATACAAGGACGCTCCGGTTTTAATTTTAGATGAACCGACAGCCGCCCTTGACCCAATCGCCGAAAGCGAAATTTATGAGCATTATAATGAAATGACAAAAAACAAAACTTCGATTTTCATTTCTCATAGATTAGCTTCCACGCGATTTTGTGACAGAATTATTTTACTCCACGACGGCAAAATAATCGAAGAAGGTTCTCACGAAGAACTGATGAAACTCGGCGGGCAATATAAACAAATGTTTGATGTCCAATCACAATATTATAATTAAGGAAACTACTATGGAACTTGAAAAAGAATCTCGTAGCTTAAAAAAAGTTATAAAAACTTTTATCGAATCGATTAAGTTTTTACACAAACTGGACAAGGGGCTTGTGACATATTATACTCTTATCGGTTTGATGGTGGGAGCAAAACCCTTTGTAAATATCTATGCTTTGAAACTTATCATAAATGCTATCTCAGCTCAAAAAACTTTTAAAGAAGTTTTTATTCTTGCCTTGGCTACTGTTGTCTTAAATCTTTTGCTTGACTTAACGGAAAAGTTTTTAGGACACCACGCTTATTTTAGAATGGAGCTGATGACGGAAAAGCGGGATATGGAATTCGGTCGAAAAAATACGACTATCGATTATGAATTTTTGGAAGATCCGAGCTTACACATCGAGCTGGATAAAATGTACAACATGGATTATAACGGAGGCTTCGGACTATGGAAGCAACTTGTGAACTGTATGGAACTTGTGCAAAATACTTTTTTGTTTATCTCCGGAATTATCCTTGCGATTCCGATGTACAAAACTTATGCTCCGATTTTCGGTTTACCTCTTTTTGCACAAAATATAATCTTTACACTTTTGGTTTTGTTTATTTGCTTTTTACAAATTCGCATAAATTCCGTTTCGTTACGCCGTATGGATAAATTTGAAAAAAGCGATGTGTTTGAAAAAGAGCGCCCCTATTCTTATGCCGTTGACAGCCTTTTAGATTATAAAATGGGAAAGGATATTCGTCTTTATAATTCGGAACTTTACAAAGGATATTTTGAAACACAAAATGAATTTGACAAAATGGTTAACCGTACGTTTCGTATTTTGCGTTTACCGGTAAAGCTTTCTTTATCTTTTTTTAATATTATTGGTTTGCTTGTGGTGTATTTATTTGTCGGATTAAAGGCTTACTATGAAGTAATATCTGTGGGAGATATTGTTCAGTATGCCGGAGCGGTTACTCAATTTGTTTTTGCGATTTCAGGTTTGACAACGGTTTTTAATGACATCACGAATAACTGCGATTTTTTTGATTTGTGTTTGGGCTTTATAAACTTAAGTGAAACAAAGTATAGCGGTACACAGCCGATAGAAAAACGCGACGGCAATCAATACGAGTTTGAATTCCGCAATGTTAGTTTTCGCTATCCCGGTACGGAAAAGTGCGTTCTTAAAAATATAAACTTAAAATTAAAAGCCGGAGAGCGGCTTGCTGTTGTCGGAATGAACGGAAGCGGAAAAACTACTTTTATAAAACTTTTAGTTCGCTTGTACGATCCGAGCGAGGGAGAAATTCTTCTAAATGGAGTTACTATTAAACAATTCGATTATGACGAATACCTTAATTTACTCGCCGTCGTTTTTCAAGACTTTTCACTTTTCTCGTTTAAGTTGGGACAAAATGTTGCATCGGTATTGACTTACGATAAAGAAAAAGCGCTTCGTGCGTTAAATGCAGCAAACTTTGTGCAATCGTTAGAAAAAATGCCGGAAGATTTAGACTCGTATCTTTATAATGACTATGAAGACGGCGGTATGGAAATCTCCGGAGGTGAAGCGCAAAAAATTGCAATGGCAAGAGCAATTTACAAAGACGCTCCCTTTATAATTTTAGACGAACCCACCGCTGCCTTAGACCCGATTTCAGAAAGCGAAATCTATTCAGGCTTCGATAAAATTGTCGGGTCAAAAACCGCAATTTATATTTCGCATCGATTATCTTCCTGCCGTTTTTGTGATACAATACTCGTCTTCGATCATGGCGAGATTGTCCAAACCGGTTCCCACGATGAGCTCGTCCAAAACAAAGCCGGAAAGTATTACGAACTGTGGAACGCCCAAGCACAGTACTACCGTGGGGAAGAGATTAGGGTGCTTCTTTCGTAACTATTATCAAGAAAATACAAATGCCTAAAATAAATAAAAGTTTTAAAGATCCGGTATTCTAAATTCAATAATATCTCTCTCCCAGCCTATTGACTAAATATGTAAAATAATGTATCTTTTAGGTTTATTGGAGATTATTTTATGATAAAAAAACACAAATTAATCGGCTTTGCAGCCGTTGCAGCGTTTTTTTTGCTGCTATCTTGTAAAAATAACCTTTCACCGGAAATCCCTGTTGAGGACATTATTATCTCGCTGCATAATGAAGGCGAAATTTCTGGAGAAATTTCTATTGTAAAAGGCATGATAAAAAACATAACCGTGAAAATCATACCTGAAAATGCGACAAATAAAACACTAGCATATTCTTCAGAACAAGGAACCATCGCAACCCTAGACAATAAGGGTACGATTACGGCAAACAAAGTCGGGAATGCGGTCATCAAAATAACGGCGGCAAACGGCGTACAAAAAACGATCAATGTTCGCGTTACGCCGGAACCGATTCATGTTACAAACATTGTGTTTGAGAACCCTGTACCTGGATCTTTGATTATTGGTGAAAGCTATAGAATCATGGCAAAAGTGCAGCCTGATGACGCAACGAATAAAGAGCTTACCTACACCGCAGACAATGATAAAGCAGATGTTGCTTCCGACGGTACGGTAACTGCCCAATCAGAGGGAACTGTTACCATAACCGTGAGGTCGCAAGGCAATCCTGCAATTACAAAGACGGTTACGTTCACAGTCAAAAAGAAGCCGCAGATCAAATACGAATCAAAACAAGCTGTTATGGTCGAAAGCGCTGCCGGTACATATACATTCGAGCTGCAAACGATAGACGGCAAGTTGGATTATGAACCGTGCTTTACGTCGAGTACCTTGCCGTGGATTTCGGGTTCGCCGACAATCAGTTCACGAACCGATCCCAATAAGGACGTAATTTCATTTACCTGTCTCAAAAACAAAACCGTATGGGACAGGCGTGCGTATATTAAATTCAAAGACAAAAAAACAGGTAAATATATTAAAGACGCTGACGGAAAAGCGGATTTGACCGTAAACATTATTCAAAAAAAGAATGAGAATCCCGTTGTGCATTACAAATGGGTCGACGGAATAGGCAGCCCCGCTGAAAATGAAAAAGAAAAAGTAGGAATAAACATTGACGGCATACCTACAGGGGATACATACCCTCAGTCATTCGTATTTAAATGGAAAGAGACTGCCAATACGAAATTTTACAATGTGCGAAAATTAGACAAGTTGTATGTACAAGGGCAATTTCCAAGTGATTATTTCGTGATAAAAGGTATATATGGTGAAGAGAGACAAGGAAAAGATATTAGCCAATGCTGGGCTAAAACTGCTTCCAATATGCTGCACTGGTGGTTTGAACAAAATAAAGACTATATTGATCAGTATAAACAAAAAGCGTCCATTGAAGCGTGGAAACTGCCTTTATATGATCATAAGTATGAGAGAGGTCTAGCGGACGTAGAAGAAAACAAAAAAAGTAACATAGCCAATATCTTTAGGGCATATACCCATAACAATTCCCGAGGCGGTTACATAGAAGATGGACTGACGTGGTACCTGTATAAAAGAGATGCTCAAAAAAACTTAGGTTCTATCTATCCCGGGCTATTCAATGATGTTTTCACGCATGATACAAGCCCTATTACTATTGAGCGATGTGAAACAAAAGCTGAATTTGAACAGCTTATGAACAAAGCCCTTGATAACAAACGGGCAATAGGAATTTTTTGGCAGGGTTCTAAAGGTAACAAAGCATACCAACATGCCGTAACGTGTTGGGGTGCAGCCTATGACGAAGATAATAATATTATCTGCCTCTATATTGCAGAATCGAACTTAACAGAAGCTGTCCTCTATCCATTCGGCGTTAGATACAAAGGCAATATATATGAGGAAGCTGAAAAGAATAGAACGTATATGTTCAATTATGCGTTAGGCAAGCCTGAAAATATCTATATTGATGGTCTTACCACCCTAGACCTCGGCGAAGCCCAATGGAAAGAATGGGTTGACGCACATCCGTAAGTCAATAAAATAAAGGGCTTGGGGCCGGTCTTTTGTTTATAAGGTTTTTAGATACCCTATAACAAAAGACCGAGCCGGCGGCCTAATTTAAAAACGTTTTAAAAATCTTTACCTTTTAATCAGACCTTAAACTTGCCGACTTCCGCAGCCAGGTTTTCAATATTGGTCTTATTCTTTT
>CAUTTN010000097.1:0-6672 GCA_963541225.1 uncultured Treponema sp.
ACCGCATAACGATGTTTTCCGAAAGAAAACTCTAGTATCAAAGATGTTTTAAACATTGATAGCGGAGTATTTAATATAGCGTTGTTTTTCATTTTCTAATTAAACTTGTTTTTTTGTGTTTTTTTTGTTAAAGTATTTTAGTTATGGACATAGAAATGATGGAATTTAGGGCTGCATGTATTCAGGCTGTGCGGTCATTTTTTATCGAAAATAAATATCTGGAAGTAGACACTCCGGCTTTGGCTGAAGCCCTTATACCGGAGTCTTGTCTTGAAGTTTTTTCTACGGAATATATTTCTCCTTTTGATGTTGAAAAAAGCGGCGATAAAAAAAGTTCTACGTTTTTTTTGGTTCCTTCGCCTGAAGTTTTTATAAAACCGATAATAGCACAAACTCACCGTTCGGTATTTCAGGTATCAAAGTGTTATAGGAATGCCGAATCGAAAGGTCATATTCATAATCCGGAATTTACCATGCTTGAATATTATACCGTAAATGCGGATTATAAACATTCTATAAAAATTACCGAGAATTTATTTTCATTTATTGTGCAGAAAGTAAAAGATTATCCGGTTTTTTCTTCGGAGGCTTTAAATTTATTTGAAAAAAAAATTGCGTGTATGACTATGGATGAAGCTTTTATAAAATATGCAGGTTTTTCTCTTGCTCAAAACCATTCTTCTACCGAACTTGCTATACAAGCTGAAAAGTTAGGGTTGGGAGAAGCCGGTAAATATTTAACATGGGCAAACGACGATTTATATGAGCTTATTTTGGTACATGCCATAGAACCCGCGTTACCTAAAAATGAAATAACGGCTCTTTTGGATTATCCTGCATTTGTTCCTTGTCTTGCAAAAGAAAATCGTACGCCCGTTTTAAAAGACGGAAAAATGAAATTATGGAACACTGTGGAAAGGTGGGAAATTTATGCAAACGGTGTCGAGCTTGCAAACTGTTATACCGAAGCCGGAGAACAAGATAAGATAAATAAATATTTTGAAAGTGAAGATAAAATAAAAAAGGAAACTGCTCTTGTTCCGCATAAATCCGTAAAAAATTTTGGAGAAATATGCAGCCGTATGCCTCTTTGTTCCGGTACCGCAATGGGTTTGGATAGGCTTATTATGCTTTTGGCAGGAAGGTCAACTTTAGAATCCGTGATATTTTAATTACGGTATCGGCTTACCTCCTCCGATTTGTTTTAAACAACAAAAAAATATTTGCAATAATTTTAAAAAAATACCTTGTTAATGACAGCCTGTTTTTTTACACCTTAAATTTTTTAACTTCTTCTGCAAGTTTTTCTATACTTATTTTATTGTTTTGCATTATTTGATTTACTTCCTGTACCGTGTTATTTATTTGTTCCGCTCCTGTCGCCATTTCGTTCATACTTTGAGTAATTATACTTGTAAGGTTGCCGAGTTTGCCGATTTCGTCGGATGCATTTTCACCGTCTGTCAGCATAGCATGAGCATTATTACTTACTTCTTCCGTTACGGAATTGATGTTTTTCATGGCATCCAAAACTTCCATACTTCCTTTGGATTGTTCTTTCATTGCAAAAGTTAAAGTTGTACTCATCGATTTTACTTCTTCTGCCAAATTAAAAATAGCATTAAATTTTTCTTCTACGATGTTTGCAGAGGCGGATAATATTTCTATTTGACGAGTAAAATCTTTTAAGGTTGCAGTTATTGTCTTGCCTTGAAGACTGGATTCTTCTGCCAATTTTCTTATTTCGTCAGCTACAACGGCAAAGCCTTTTCCTGTTTCTCCTGCATGAGCCGCTTCTATAGCCGCATTCATTGCCAAAAGATTTGTTTGACTTGCGATATGCTGAATAACGGCAGAAGCTTCCAACAGGCTTCCCGATTCTTCTGCAATTTTTTGGGTTACATTGTTTGAGGTAACAAGCGTATTTTTACCGTCACCTGTAGCGTTTACAAGGTCTCTTATTATACCGTCTGTTTTTTCCAAAGTATGTGTTATGGAAGAAATATTAGCCGTCATTTCTTCTATGGCAGAAGATGATTGAGAAACGCTTAAGGTTTGAATTTCAATGCCTTTGTTTAAGTTTTTAATGCTTTTTATAATTTGCTCTACTGCAGAAGATGTACTTTCTACACCGGTACTTTGAACGAGTGCTTGCTGTTTTATTCCTTTTATATTTGCCGTTATTTCATGCACTGCACTTGCAGTTTGTGCTACAGTTGCAGCAAAGTTATGCCCGACTTTATTCATATCTTCGGTATTGACCGCAACGGTTTTTATGGAATCACCCAGTTTTTTAATCGTTTCGTTAAGGATGCTTATTATTTCTCCGATTTCGCCTGAAGCTAATGCAGGAATTAAAACTGTAAGATTATTTTCGCCTACTTCATATAAAAATCCCGCTATTTTATTTAACATTTTTATAATTCTATTCGAGATGAAGTAAGCCAGAGGAATGGAAATAGCCAAAACACAAATAAGTATTATTAAAAGATTTTGTAATATCTTTATTTCTGCGGCTTTATATTCCGATGAATTAATTGTATAAATATATGTCCAACCAAGTTCCTTGTCGTTTGAAGATAGTACTTTGCTGTAGTAAGTATCTTTACCGATATTGTGTTTGACAAATTGATTGGTTTGCAGGTTTAAAATATTTGTATAACCTTCTTCCAAATCATTAATACTTTTGCCTATCAGCTCTTTTTGCTTACTGTGTCCGATTATAACCCCTTTTTTATCGGCAATTAAAATATAACCTGTTTTGCCAATATCTTTTCCTTGGATTATCTTCTGAATATAGGAAAGGTCTACGGAAGTGGATACAACACCTTTTATGGAACCGTCTTTTATAATTTTGTTTGTGATTTCTATAGAAACTTCATTTGTTGAAGAAATATATAAATCCGATAAGATTTGATTGGAAGCCCCTGCCGTACAGTTTTTATACCAACCTCTTGTACGAGCATCGTATCCGGGCAATCTGTCGCTTGTAGGACACATAAGTATGCCTCCGTCACTTTCGGTAGCAAGAGTAATATAAATTATGGGCGGCAAAGCGTCTACAAATGATTTTATAAAATCATATAAAGCCTTTTCGTTTATACCGAATACCGAAGGATCCATTTTTACTTTGCCTTTTTCGGTATTTGCTTCTAAATTAATGTAAGAAGTAATATTTCCGTCAATGTTTTTTATAAGCTCGGTATTTGAAAATGCCGTATTAAGTTCTTTTAAATGACCTATTAAACTTTCGATATATATGTCGGTGCCTGAAATTAACTCCATTACTTGCTTATCGTAGGAAGTACGGCTTTGTTGTAAAGCAATAAAATAATTTGTTAAACCTACAACAATTGCCGGAATTGAGGCTAAACTAACTGCCATTATTGCAATTTTTATTTTTAAAGATTTTTTTTATTTGAATCTGTTTTGTCATTATTTATTTTTGTATTTTTCATATAAAAATATTCCTTAATATATCCATCATTATAATTAATAAAATTAAACTTTGCAAGTCGTATAAATTATACAGCCGCTGCAAAATTATTTTGACAAAATTCGTTTTAAAGGGTGGCAAGAATATCCGAAACAGATCATTATAAAATACTCAGGTTAATGTTATAATTACCTTGCAAGGGAAGTTAATAAAATGAGGAAAAGTTTTGACGAACCAACCATCACGGACGATACGACTCAAGAATGGCTCCCCTTGTACAGTTTTTATCTTTGACTTCTACCGGATATGCTCCTGTCTGTGGCAAAAGTTTTTATAAGCCTTTTTGAAAATGGATAAAGCAGATTCCCGTATATTTTCAAAAAAGCCGACGAACAGTTAATATCAATTTGCAATAGATGCGAGCGTGTTAAAGAAAAACCAACCTTACAAAGCTCTGCCTGTTATAGACGGTATAACAAAAATCATAATCAACAGAAATAAAAGCGAATAACCGAGCTTAAAATTTTTTTACGATATATTAGTCCCGGTTCTATTCTGACAACTCCTATATCGGGATTTGAAAATATATAAAAAATATGATATATTTAATAAATGGACTATTATGTTGTGCAGGTTCGTGCCGGAAATGAAACGGCATTTAAACAAAATGCCGGTAAGAAAAAAATTGCCGATACAAACGACTATAACTATTCGGTAATTTTCCCCCAAAGGGTACTTAAAATACGCAAAGCCGGTGTTGTTTCCGAAAAACTTATGCCGATTTTTCCGGGTTATGTATTTATAGAAATGGAAAAACATGATCAAGTAATATTTCAAAAAGTGAAAAAACTAAAGGGTTTTTTTAGATTTTTGCCCAATAACATGGAACCGCAAGCTCTTAGCGGCAGAGATTTGGATATTTTATCCCATTTTATGGGTTTTGGATGTGTTGCTAAAATTTCAAAAGCTATGTTTGACGAAAACGATAGAATTCAAATTTTGGAAGGTCCCTTAATGGGGCTGGAAGGCAAGATTATAAAGGTTGACAAACGCAAAGGCAGGGCAAAAATAAAACTGGATATGTTTAGCAATTCGTTTTCGATAGATTTGGGATTTGAAACAATTTCGTCTATTACAAAAAATAAAGAGGTAAAAAATGGTAAAATTGAAAGTTAAACAAAATGCCGTTATTTATATAATAGGTGCGGGCTTTGCCGGAACGGCTATTGCAAACGAAATATCTTCCAAAGACATTTTCGGAAAAGTTGCAGCCTTTTTAGATGATGACGTAAAAAAAATAGGGACAAAAATAAATAATATTCCCGTTCTGGGACCCATTGAAGACATTGCCCACCTGATACGGATTGACTCCAATGCGGAAGCTCTTATTACAATTCCCAGTATAAGTTCTGAACGCCTGCGGGAAATCTATGAAATCTTAAAAACGGCAGGTTTTACTACAATAAAACTTTTACCGGCTATTTCGCAAATCATAGACGGCTCTGCACACCTTGTACAAACCAGAGAAATCGACCCGCAAGACCTTTTAACCCGTACTCCGGTTAAAATAAGTCTTAAGCAAAGTCTTGCCTACTTACACGGAAAAAGGGTTTTAATAACCGGTGCGGGAGGCTCAATCGGCAGTGAGCTTGCCCGTCAGCTTTTATCCGGTGGAGCTGAAAGGCTTTATCTTTTTGGACACGGCGAAAATTCCATTTATCAGATACACAAGGAATTAAAACTATTACAGGAAGGCGGTGTCGGAGAAAAAGCGATTATTGTTCCCGTTATTGGAGAGTTAAAAGACAGAGATTATATGTTCTATATAATAAAGAATTTAAAGTGCGATGCCGTTTTTCATACGGCAGCCTATAAGCATGTTCCTCTTTCCGAAGAAAATCCTGTCGCCGTAATAGAAAATAATGTTTTTGGGACAAAAAATCTTTTGGATGCCTGTTTGGAATATAAAGTTAAAAGATTTGTGCTTATATCAACAGATAAAGCCGTAGAACCTGTTTGCTTATACGGTTTTTCCAAAATGCTAAACGAAAAAATGGTTTTACAGGCAGCTTCAAAAGCGGATAAAACTTCCGCTTATATGTTTGTAAGATTCGGCAATGTTTTGGGTTCCAGAGGTTCGATTTTTCCTCTTTTTGTAGAGCAAATAAAAAACGGCGGTCCCGTAACCGTTACCGATAAAAATATGAAGCGTTTTTTTATGACTATTCCCGAAGCCTGTTCTCTTGTCTTGCAGACAGGAGGCGTAGGTAAATCGGGTGAATCCTATCTTCTCGATATGGGCGACCCCGTAAACATTTATGAAACTGCAAAGCAGTTGATACGGTACATGGGTTTCGAACCCGAAAAAGATATAAAAATACAGATAATCGGACTTAGAAAAGGCGAAAGATTAAACGAGCCTCTTTGGTCTAAAAATGAATGTTTGGAAAAAACCTCTTACGAAAAAATTATGAAACTTAAAGATAATAAACCTTTCAGCTTTTCCGAATTGGACAGTATTTTAGACGGACTTCACCCGTTTTGTTTTTATTCGGAAGAAAAAGAAGAAGATTACCGCAATAAAGAAAAAATGCGGAAATATATACGGGAGCATTTTCAACTTTAAAAAACATTTAAAATTCAACTTAAGTTTTAGACATAATCATTATGGTTTTGCTTTACCAAAAAGCAAAACCGTTAATTAATAAGAATTTGCTCAGTCAGAATCTTTATACTTTGTGTCGGCTTTTTTTATTTCCGTTATAAATTCTTCCGGTGTACTAAACTGCTTATAAACCGATGCAAACCGTATATAAGCTATTTTATCGGTAAAGTATAATTTTTTTAAAACCATTTCTCCCAATACTGCACTTTCTATTTCTCTGTTTGTACCGGAAAATATGGCAGCCTCATCTTCAACCTCGTTTATAATATTTTCGATAGTGTTTACGGAAACAGGTCTTTTTTCTAAGGCTCTTTCTATTCCTTTTTCAATCTTTTTTCTGTCAAACGGCTGACGTCTTTTATCTCGTTTTATAACCATAAACGGTTTTTCTTCTATATGCTCATAACTGGTAAAACGGTAACCGCAGCTTATACATTCTCTCCTACGCCGTATACTTTCCCCTTGAGCAAGCGGACGCGATTCTATAACTTTGTCATCTATACTTCCGCAATGCGGACATCTCATAACATACCTAAAACGGGATTTTACAAAATACCGTTTATTCCTCCAA
>CAUTTN010000098.1:0-6672 GCA_963541225.1 uncultured Treponema sp.
TTTGTCTCTTTCCGAAATATCTAAACCGGATTAAACTTCTGAAAATCCTGTAGATTTTTAGGAGTTATTCGTTAATAGTTCTACAAAAAAATTCTTAAATTAAGGTGATTTTTATGAAACAAAAAAATCTATGTAAGGTATTTATCCTTTTTGCCGTTATCGGCATGTTTTCGTGTGCTAAAACCGAAAAAAAAGCTGAAGACAAACCTATAGGTATTGCAGTATTTTTGCCGGGTGTAAGAGCACAAAGTCCTGTTTATGAAATGCTTGCCTCAGGTGCGGAGCGTGCGGTAAAAGAAGCCTCTATACAAGGTAAAAGTGTAGACTTAAAAATTTTGGAAGCAGGAACTAATCAGGCAGAATGGAGTACAAAACTTACTTCACTCGCAGTAGAAGAAAAATATGATTTGATTATATCTTCAAATCCTGCTATGCCCCAAATTATCGATCCTATTTCAAAGCAATTTCCCAAGCAGAAATTTTTAATTTTGGATGCTTATACAAAGGGTAATAATATGATTGCCTCTTACCGCTATAACCAGAGGGAACAGGCTTATATTGCAGGTTATATTTCCGCACTTGTAAGCACAAGCAAAATGAAGTATGCCAATGCCGAAAAAAAACTCGGACTAATTGCGGGGCAAGAATATCCTGCAATGTTAAATGTAATTTTACCGTCTTTTATTGAAGGAGCAAAGGCTGTAGATTCCGATTTTACGGTTGATTTTAGAATTGTCGGAAACTGGTATGACGCAGCAAAAGGTTCTGAACTCGCAGCCGCTATGTATAAAAACGGTGTAGATGTAATTATGCCTATCTGCGGCGGTGCAAATCAGGGAGTTCTTGCTTCTGCTCAAGAATTAGGCTTTTATATATCATGGTTTGACAGTAATGGTTACTCAAAGGCTAAAGGATATGTCGTTTCCAGTTCCGAAATGAAACAAGATAACCTTGCTTATGAACAAGTTTTAAACTTTATAAATGGAAAATTTGAAGGCGGTACAGCCGGTACTTTGGGTATAAAAGACGGATATGTTAATTTCATTTTTGATGACCCGATATTTACGGAAACTGTTCCGGATGATATACGCAAAAAACAGGAGTCCATGTTAAAATCAATAAAAGACGGAACCTTAAATCTTTCTGTAAAAGAGTAATAGCAAACACTTAAAACACTACGGCAAGGCTTATTTTGAAAACACAAATTTGTGCAGAGTTAAAAAATATTTCCAAGACTTACAAAACGGAAAATAGGTCTACAGGAGAAGTTTTTATAACCGAAGCCTTGTCCGGTGTAAGTATAAATTTTCTTACGTCCGAAATTCATGCCATATTGGGTGAAAACGGAGCGGGCAAATCAACTCTTGTAAATATATTTTCGGGACTTGTAACACCTGACTGCGGTGAATTGAAAATTAACGGAGCCCCTTTTACTTTTAATTCGCCGCATGATGCTTTAAAAAACGGAATCGGAATAGTTCATCAAGAACCTCTTTTAGCTTATAATGCAAAAGTAATAGAAAATATAATGATCGGGTTCAAATATTTTAAATCGGATAAAGGCAATTTTTTTACCGGAATAAAAAATACAAAGCTAAAACTTGAAGCATTAAAAAAAAAATGGAGAACGGAATTAGATTTAAATGAAAAAATTAAAAATCTTACTCCCGACAAAAAATTTTATACGGCTTTGTTTTCCGTACTATGCAGAAAAGTAAATTTTTTAATTTTAGATGAACCTGCTTCAGTTTTTACGGGTAAAAACCGCGAACATTTTTTTAAAACTTTACAAAAAACAGCTTTAGAAAATTCGATAGGAGTTATTTTAATAACCCACAAATTTAAAGATGCACTTTTATATACGGACAAAATTTCTATTTTAAAAAAAGGTAAGTTGGAAAATACTTTTGTAACTCATGAATTAAGAAAAAAAGAAGATACGGAATTTTTTTTAAAAGATATTATTTTCGGTAAACTTATATCGAAAAAAAACAACAACTTCTCCGCAGAGCAACGAAATATTAAACCCTCTACACAAATAAAGCATTTAAAAAATCAAGACAGTCAAATAGGTTTTGAATTTAATATTACCGTAACAGTTAATTCGCAAAAAAAGAATTTTAATGTATCGGCAAAAAAGGGATACATTACCGGAGTTGCAGGTTTTTTAAACAGCGGAATCGAACATATTGAGGAAATACTTTCAGGTATGAGTTTTTTTTCAAGCCCGTTATTACAGCATACAAATTATAAAAATTTTATTTGTATAAACACTGAAAGTAAAACTTTAAAATTATTTTGTAATAAAATAAAACCTGCAATTTTATTAAAACATAAAATAGGTTTTATTCCTTCCGATAGAATACTTAGGGCTTCCAATCCAAAACTGACAATAGAAGAAATAATGAATTCTTATAGATTTAAAGACTTTCTATTCAATAAAAAAGTATCTTCCGAGTTTATACAAAAAATATTGTATGATGAAAATATAAATGCGGATAAAAACAGGCTTGTTTCAACACTTTCAGGAGGACAGCTTCAAAGACTGATACTTGCAAGATGTCTTTTAGAAAATCCTGAAATAATTATTGCGTGCGAACCTATGCACGGATTAGATGTTTTAAGTACGGAATTATTATCAAATAAATTCCGGAATTTTACGGAAACGGGAAAAACACTTATTGTTATGACAAAAGAATTCGACACAATAGCATATAAAAATTTTTTTGATTATGTTTATTTTTTAGGAAATGAAAATTGAAAAAAAACGGAATAACCGATTCGGCTGCCGCTTTTTGTGCAGGCGTATTTGTAATTATTATTTTTATTATCATAGGTTCAAAAAATCCTTATGAATCTCTCTTTGAGTTTTTTATAAAACCGTTTTCTTCGCGGTGGAATCTAGGAAACATGTTAAACAATGCGGGGCTTCTATTGTTTGCGGCAACGGGTTCGCTATTCGCTTTTAAATGCGGATATTTTAATTTGGGCGGAGAAGGTCAAATTTACTTTGCCGGTTTTTTAACGGCAATATTTTTGCAAAAAAATTGGAGCGGCAGTGCTTTCTTTCAGTTTACATTTGTAATGTTTTCAATTTTTTTTATTTCCGGTCTGATAGGTTTATTCCTAGGTTTTTTAAAATTAAAATTCAATGCGGATATTTTATTGACTTCATTTTTAATATCAGCCGGTTTAATTCCTTTAATAGATTATCTTATAACAAAACCTTTAAGAGATATATCCGGTAATCTGTTAGCTTTACCGCCTATTTATGAAAAATTTAGTTTACACAGTTTAATGCCGCCCTCTTCGTTTAATATTTCTTTTTTTATTGCTATTTTTTTTGCAGTAATGTTTTTTTTCTTTTTTGCAAAAACACGATACGGATATAGATTATATATTTCCGGAAAAGCCGAAGAGTTTGCACGTTTTTCGGGTTTTTCATATATAGCTCCTCCAATTGCAGGAATGGCTGTTTCTTCAGGTATGCACGGATTAACAGGTTTTTTTGCAATAACGGGAACATGGAATGTTTGTCATTTAAATTTTTCTTCGGGAATGGGTTGGGCGGCTATTGCCGTTGCTTTAATTGCAAGGCAAAATTTTGCGGCTGTAATTCCGGCAGCTTTTTTATATTCATGGGTTCAAAGTGCTTCGGATGCAGCCGTATTGTCGGGAGCGTTAGGGTTTGATACGGGTATCTTTTTACAGGCAGCTATATTCTTTTTTATTTCCGCCGAGATTTTTAAAGAAGGTTCAAATAAATTAAAGCAAGGAAAAAAAATATGATGTATTCGATAATTGTTATTTTAAAAATTTCCGCACCTTTATTGTTTGCAGTTTTAGGAGCCCTTATAACCGAATATGCCGGAGTACTTGCTGTTTTTATGGAAGGCGGAATAAATTTGTCTGCTTTTTTTTGTATTTTATTTACCGTATTGACAGGTTCCGGTTTTTTGGGAGTTGTTTTATCTATTATTACTACACCTATAGTTTTATTTTTTACAGCTTTTTTTACTTTTAAGATGAAGGCTAATCCTTTTTTGACGGGTCTTTCCATAAATCTTTTTGCTATCGGTTTTATTCCATGGGCTTCCGAATTTTTTTTAAGAAAAAAAGGAGTTCTTTCATTGGAAGAATTTTTACCTGATAGTTTTTTTGTTCCCATAAATAATTTGACTCCATTTTTTATAGCTTTGTTTTTTAGTTTTTTACTTTTTTTTATTTTAAAATTTACTCCCGCAGGTTTTAGTTTAAAATATGCAGGGGAATCGGAAAAGATGCTCATAGCTTACGGTAAAAATCCTAATAATTTAAAAATATTTTCATGGACTACCGCAGGTTTTTTATCGGCATGTGCCGGATGTGTTTTAGCGCTCAGACTTGGTGCTTATACGCCGGGTATTAGTTCAGGAAGAGGTTGGACAGCCCTTGCCGCAGTTTTTTTGGGAAGGAAACACCCTCTGTTATGTGTCCTTGCCGTAATACTTTTTTCTACAGCGGAATATTTGACAAATATAATGCAGGGCTCCATAAAAATACCGGCAGGAATTTTATTATCGTTCCCTTATTTCTTTGCTTTAATTTTTTTCATTTTTTCTCCAAATAAAAAAAATCAATAACTTCTACGCTACCCTATTTAAAATTCCATATAAAATTTGCAATATCATTTAGACCGTTTTTTATATTCATTTTGTTTATATGCTCATGTATCTCTTCAAGATATTCATCATCGGAAAATATTTCCGTTATTTTTTCTACAATATGAGCCGGTTTCGGAATATACCATCCAAGTTTATTTTGCGTAATATATAACATATTTCCGACCTCCTGACCTCGTATATAGGTAGAAATGATAACAGGTTTGCCTACAGCCAATGCTTCCATTAGCGTTGCAGGACCGCCTTTTGTAACAACACAATCTGCTATGTTAATTAAATCTGGCATAAACGAAACAAAACCGAATATTTTAATATTTTTAAAATTAAAAAATCTTACTAAATATTCAAGTCCAAGTTTAAGAGGTTTATTTTTTCCGCATACAACAATTAAAAAAGCATTATATTTCTTTTTAATAAATGCTTTAACTATAGCTCTTGCATTTTTTAATCCTTCACCTCCTCCTACCACTAAAACGATTTTTTTATCTTTGGGGATTCCAAGTTTTTCTTTTGTAGAAATTATTTGTTCTTTAGAATATACTTTATCAAATTTTTCCGAAAGAAGCAAAGAAAATCTGTGCAGTTTGCTTGCAGGAAAATCGTGATTGTTTAAACCTTCGTAAAATGCCTTTTTTGAAAACACAATGAGTTCCGTATCTTTTTCAAAAAACCATATAGGATGGACCGTAAAAGGATCCATTACAATGCTGACAAGCGGTATATTACGCTTTACTCTTTTTATTGCTTCTCTACAAATAGGAATAAGAGTGTGATGTAAACAAACAAGTTTAGTAATTTGATTTACCCGTAAAAATTCCGTCAAATTGGGAACGATATATGGGGTTATTATTTTGTTTAAAGCAGCGATCATCGGTTTTAAGGTAAATAATTGATAAGCTGCAACATATCCCGGTTCAAAATAATTAGTAGAAGCTAAATATCCTTTTTCAAAAAAAGATTTTAAAAGAGGTACCCCCTGATCAAATCCATCTTTTAAACTGCATTCAACTTGATCGGGATATAAATCCATTAATTTATTCGATAAAGCTTTCGCTCCGGATATATGACCGGCTCCTGTTTTTAAATATATAAATCCGATTTTCTGTTTCATAAATATACTATATCGAAAAAATATTAAAATAGCAAGTTATTGATATTGAATTAATTATTTTCTCAAAATAGTAATTAAGGCATATTTTCTAACTTGAAGAATTCAATGGAATTTGATGTTGTACAAAACTAAAATAATTACCGTCGGCAGTTAAAATAATATGGTCCAAAAGATTAATGCCCAAAATACTGCCTGCCGAATAAATTCGTCCGGTTAAAAGAATATCTTCCTCTGACGGAGAAGCTGTTCCTGAAGGATGGTTATGAGCTATAATTATTGCAGCGGCTCTGTCTTTTAAAGGATCGGAATACACTTCTCTGGGATGAACAATAGTTCTGTTTAAAATCCCTATACTAACTACACGCACAGCTAAGATTTCATTTGCACCGTTAAGCGAGACACATATAAAATGCTCTTGACTTCTGACTGCATAATGCTGAAGCAGAGGAACAACATCCGATGGTCTATTTATGGCTTTTTTATGTTTGCTATAATATCTGCGACCCAACTCCATCGCAGCTAAAATTGTAGAAATTTTCGAATCTCCCATACCCTTAATCGAACGTAAAAAAACTTCCATTTTTTCCGGTTTAGATGTATCGATATGACAAATAATATCTTCAGCCAATGATTTTACAGTCTTATTTTTTAAGCCTGTTCTAAGTAAAATGGCAACTAAATCTGCATCGCTTAGATTTGATGGTCCCTTTTCCAAAAGCCTTTCTCGCATATCGGGTTTACTATCATTTCCTCGTCTTTTAGAAAAATTATTCTTGTAAATATCATTTGATTTCATAATTTATATGTATACAAAAGCCGGATTTTTGGCATATACGATAAGAAAATTATATATAATAGATATTGGAAGTTTTTGAAAAGAGTTTTATTGTATCGGAAAAT
>CAUTTN010000099.1:0-6651 GCA_963541225.1 uncultured Treponema sp.
ACGGCACCGTACCCAAGTGGTAAGGGGCAGGTCTGCAAAACCTTTATTCATCAGTTCGATTCTGATCGGTGCCTATCCGATTTTGTTTTTTTTCATAATAGGAACCCCAAAAGGGGTTCCTCTCCTTTTTTATAAAGGTTTAGAAAACAGCTTCGTATTTAAAATAATTATTATTTACTTGAATTAGTCCTATACATTCTTCTTTGTAAAAAACGGCAGTTTCTCCTTTTAGGTTTCTATTATCAAAATCTTCAAACCATGTCGGATTTATTTTTTGCCCGTTATAAAAATTACCGGTATATTTTTCTTTTAAATTAAGTACATTTATGCCTAAATTTTGTGCATTATAAGCGGTAAATATTAAAGCTTTTTGTAAAATTTCGGTTTCGCTTATTTCCGGTATTTTATCCGTATAATGTTTTTTTTCTTCGCAAATATCGGAAGGCTGATTAGAAAATTCGTCTAAAAGAGAGAAACCTGCTGCATCTTCAAGATCAAACCGGCATGTTTTTGTTCGTCGTAGAGCCGCAACTGAAGCACAAGAACCTGCATTTACTGCAATATCTCTAACCAAAGAACGTATATAGGTTCCTTTTGAACAGGATACGGTCATTCTTAGTTTTTTGATTTTTGTATCGGCTTTACAATCTTCGGGATAAAAAAATATACCACAGGGAGAAATTAAGGTTTTAATATCGAGTTCGTAAATTTCAATGGGTCGGGGTTTTATCTGAATATTTTCTCCGTTTCTTATCCGGTCGGAAGCTCTTTTTCCTGCTATTTTAAGGGCAGAAAATTCCGGCGGGATTTGCATTATCCTGCCTTTAAAAGAAGGTAAAACTTCCAAAATGTTTTTGTATTGCGGAAGTTCTTTTTTTAAAATTACCTGCCCCTCGGGGTCAAGGCTATCGGTTTGTAAACCGAATTCGCACCAAACATCATATATTTTTGTTCCGTCCGATATAATATCTGCAAGACGTGTAAGTTTTCCGGAGAGTAAGATTAAAAGACCGTCGGCAAATTTATCCAAGGTTCCCGTATGTCCTACTTTTTTTGTATTTATGGCTTTTTTTACCACACCCATAGAAGCAAAACTCGTCATACCGCTTTGTTTTGCTATGGGTATTATAAAGTTGTTTTTTTCTTGCATAAATATCCCGATATAACCCGTTAAAAAAATAAGAATTTAACTATTAATTTAACAATTTTATAATCCGCTTTTTTCGTCATTTTCAGAGGCGGGAGGAATTTCAAGATTTTCGATTTTGCGTATCATATCTATACCGTCTTTTATGCTTTTATCGAAAATAAATGAAAGTTCAGGGCATTGCCTTATGTGAAGTTTTTTTGCAAGTTCTGTGCGTATAAACCCCGAAGCATTTTCTAATCCGCGTACACCTTTTTTGGTTTTATGTTCGTCCATAAAGCTGGAAACATATACTTTGGCATAAGCCAAATCGCCTGAAACAATTACGCGGTTTATTGAAAGCAGTGTGGAAACTCTTGGATCTTTTATTTTTCCCGACAAAATCAGGGAAGAAATTTCCTCCCTGATTTGTTCACCCAATCTTTCGAGTCTAAATTCACTCATTGTCGTTCTCTTCTTCGGTTTTGATTTCGGGAGTTTTGTAATTTACGGAGTCGCTTAATTTTCTTGCAACTTCTATTACTTCTATAATTTCGAGTTGATCGTCAACCTGAATGTCGTTAAAGTTTTCTATGCCGATACCGCATTCAAATCCTGCGGAAACTTCTTTTGCATCGTCTTTAAAGCGTTTAAGCGATGAAAGTTTACCCGAATGTACAACAATACCGTCGCGTATAACATGAACCGAACAATTACGCTTAACCATACCGTCAAGAACATAACAGCCCGCAATTTTTCCGATTTTGGGAACTTTAAATGTATCGCGTACTTCAACCATACCGATAACATTCTCTTTAAGATCGGGGGAAAGCATTCCCTCCATTGCCATTCGTATTTCTTCAACGGCGGTGTAAATAATAGTATATTTTCTAATATCGACTTTTTCTTGATCAGCCAATACTTTTGCCTGAGGAGTAGGGCGTACGTTGAACCCTATTATAATAGCATTTGAGTCCGCTGCTGCAAGCATAACATCCGAATCGTTTATGGCTCCTGCCGAGGCGTGTATTACGTTGAGTCTTATTTCCGGTGTGGAAAGTTTTTCCAGCGATTGTTTTAAGGCTTCTACCGATCCCTGCACATCGCCTTTTATAATTACTTTCAATTCGAGCATTTCGCCTTCATGAATTGTTTCGTAAAGGTTATCCAAAGTAACTTTTTTAACATGGCGGGAATCTTCAACACGTTTAAGCTCCTGCCTTTTATCGGATATTTGCCTTGCAATACGCTCAGAATCCGTAACTTGGAAAGGATCTCCCGCATTAGGCATACCTTCAAGACCTAAGATTTCTACCGGCATACTGGGACTGGCTTCTTCGATCTTTTCGCCTCTATCATTGAATATTGCTCTTACCCTGCCCGAATAAATACCTGCAACGTAAGGGTCTCCCGTTCTTAGGATTCCCCGCTGAACTATTATGGTTGCAACAACACCTCTCCCGTGGTCTATTTTGGATTCGATTACTTTGCCTTCGGCATTACAGTTGTAATTTGCTTTTAGCTCGAGTACCTCGGCTTGTAAAAGAATTGTATCGAGTAAGCTATCAAGCCCTATATTTTTAAGAGCGGAAATTTCTACATACATGGTATCACCGCCCCAATCTTCCGGCATAAGTCCAAGTTCCGAAAGACGGGTTTTTACTTTATCGATATTGGCTTCTGGCTTATCGACCTTGTTGATTGCTACAATTATAGGCACTTTTGCATCGCGTGCATGGTTTATGGCTTCTATTGTTTGAGGCATTACGCCGTCATCCGCTGCAACTACCAAAACTACTATATCCGTAATTGCAGCACCTCTGGCCCTCATCGTTGTAAAGGCTTCATGTCCGGGGGTATCGAGGAACGTTATTTTACCGCCGTGGGTATTTACCGTATAAGCTCCGATGTGCTGGGTTATTCCGCCGAATTCGCCTGCAATTACATTTGAACTCCTTATTGCATCGAGAGTTTTTGTCTTTCCGTGATCGACATGACCCATAATCGTTACTACAGGTGGACGCGGTTTTAATTCCGATTCATCATCGGCTTTTGTTTCTATAACGGTTTCGTCATAAAGGCTGACTATTTTTACATTACAGTCATATTCCGAAGCCAGTATGGCTGCCGTATCGGCATCAATCGACTGATTCATTGTTACCATCATACCCATGCCCATGAGTTTTCCGATAAGTTCCGAGGCTTTAAGGTTCATTTTTTTTGCCAATTCCGAAACGGTAATGTTTTCGAGGATTTCTATTTCTTTCGGAATTATATGCATTTTTTCGGTTTGTTTTTTCTTTTGACTATAAATTCTATCTTCAAAAAACTCGCCTTCTTTATCCTTTTTAGAATAAATTTCCTTTTTGCCTTTATGTGCTTTTTTGTTCGTTTGGGCTTTGTTCTTTTCTACCGTAATCGGGATTGGTGCTGCCTGTTTTTGCTGCCCGAACCCGAATTGTTTATTTTGAGACCTTCCGCCTTGCTGACCTGTCCTGTTCTGCTGTCCCTGATTAGGTCTTGCATTTTGCCGCCTTCCGTCGGAATATGCCTTAGCCTGAGTCCCCGTAAAATTGGTTTCCCGTCTTCTTTGCTGACCTTGTGGTTTTTGATACCGTCCACCTGAATTTTGACCTCTTTGCCCTTTGCGTGCCGAGTCTGCAAGGTTTCCCGCCTTTACGTTGGGACGCTGGCTTATCAAGTCCATTTCCGCAACTCTGCTTTTTTGCTTTTCTTGGGGCTTTGTATCTCTTTTAGAAAAAACGGAAGAATCTTTTTTCTCACGATCCTGACGTGTTTTTCCGTTTTCTCCTGAAGATTGCTTTACCTTTTCTTCTGCGGGTTTTTCTTTTTCCGGTTTTTCGGTTTTAGGTTCGGCTTTTGTTTCGGATACGACCTGTTTGGATTTTGCATTTTGAGAAGACACCGTTCTTACTACGCGAACTTTTTTCGGAGTATCTTTGCCGAAAGAAGCTGCCGTATTTTCATCGGAGTTCTGATCCATTTTTTTTGCATTTTCGGAAACAGGTTTTGTTCGTTTTATAATCTTTTTTTTAGGTTCCGTAGAGGATTTTCCCTTTTTGGTTAAAATTGCCTCCGGTTTGTTTGCTTTTTCAATATCTTCTGACATATTTCTCCTATTTTTCGTCTTCATCTTCGTATTCAAAAACAAGGTCTACACCGCAATTGGGACATTTGGTCATATCGATTGTAATTTCATGACCGCAATCCGGGCATTCAAAAACCTCGTCTTCCTCTTCTGCAATATCCGTGTTTTCTTCTACCGAAATTTCTTCGCCGTTTTCGTCTTCATCCACAACTTCGACCGCATTTGCTATAATATCCAAAAGCATATCCGCCATATCTTCCGTCATGCCGTCTAATGCCCGTATTTCGTCATTATCCTTATTGATAAGGTCTTGAATATCTTCTATGCCGTTATTTTGCAAAACTGCGATGATCTCTTCGGTAATACCCGGCAATTCCGAAACGGTAGATATTTCTTCATATTCCTCTTCTTCATCCGAAAACAGGTCTTCCGCAGCTCTTCTTGCATCGCTGTAAATATCCATTTCTTTGAACTGACTTTCTGTTTTTACATCTATATTCCAGTCTACGAGCCTGTTTGCAAGTCTTACATTCATTCCCTGTTTTCCGATAGCCAGTGAAAGTTGCGATTCCGCCACGACAGCAAGAGCCTGTCTTTTTTCTTCGTCCAAAATAATGACATTCATAACCTCGGCAGGAGTAAGAGCTTGTTTTATATATGCTTTCGGATCTTCGGAAAAAGGAATAATATCAACTTTTTCGTCGTCCAATTCTGCAATCACAGCCTGAACCCTTGCTCCCTTAGTTCCTACACAAGCCCCTACGGGATCTACATCATCTCTTTGTGAAGAAACCGAAACTTTTGTTCTGTAACCTGCATCTCTTACAATATTCCGGATTTCTACAATTCCGCTTTCGATTTCCGGTACTTCCAATTCCAAAATCCTTCTAACAAATTCGGTATCGGTTCTCGACAAAATAAGCTGAATAATATTGGAATGCCTGTGTTTTTTAACCTCTTTTACAAGGGCTTTAATTCTGTTTTCTTCACCGGCACCGGAATTTCTTCCAAAGTGATCACGCGGCGATTGGAATTTTTTGGGAAGAAGCCCTTCCACTTTTCCCAAATCGACATAAATATTTCCTTCTTTTTCTCTATGGTAGTAACCGATTATAATTTCGCCGACTTTGGTACTGTATTCGGCATAGATACTGTCTTTTTGCATTTCTCTAAGGCATTGGGTTGCTCTTTGCATTCCGACCCTTGCCGCATTTATACCGAAAGTCTTGGGGTCTACTTCTACCAGTATTTCGTCATCTTCTTCGCTTTCTTCATTTAGTTTTTTTGCTTCTTCCAAACTCATTTCAAGAATTTTGTTTTTTACTGCTTTAACTATTTTTTTATTGGAATAAAGTTTTCCTGTTTCTCCATTAAAAACGGCATTTTGATCGGTTCCAAATTGTTTTTTATAAGACGCTTTTAATGCTTGTTCTACTATGTGCAAAACAAAATCGTCATCTATTCCTTTTTCTTGTGCAAAACTTTTAATTGCGTCCGTTAATTCGTTAGACATTTTAATCTCCCATAAAAATTGATGAGCAATTTATCAAAATTGCGAATTAATTTTTACGCCGTTTCCGTAACACTTTTAAAGCGGAAAAGGCATATCATATAATAAACACGTAAATCTGATTCGTGCGGAGGGTTTAATACCCTGACGCTTCTTGCGTCGTAACAAAGGGTATTAAAGCCGACTGCAACCACCTTATAGAACATACAATGCGAAACGTTGAGCATTGTACCCCGATGCTCTGCGTCGGGGGTGTTGATTCGTGTTTTGAGTATTTATAAAATATTCTATAAAAATATATTAAAAATTACATCGTGCTTTTTTTATATTTTCAAACGGAATAAGTATGTCTTCGCTTTCCGAAGCCAAAAGAACTCCTTTTGGAGAAACCTCTTTTATTATTCCTTTTCTCCAATCCGTGATATTACTGTCCCAAATTTCCGCATCTTCGCCTATAAAAGCATAAAACTCGACAGAGCGTTTTATAATCCGGTTTATACCCGGAGAACTTACTTCCACGGCAATTTCTTGAGAGCCGGTCAAAGCTTCAAGTCTTGGAAGAATTGCCCTATGAACGGTAGCACAGTCTTTTATGCCGATACCTTTGTCCGATTTTATAACGGCTTTAAACTGCATACCGTCTTTTCTGTTTACGGATTCCAAATTTACAAGTTTAAAACCAAACCCTTCCACCAGAGGTTCACAGCCGGTAAAATAAGGAATATCTTCTTTAGGTACGAATTCCACTTTGACCTCCTCCGCATACAAAAAAGGAGCCGTTTGAACGACTCCGAATTTTTTAGGATAATATATGTTCTCCGTTAATAATATCAAAAAAAGAAAATATATTCAAGAGAGGCACAGGGGCAATGACCTAAAAATTACGAATTAATCCGTAATTCCTTA
>CAUTTN010000100.1:0-6622 GCA_963541225.1 uncultured Treponema sp.
ATATTTTTTGTATTATTGCAAGGTGTTTTAATGTTTTTGTCTTAATAAATTTATGCGTGAAAAAAAAGCTTACAAAAGAAAGGATAATACCCAATACGCACGAAACACATGAAAGTCCGTTAAAATTATTTACCGGGAGTAAGCAGGAAAACAAAAAAATAAAAATAGAATCTAAATAAAACAATAAAACCATATAATCTCCATTGCTATAGACCTAAAATTAGTCCGTATTATTGATAATAACATAGTTTTTGTTTTTAGTCGATAGGAAATAAAAAAGCACCGGACATCCGATGCTTTTTTATTTATTGTAACTATATTTTATGTTTCTTTTTAAGGATTTTACTTAAATGCTGACACCCGAAAACTCTCCGGGACTTTTCTTTCCGCGAGTAATCATTTCGGAACCTTTTTTTCCTCTTGAAGTCCATGCTATAAATGCACACGATATAAATATAGAAGAATATGTACCGCTTACAAGACCGACCAAAAGCGATGAAGCAAAATCTCTCATTGATCCTGTCGTAAATATAAATAATGAAAGAGCCGCAAGTATCGTTGTAACTGTTGTAATAATAGTTCTACTGAAAATTTCGGTTAATGCGATGTCGATAATCTCTTTACATCCAAGTTTAGGTTCAACTCCTATTTTCTCTCGTATGCGGTCAAATATAACGATGGTATCGTTGATAGAATAACCGATTATCGTAAGAATTGCGGCAATTGTTGTGGAGTTAAATTCTTGTCGAGTCCATACAATAAATGCAAGCATAATAAGCGTATCGTGAACCAAAGCCAATATTGCAGCAATCGAAAAGTTCCATTGGAAACGGAACATCGCATAAACAAATATTAAAACCAAAGCACCCAATACCAAGGCTATTGCCTGACGTGCAAGAGATGCCGAAAAGCGTGAACCCACAAAATCGGTTCCCATTATTGCAATGTTATCTTTCCCGTAAGCATTGTATAAAGCCGAGGTTATTATATTTTTAAGTTCGGTATTTGCATTTTCATAATTTCCATCATCAGGAAGCCTTATCTGAAAAGACGAATCTTCCGAAGCTCCTACCTGCTGAATGGAAACTGCCGGAACAGATGATAAAGCATGTCTTACCTGATCTGCCGTTATAGGTTCTCTGGTTTTATTGACAAAATGAAATTTAAAAACTTCATCGGAAGACAATTTTGTCGAAGAGTCTATGTCGGCAAAAAGTTCTTTTAAAAGGACTTTATCATCGACCAATATATTTATTTTAAGACCTTCAAGTTCGGAAAGAGTATTTCTTAAATCGCCTATATTTGCATTATCGGCATAATTGAACGTATATGCTTTATTTTGACCGTCAACCGATGTGGCTGTAATTGTAAGATCATTTCTTCCTTGCGTAACAACTACAGTCATAGGTCCGGCGTATGAAAGTTCGGCTGCCGTCGGTGCAATTCTTACGGTTTCGATAAAACCTGCCTGAAAATCTATACCGAAATTAATTTTTTTTGTAATTAACCCCGTTACGCCTAAAACCATTGCGGCAATACTTAATACAAGACAGGGTATAAAAAGTTTACTAAATTTAATTACTTTATTCATTTTTTAAACTCCTCCAGCTTATTCTAATTTTTTCCTGCTTTAAGGTTTGTGTTCCAAAATCAAAAATCAGCCGTGAAACAAAAAGTGCTGTGAATACGGAGGAAATAACACCGATAGACAAACTATATGCAAAACCTTTAATAGGACCTGTTCCCAGTATGGACAAGAAAAAAGCCGCTATAAAGGTAGTTATGTTCGAGTCCATAATTGCCGAAAAAGCATGATCGAAACCTGCACTTATAGCAGCGGCTCTGGTTTTATTTAACCTAAGCTCTTCTTTAATTCTTTCAAAAATTATAACGTTTGCATCAACTGCCATACCTATGGTTAAAATCATACCTGCAATGCTGGGCAATGTCAGCGTAAGATTAAATGCAGACAAAATACTGAAAATAATGTAAAGGTTTAAAACCTGAGCTATACAGGCATTTATTCCGGCTTCTCTATAATAAATAAGCATAAAAATCAATACAGCCAAAAGCCCCCATTGCAAAGCCTTAATACCTTCTTTTATTTTCTCCTCTCCTAAGCTGGCACCTACACCTTGTTGTGTTTCAAGTTGTAGAGGAACATTCAGCCAAGCCGTTCTTAAAACCGTTTTTAAGTTTGCGGCTTCGGTCGAAGAAAAGCCGGAGATTGAGCCTCTTCCGCCCGTAATAGGCTCCCGTATACTTGCTGCCGATTTTATTTTATTGTCCGAAACTATAGCCAATCTTTTGCCTACGTTTTTGGTGGTCAATTCGGAAAAAATCTTTGCTCCTTCGGAATCGAGAGTAAAAACAACTTCGGGAGTTCCCGAAGTGGAATTCGACGAAGTATCTGCACTAGTAAAATGCTTTCCTTCAAGTCCTGCTTCTTTTTTTATTACCAAAAACGGTTCCCGTTCTTCTCTTTCATCAATTCCGTAAGCATCTTTTTTATAAACACCCAAGACCATACAATCTTCAGGAATTATCGAAGGGTTTAAAAGATTATAATCCGCATCAAACGTTTTTCCGGGGTTATTTCTGTAATATTCTTTAAAAGTCTGTGTAGCCTCTTCATCAACAAGATGAATTGCAAGTAAACCGCGTCCCATTATTATGGAATTGATTTTATCCGCATCTGCTGCTCCCGGCATTTCAACATAAATTCTGTCATCGCCTTGTTTTCTGATTACGGGATCGGTAAGACCGAACTTATCGATACGGCTTCTTATTGTTTCCATAGCAAGATCCATAGCGGCTTTTTTGGAGCTTTCCAACGTTTCGTTTTGCTCGCCTTCCGAAGAAACAACAGCGTCAATATCAGCCTTTATTATAACAAGCATACCTCCGGACAAGTCTAACCCTAATTTTACGGCATTTGTTTGATATTTTTTTGTTCTCAATATTTCGTCCCTGTAAGAGGCTTCCATTATGGGCTGAATAATAGGAATAAGTTTTTCTTTCGATGAAACGGGAAAACTCGAAACTACATCTACGGCAGTCCATTTTGAAGGTATATCTTTTTTCAAAGCCTTTCTTCTACTCTTTGCTTCTTTGATAAGAGGATTGTATTTTTCCGGTAACTCTTCGCCGGAACCCGAAATCGTCATTGTTATCAGATTATCTATATCCGCTCTTGCCATATTTTCGGAATAGTCTTTAATTTTTTCTCTGGATGCCAAAGCCAATGCTTTATCTTCCTTGTCTGTCCAAAAATACCATTTTAGTGTAGGAAACAAAAAGACAAAACAAACAGCAATAACAACAAGAACAATTATAAATCTGGTTCTTTTATTCATTATTTTTCTCCATATATGTTAAGCAAAATACCGAATACCGGTTTTGTTTAAATTGCTTGTATTATTTATTTTCTGCGTCGCTTTTTTTACTTTTAAATCCGAAAAGACCTTTTTTTTCTTCTTTGGGTTCTCCGCCGAAGTTAGGCATCGGTTTTTGTTCGTCTTTTAACACGGTTCCGACGGCAGATCTGTTAATTTCAATCTTGCAGTTTTCATCCACCTTAACGATTAAAGTTTTTTCTTTTGTAGAACTTACTGTACCATGTATACCGCCGATTGTAATAATTTTATCTCCCTTTTGAAGTTGGGAAATCATATTTGCCATTTTTTGTTGTTCTTTTTTTTGCGGTCTTATAAGTAAAAAGTAAAAAATTATAAAAACCACAAACATAGCACCTAAAAAAACAAAAGAGTTACCGCCCTGTGCGGTTTGTAATAAAGGAATAAAATTCATAAATCCATCCTTAAAAATAAAAGTGAAGAGTATAATTTTAAAAAGTATTTTAAAATTGCTCTATAGAGTATCATATTTTGTATCTTTCAGTCAATAGTTAGAAAGCAAGTTTAACGCCGTCAGCCGTATTTGTATTGTACTTCTTTGAACAAGCTATGGACGAATGTTATCCCGGTTAAATCCAGCTTACATTTTAACGCAACCGGTATCCGTGCAGGGTTTGTTTTTACAGATTCATAAGATTTTTATATTTCAAAATGCCATAGTGTTTCGTGGTCATAAATTTCGTCCGGTTTTATAACGGAGCATGGAAATTCGGGACGGTTTACCGAATCGGGAAAGGCTTGGCTTTCAAGACATAAACCGGAAAAATTATTGTAAACATCTCCATTCTTTCCGTATTCGTTTTTTAAAAAGCCTGAGGTATACATTATTAATGCCGGTTGTGTAGAAAAAATACTCAAAGTTCTTTTTGTAACAGGTTCATGAATTATAGCAGACAAGTTTTTTTGAGCATTTACTTCTTTTTTTATTACCCACGCATTGTCGAACCCGGAACCGATTTGCTTTTTACCTTCGGACAAGGTTTTAGGTGTTCTAAAATCATACCCGGTTTTTGCTACAGGAATTAATTTACCTGTCGGAATCAGCTCTCTATCGGTTTCCAAAATTTCCTCACCGAAAATTTGGACTTCATGATTTAGTACCGAAACATAGGAGCCGTTGGATTGCATTCCGGACGGGTTTAAATTAAAATACGAATGGTTTGTAAAATTTACCGGAGTTTTTTTATCGGAAACGGCTTTATAACGTAAGATTATTTCATTGTCGGGAGTTAAAGAATAGGTAATTTCCATTGTTAAATTACCCGGAAATCCTTGTTCTCCGTCAGGCGAGGTTCTCAAAAATTTTACACCTGCTTCACGATTATTGTTAAAAGGTTCGGCTTTATACAGAATTTTGTCAAAAGAAGGATAACCTCCATGCAAACAATGTTTACCCATATCGTTGGGATTTAAAAGATACTGTTGGTTACCTAAGGTAAATTGCGAATTTGAAATTCTTCCTGCATAGCGTCCGATAAAAGAGCCGAAATGCGGAAAATTATTTATATAACCTGCAAAACTTGAATAGCCTAAAACTATATCGTCAAAACTGCCGTTTTTCGACGGTAAAAGAATACTTGTAATGCAGCAGCCGTAATTAGTTGCCGAAAACATAATTTGCCCGTTAAAAACGGTAAAAAGCAAAGCCTTTTGACCATTGGAGAAAGTTCCGAATTCGTTTGTGGTTATTTTCATATATCCTCTTTTTTAATTTACCGGTAACTGCCAAAAAAGCTCTTCCCGAGTTTTTTGCAAATGCCGACCGTGTTTTAAAGTATTTTAAATTGTTTTTATGTGTTTGTCTATAGCCGAATTTTTAGATAGATATTGTTTACAATAAATAGTAGCCCTAACATAGGTTTTCAAAGTAACTAAATATTGTATAAAACTGTTATATCTATTATGAAGAAGTTTAAGATTTATTTCGCTTTAATTGTTGTATTACTTTGGATTTTTGCGGCTTTTAAAGTTTATGTCATTCTTCAAGAACATAAACAAAACAATGCGGAAGAATATTTTGAACAAAATACCGAAAAATATATCGCTAAAGAAAACTCTCCCGTACAAATTTTTTTTAACCAATTTTTGGAAGAAATTTATGGAGATTACTATTATATTTTAAACGTTAAGGTAAAAGAATACACTCCTGAAGAAAAAAATCCTGAAGACAAAAATTGTAAGTTTTATTTTGTTTCTTTAGAAAAACAACTTAAATTCGATTCGGTATATCGGATTCCTTTTGTAAGCGGAATGAAACAGGCTGTAGACGATCTTAAGGGGAATAAAACGGCAGCCCGAATTTATAACAAAAAGACAAACGAATTAAAACAATATATCGGAAAAAAACAGATAGAAAACAATGTCTTTAAAGTTATCTTTAAAGACATTGATGATTTTGAAACTGCCGATGTTGAAATTACTACATACCGTACAGATTGTTCGGCGGTAGCTTTAAAACCACCGTCATCTGCGGTTATGATTAAAGAAGGTTATAAATATATAAAATCTTATGTATCTGCAAATCTGTCCGGAATTGCATATAACAATATTGCTGCAATAAGATATGCGGATAAATATACTTCAAATCCTTTATCAAAAGAAATAAATACCGGAATATGGAACAAAAATTTCAAATCCTATGAAAATGATTGTGCAAATTTTGTTTCTCAATGTATTCTGGCAGGAGGATTAGCTAAGTCTTCCGTATGGTACCCTGACAGTCTTATATGGATAAGAACAGGAAGCCCTAAAACAAATAATTCGGGTGTAACTTCTTATATGCAAAAAAATAATTTTTTTTATGCGACAAGTTTTTGCGGTATAAGTGCAGGCGGATTTATTTGTCTGGTAAAAGAGTCGCACACCGTATTTGTTGTTTCAAATGACAGTATAACAATTTTGTTTAATGGTCATACAAATGACAGAAAAAGAGTGTCTTTTCCTCATTTGAGCATATCGGATGCAATTTATTTATCTCCCAATAATTATTAACCCATAATTTTTTATTCGTGTAGAGGCGTGCAATACACCGATATTCTGCTTCGGAAAAATTAAATACGAAAAAAAGATTACGGGTTTGGTGATAGTTTTTCCCTTCTTGACATTCCGCCTCATCTATAATATCCTGTAAACCTCAATTAAAATCAGCTTTAAAGGAGCTTTATCATGGAAAAAAATAAACTTGCCGAACTTAAAACTTCAATTTC
>CAUTTN010000101.1:0-6608 GCA_963541225.1 uncultured Treponema sp.
GCCGATAATTTGGACAATGAAAAGTGGGAACCCAGAAGTCTTTCCAATAATTTAAATTTATTGGAAAAAGATAGAATAGCGAGTCTTGCAATAGAACTTGCAGAAAAAATAAATTAACAAATGCAAAAAATGGACAATATTAAAACTAAAAAAATATTTGAAGCTTCTTTTATAACTTTTTTATTTTCCGCTTTATTTTTTATAATAATTTTATTTTTAATGCCCGTATTTTCATCGCCTTATTCTTTTGCGATATATAGCAAAGAAAAAAAACTTCTAGGAGCTTCGGCTGCAAAAGACGGTCAATGGCGTTTTCCTGCAATTAAGCAAATTCCTAAAAACTACAAAGAAGCTATTCTCGTATATGAAGACAAAAATTTTTATTTTCATTTTGGAGTAGATATTTTTTCTGTATGTAGAGCAATCCGGCTTAATTCGGTAAACAATAAAATTGTGTCCGGAGCTTCTACCATTACTATGCAAACAGCCCGGCTTTCTCAAAAAAATTCAAAACGGACTTTTTATCAAAAACTTAAAGAAACTTTTCAATCACTGTTACTTGAACTAAAATATTCAAAAAACGAAATATTAAATCTTTATGCAGCGAATGCACCATACGGGGGTAATGTTGTAGGAATTGAAGCTGCTGCGTGGAGGTATTTTGGAAGAAGTACCGAAAATCTTAGTTGGGCAGAGATTTGTACTCTTGCAGTTTTACCAAACCAGCCGTCACTTGTCAGACCGGGAAAGCAAGCAGAAATACTAACAAAAAAACGCAACAAACTTCTTTTATCTTTATTTATAAAAAATAAAATAGATGAGGAGATTTACAAACTTTCTTTAGCGGAACCTGTACCTGAACAACCGAAAGAATTACCGCAAACGGCAATGCATTATCTTGAATTTTTAAAAATAAAAAATCAAAACTTATTCAAACAAAACATAACGGAAATAGATTTTAATTTACAAAATGCAGTTTATAAAATTGCAGAATATAACTTTAATAAATTTTCGACAAACGGAATTCATAACATCGCAATTATCGTAAGAGAAAATAAAACCGGTAATGTTATAGCTTATGTAGGAAACACAGGACTTAACAGCAAATACGGAAAAAATGTACACGTCGATATGATTCAGGCAAAGAGAAGTTCCGGAAGTCTTTTAAAACCTATTTTGTTTGCAGGAATGCTTGATACAGGAATGCTCTTGCCCGATATGCTTTTAATAGATATTCCGACAAAAATTGCAGGATATAATCCGCAAAATAGTACCTATAGCTATACCGGTGCAATTCCTGCAAGTAAAGCTTTATCTTATTCTTTAAATGTTCCATTTGTGCGGGCATTACGAGATTTTACGATTCCGGCTTTTTTGGATTTACTTAAACGCTGCGGTTTTACAACTTTTACAAGAACCGCAAATGAGTACGGGTTACCATTAATTTTAGGAGGCGGAGAAATAAGTCTTTTTGAAATAACGGATGTATATAGAAAAATAATGCTTCAAAGCCAAGGTAAATTAAATCGTAAATTTCCGATTTCGCAAGCCGCATGTAGAATTACTCTCGATACTCTTGCAAATTCAAACCGTCCCGAAGAAGAAGCTGTTTGGCATTTATATGCAGGAGGACAAAAAATAGCATGGAAGACAGGCACCAGTTACGGTAATAAAGATGCATGGACTGTAGGTACAAGTGCCGAATACACTGTAGGCGTTTGGTGCGGAAATGCAACCGGAGAAGGCAGACCCGAAATTACAAGTACTAAAACAGCCGCACCTATTTTATTTGAAGTTTTTAACATCCTTCCAAAAACTTCGTGGCTAGAATTAAATTTAAAAGATTTTGAATTTATTGAAACATGTATTGACTCAGGTTATCCGGCATCTAAATTTTGTAACCGTACAAAAAAAATATTAAAACCATTACACAGTCATGTAGTAAAAGTTTGTCCCTATTGTAGAACAGTTTCATTAACACAAGACGGACAATTTCAAGCGAAGATAAACGATATTAAAAACCTTCCTAAACTAGAAAACAGATTTATTTTACCGGCTGCAGCAGAATATTTTTACCGTTTAAATCATCCCGAATATAAAGCACTTCCAAAATGGGTTGCAGGAAGTAAAAGCAGTGACGATGATGAAGTCGAAATTCTTTTTCCTGAGAATGGTGCTAAGGTTTTTATTCCGATAGAACTTGACGGAAAAAAAGGTGCATTCGTTGCACAAGCTGCACATAAGAATAACAGTGCCGTAATTTATTGGGATATAGACGGTCAATACTTGGGAAAAACAGAAACGTATCACCAAATGAAAATACAGATTGAACAAGGTATTCATATTTTAACAATTACAGATAATCGCGGAAAACAAATAAAACGTATCTTTACCGTATTGGGTGAAGATTAATTTTATTCATGCGGAGAGTTTAATACCTGACGATTTTCGTCTACACTTTGCATAGTGCTTGTTTATTTCAATTTAAAAGCCTTAGATTATTTTTATGAGTTATTTATAATTCTTTCTACACTGCTTATAATTCCACCGCCGAGAATATAATCGTTTTTATAAAATACGGCAGCCTGCCCTTCGGCTACAGCTTTTTCAGGTTGGTCGAATACTACATTCACAGAATGATCTGTCAAAGGAATAAGTTTTGCGGATTTTTCTGTTTGACGATAACGTGTTTTTATATTTACGCTAATTTCTTGTTCCGGTTTATCAAAAGCAATCCAATTAACTTTTTCGGCTATAAGGCTTTTTGCAAAAAGATTACTCTCACAGCCTACAGTAACCGTATTATCGGCTGCATTTTTTTTAACTGCATATACAGGATAACCCATTGCAATTGCAAGTCCGCGCCGCTGACCTATAGTATAATATTGTAAACCCTTATGTCTTCCTATTTCTTTTCCGTATATATCTAAAAATGTCCCTTCGGAAAAAAAATCTTTTGCATATAAATTAATTACATCGGTATAATCATTTGAAACGAAGCAAATATCTTGACTGTCGGGACGGTGTGCATTTAAAAGTCCCGTTTTTTCTGCAATACTTCTAACCATGTCTTTTGTATACGTGGCAAGAGGAAAAATTGTTTTTGAAAATTGATCTTGATTAAGCAAAGCCAAAAAGTAACTTTGATCTTTTTGATTATCCAAACTCCGTTTTAATAAAAAACGTTCTTTGCCGAAAATATTATTTTTTTCGATTACTGCATAATGACCGGTTGCGATTGCATCGAATCCCAGTTCCATTGCCTTTTCCAAAAGAAGTCCGAATTTTATTTTTTTATTACAAATAAAACACGGGTTCGGAGTATTCCCATTTTTATATTCATCAATAAAATAGTCAATTATTAATTCTTTAAATTCGGTTTGTAAATTATATAAAAAATATTTTATTCCGAGCTTATCTGCAACAAGTCTTGCATCTTCAATGTCTTGTTTTTGTTTATCAATGTTTTTTAATTCCGCAGGTAAAAGCTGCATAGTAATACCTGCAACCTCATGACCTTGATCCAAAAGAAGTTTTGCTGCAACAGCCGAATCGACACCGCCGCTTAAACCGATTAAAATCTTCATATCAACCTCTTTTAAAGAAGCTATCGGGATTTACCATCATGTTAATTCCGCGTTTAACTAATTCTCTTTCAAGCATAATACGAATATCAATATCTTTAACAGTTGAAATTTCGGCAGTCTTTGCAGAGCCTATTACTCTGCGGTTAAGCTCCATACCGGCAAACGAAACAGCATCTAGTTTTATTTCATCAATATATTGTTTTATAAAAATATTATTATCGTAAAAAGAATTACACACATTTTCTTTTATAAATTTAATTCCTTCTTTAGTAAATACATTAAAAAGATATTTTTTTTCCCGATTAATCCATTTTAAAAAATCTATTTTTTGTAGTGGATCCAAATTATTATCGGTATATTTTATATAAACTTCTGCAAAAATTAAATGGGCCAAAACATTTCCTAAATCGTAGGCAATAGGTCCGTAAAATGCAAATTCCGGATCAATTATTTTTATATTTAAGTTATTGTTTTGCAACTTTACAAAAATAGAGCCGGAATGTAAATCACCGTGAATCAGACTTTGCTGAAAATTATTAAATTTTTGTTTTAACTGTGCAGCCCGTGCAATAATATTTTTTTTATGCAAATTATTTTCAAGCCACTTCTTATTTTCAGGAAGTACAATATTCCTTTTACGTATATCGTAATACGGATATGTAAACACAAGGTCTTCGGTTATTTTACAAAGTTCAGGATTACGGAATTTAAAAGCAGCTTCCAATTTTTTTTTATTACCTAAAATTAATTCGGTCATTGGGAAAGTTGTATTTATTATAAAGCCGGCAAGAAGTGTTCCCAAACCTAAAAATATTTTTCCCTGCATTAATTCTTTTTTTAAATTACAAAAACTTCCAATATCCTCCATTATAATTACCGCCATAGTCTTATCCGTATAAAAAACTTTAGGAACAAGGTCGGGGATAAAATGATATTCCGTTTGTAAGACTTCTGCTTCTCTCGCATTTCTATCAGTACTTAAATAACCGTCGGGACGTACTCTGGTTTGAACATCTGCTTGTTTTAAGATTAAAGATTTATTTGCAACGGTATCTGTGATTCTATACACATAATTAATATTACCGTCCCCTATTTCTTCACATATTAAATTTTCATTGGAAGAAAAAAAATCGGTATGTTCAAAAACATAATCTATTACATCATCTTTAGTCATAAGATAATGAGAATCAAAACGCATAAGACCTCCGTAAATAATATTATTAATTTAACGATGACAGTATTACATAAAATCATTTTCCGAGAAATTATTTTAACGATTTTTAGTAATGCAGTCCTATACCGATAAAAATTTCAGAAGCAGAAAGCCCATCTCTTGCAGAAGTTCTTTTTAAGTCAAAAAAATCACCGAGTTTTTTTATTTCCGATAAGTCATAACCTATACTTATTCTACCGTATATACTTCTCATTTTTACGGGATATATTATAAATTCAAAACCGCCCGAATACCAACCATGTTTAGGATTAAAGTAAGTATTTGTTTTTTCGTCATCTGTTAAAGCTATATCCAAAAAAGGAACAAAATGTAGTTCAAACCCAAAAAAACGTGTCCAATTTATTCCTGTAATTTCTTCAAATTTAAATAATCCTATTTTTATCGGAAAATCCATGTTTAAAGTAAATGCCGTATTAGCGGATATTCTTTTATTTAAAATCCCGCGTAATTTTTCTCCTGCCGCATTTGTTTTTATATCGCTTAATTTATAAAAAAAATTAAACATTCCGTAAACACCTATTCTATCAATAAAAGAATAAAACCCCTTTGCATTTACTGCAAATAATATATCCGTTTTTTTTCTGTTTGTATTATAAGAATAATTATTTTCGGCAGAAAAAGAAAAGCCTTGTCTAAAATTATTAAACCAATTTATTTTTTCCATAGAAAGACTGTGAGCTAATTCAACATTAAAGCCTTTATATTTATTTTGCGATATTGTTCCGAACTTCCAATTACCTCCTAACGCAAAATAGGGAGTCCAATACAATGCTCCTGTATATTGTGTTTTATATAGTTCAAACGGCATAGATATGTAAAACTTTTCGTTAAAATGATAATCAGATTCCGGTTTTTTATTCAATAAAGTGTTTTCGTTTACATTATATATTTTTCCCCCTTGAATAAAACCTGTATGAAAAGTAAAAAACTTATACTTGTATGCAGCATCAATCCCTGTATAAAAATCAAAACACGGATTAAGATTTTCTTTAAATGAAAGAGCGGCTCCTATATTCCATATAAGAATTACAGGTCCTGTTTTAAAAGGAATCCCAAAATCCGTTCCCATTGTAAAAGCCGATTTTTCGTTTTCATCTTTTTCATAAGCTAAATCCGCATTTAATGTTTGCATAAAACCCAAAAAGTTGTAATCTTTTATTTTTAATTTTAGCTGCATACCTGAATTGGAATCAAACTTGGGATATGGAAGGGCAATGATATTCCACGTATCTTTTGTTTTTATTTTAAGTATGACAGGAATTATGTTTTCGGTATTAGATAAAAATTCGGGTTCTATACTGCTTGATTCAAGCGTTCTTAAATTTCTAAATTCTAACTTTAAATTTTCAATATAGATGTCAAATTCCTCTTTAGATGAAAATAATTTATTTTTATCTATATGTACAGCTTGGGCAAGAGCCGATTTTTTTGTAAAACCTTTTATTTCGTATTTTATCTCAATTATTTTATAAAATAAATTTTCCGCTTTAATTTCGGTTTCATCTGAAAATATTGTCATTGTTAAAAAACAAAAAGCGTATAAAGTAATAAATAATTTTCGATACATAATAATTAGCCTATGAGCAAATTTTGCATTATTTGTCGTCTTTAGTCAATAGGTTATAAATTGCTATCAACACATGTTTAGTTATAGTACTATATGCTGCCGCTAAAAGTTAAGTAAGATTTTTAAAAATGCCATATCGGCAAAACAGGTAAAATAATTTTTTAAAGATTACCCAATCAATTTTCCGTTAATGTTTTTGTTTGTATATAAAACTTGAATA
>CAUTTN010000102.1:0-6578 GCA_963541225.1 uncultured Treponema sp.
GTTTTTAAACGATACTATTTGAGCCGTTTAAAATCAACAACCCCGACGCAGAGCATCGGGTATAGTACTCAATATTTCGCACTGTATGTTCTATAAGGTGGTTGCAGTCGGGTTTTAATACCCTTTGTTACGACGCGAGAAGCGTAGACGTAAAACATTAGGTATTAAACCCTCCGCACGAATAAACATTCTTTTTGTTTCATGTTTACCTAATATATTAACAATCCTAATACCCGTCAGACATTTGTCTGTTTAGATCTCTTTGACAAAGCTCCTGATAAACCAAAGCTCTATCTTTTAACTTTGCCTTAACTTCATCCGAAAAAGGCATATAACGCCAAAAGACTTCTCTTACTTCTTTATCCAGTTTTTGAATTCCTTCACTTTCTTTTACCATCCAAAGAATATAATCCTGAATAAAGTATTCTTTTATATCGCCTTTTAAGTTTTGATTTTGGAACCATTGATAATAATTTCCCGTTAAACCCTCTTCCATCCAATAATAAGAAGCCTTTTCTTTTGCAACCTGCCACCGTAAATCTGCCGTTGCCATTAAAAGCGAAACTCTCAGATTTTTAGGATACATAGGGATAACTATGCGCCCACGACTTGTAACCCTGTTATATCTGTCAAAAGGCTCCCAACAAAAACCTATATCACCATAGGTCGGAAGCAAAATAACAAACGGCGGAATTCTATTTAATTGATTTTTATACTGACGGCAATAGGCTTGAACATCGGTACTTTCTATCCATTTAAGTTCACGCAATACATTTTCTCTTGTACCTATATCGTTTACAAAAGTACGGAAATACTCTCTTGACAAAATAGGAAAATGATTTCCCTTTCTACCGCAGGACATCTTTGCCATTTGACGTACCGTATCGTATTCTCCTTCGGCTCCGGAAACATTTGTCGCCACACCTCCTGAGTTTTCAACTTTTTCTCTTAAACTGCGAACATCGGAATCCGCTTCTTTGTATTCATTTACAGATACTGCCAACTCCTTATCGAGAGATAAAAGTTTTTTTAACCTTTCATTAATTTGCGATATCTGCTGTTTTTGCGATTCGGTATAAGGAGGTTTTGTACCTGCAAAATTCGACATAGAGTCATGAGAAAAAATAGACTCTATTTGCTGTTTTATGGAATCTTCAAATCTGGAAACTTCTTCCGATTTAGCCCTTAAAAGATTTTCTGCTGTTTGTAATTTTCCGCTCGCTTTTTGCAAGAGTTGGTTAAACCTTGTGTTGTCGTCACTTTTTTTGCTAACACGCACCTCATCGGTGGAAGACGGATTGATTTTTCCCGCACCTATCTCACGGAACCATTCATCAAGATAGTAAACCGCCTCGCAATGAGTATTTTCATCTATTATTTTGGAAAATATATCTTTTTGTGCAGAAGTTAAAAGAGTAGGAAGAACAAGCCCGTACCGTATCGCATATTGTTTTTCTTTTGAAGCTGTTCCGGCTGCAATTTTTTTTACAAGATTTCCTACAAAATTCCAATAAGCGGATTCAACCTGCTGTCTAAAAACTGTTCTATCCTTAGCATCGGTTGTGGTTAAAAACTTAGTAAGCGAATTATGCAGACGCTGAGATTCTTCACCTTCACCTTTTAAAACTATCTTATAAAATTCTGCGGAATCGAAAAGGGAATGAGGCTTATCCGAAAAAAACTTTTCTACGGTTTCAAAACCTGTAAGGGTAAGATCTACTTCGCTTGCATCTCTTCGTTTATCGCCCACAGCTTCCGGAGCTTTTGACAACATTGTAGCCTGATTTATGCCGCCGACTTTTACCTTGGGAAATTCATCAAATTCAAGATCGCTGTCGGATGGTACCACAACATCTTTGAGAAGGTCATCAAGATCAATTTCTGTTGTTAAATCCATTCGAAATAACCGCCTTTTTGTGTAGGCTTATAAAAACCATTAAAATATTAGTGGAGATGAGGGGACTTGAACCCCTTACCTATTGCATGCCATGCAATCGCTCTAGCCAGATGAGCTACACCCCCAATGCGAGGCAGTATAACAATAAATCCAATATAATGTCAAGTAGATAATGTTATTATTTTATACTTTTACTGCTATTTATTCGTGCGGAGGGTTTAATACCTGACGTTTTATGTCTACGCTTCTTGCGTCGTAACAAAGGGTATTAAAGCCGACTGCAACCACCTTATGAGGACAACAACCCCGACGCTTACGTCGGGGTTGTTGATTTGTACAGAGTATGAAATACCCCTATTGTTATACGGTGAGGTTGCCGATTTGCAGCGTATTCAACAAAACGGGTTCGGATTTTTAACAGATACATCATCGTCAAAACCGATATATAATATTTTTATAAAGACCTTACATTTATGTGACATTTTTTGATTTTTTTTGTAACTTTAATGAGTTTTATGTTTTTACATAGTGTATGTTGAGTAAGAGAACATAACAACATACCTCCTTTGCAGTTTCCCGGCAGGTCTTTTCCTCCTTTTTACCTGTCGGGTTTTATTTAATTGAAGTAATTTGCCGTAAAAATATATTTTTTACGGCTTTTTTTATTCGTGCGTAGGGAGGGTTTAATACCTGACGTTTTACGTCTAGGCTTCTTGCGTCATAACAAAGGGTATCAAAGCCGACTGCAACCACCTTATAGAACATACAGTGCGAAACATTGAGCACTGTACCCCGACGCTAGCGTCGGGGTTGTCGATTGGAAATCAATCATTTTAAAATAACCCATGTAGACCCCGTTCCGCCTTCGGAGTTTTTAGGATGCCCTGTTTCTCCTGCATATTTTTGATGTTCGAGATAATCTGCAACAAACGCAGGTAAAACGGCTTCTTCTTTTGAATGATTGCCTTTACCGTGTATAATTAAAATCTTTTTTAACCCCTTTCTTCTACACGAATCAAAAAAACTATTGAGGTTATTTTCGGCTTCCGGTCTGGTCATACCGTGTAAATCGATTTCTGCTTCAGGACGCATTGCCCTAAGAGTTCTACGTTTTTCAGGAAGACTTTTTTTGGGCTCTTCCATTTTTGAATCTTTATCTTCTACACCATATCGTCTAAGCCATAATTCCATAGGATTAATTTTTTTCTTATTATCTTCTTTTACATTTTTACCCTTATTTTTTTCATCTCTTTTTATTCTTTTTTTACCGTAAGGACGTGCTGTAGAAGTTTCCCATTCTGCCAAAATATCCCCGAAATCTTTGCTCATAACGAACCTCTTATTCAAAATAATCATTTACCGTTAAAATCAACAACCCCGACGCTTGCGTCGGGGTTGTTGATTAAAATAAATTTTGCTCCATATTCTTAACTTCTATTTCCGGATCTTTTGTTGTAAGATAATCTTCGGCATTCACTTTAGCCTGATAATATTCAAGCATTTCTTTGTTTTTGGAAAAAAAGTGATTAACGGCGATATTAAAAAATTCCATACATACCCTTGCATCATCTTCTGCACGGTGAGCGTTTACGGCTTTTACTCCGAATTGTACTGCAAGACTTTGAAGAGCATAGCTTTGCAATCCCGGAAAAACCTCCCTTGCAAAAATAATTGTATCAAATACTTTATTGTTAAGGGCTTTCCTGCCGCAGCGTTCCAGTTCGCAGTTTATAAATTCCATGTCAAAACTTGCATTGTGAGCAACCAATACGGTGTTCCGTGTAAAGTCTAAAAAATCGGGTAAGACTTCGGCAAATTTCGGTTTGCCTGCAAGCATTTCGTCGGTAATACCGTTTACGGAACCGGCTTCTTCCGGCATGTGTTTTTCGGGATTTATTAGAACATTGTAACGGGCTATTACTCCGCGGCGATCGAATTTTACGCAGCCTATTTCCACTATTCTTTCTTCTTTGGGTTTTAAACCCGTAGTTTCTGTATCGAAGGCTGTAAAAACAGCCTTATCGTAAACGGCACTTATCCAGTCGTAAGAACTCATTATGCGTTTAGAACTCCGTTAAAATATTTTTCGAATTCTTCAATTTTTGTATTTGCAACGGTTTTAGCTTCTTCAACTGAAGATATTACTTTTTCGGGATGAATAATGTAAAGTTTTATTTTCGGTTCTGTTCCGCTGGGGCGTATACAAATAACGGTATCATCTTCAAGATAGTATTGAAGAACATTACTTTTGGGAAGATTAACAGATGTCTTTTCTTCGGGAGTATAAGGATTAAATTCGATACTTTCTTCTATGTCGCGGATTTTTTTTACCTTTACGCCGGCAATTTCGGAAAGTTTTTTTGAACGGACTTCTTTCATCATGTTTTTCATTATTGTAAGACCTTCCGCACCGGGATATGCCATGTTGATTGTTTTTTCGCCGTAATAAGAGAACTTTGTAAAAAGTTCATTTAACCGGTCGATAAGGCTTTTTCCCTTACTTTTCCAGTAAAGGGTCATCTCGGCACAAATTGCCGAAGCTGCAATGCCGTCTTTATCTCTTATTTCCGTACCGAAATTATAGCCGAAACTTTCTTCATAGCCGTAAATATAAGAGTTAGAACCTGTTTGTACCATTTGTTCCGCTATTCCGCATATCCATTTAAAACCTGTAAGACATTCGACAGTTTTAACGCCGTAAGAAGATGCTATAAAGTCGCTTAAAGGTGAGGTTACTATGGAGCGTACGACGGCTGCGTTTGCCGGAAGATTTCCGTTTTCTTTTAATGTAAGGCAAAGATAATCGGTAAAAAGGGCTCCTAATTGATTGCCGCTTATAAGCTGCATTTTATTGTCTTTGTCTTTTACGGCACATGCAAAACGGTCCGAATCGGGATCCGTAGCCATCAAAATATCGGCATTTTCTTTTCCTGCAAGTTCAATTGCCATTTTTAAGGCTTTTGGGTCTTCGGGATTGGGATAACTTACAGTAGGAAAATTACCGTCCGGTTCTCTTTGTTCGGGAACCGTAATAACATTAAAACCCATTCCGCCCAAAACTTTTTCTATGTGCATTGCTCCCGTTCCGTGAAGCGGCGTATAAACAATTTTTACGGTTTTTGACATTTCTTTTATAATTTGCGAACGGGTTATTCTGTTTTTTAAAAGCGTCCAATATTTTTCGTCAATTTCGGAGCCGATTATTTGAAGTTTTCCGTTTTTTTCTGCTTCGTCTTCGCTTATTATTTTTACGGCAGTTACATTATTAACCTCGTCTATTATGCCTTTGTCGTGCGGCGGTGTAATTTGGGCTCCGTCCGTCCAATAGACTTTGTAACCGTTATATGCAGGCGGATTATGCGAAGCCGTAATTACAATACCGGTATCGCAGCCCAATTCGCGTATGGAATATGAAAGTTCCGGAGTAGGACGTAATGCAGAAAAAAGAAAACATTTTATTCCGTTTGCGGCAAATATAAGTGCTGCGGTTTTGGCAAACACATCGGAATAATGACGCGAATCAAAAGCGATTACGGCTTTTAAAGTACCTGCTTTAGCCTTATCGGGCTTTGCCTTTATAAGATATGAAGCCAAACCCTGAGTCGCTTTTTTAATGACATTGGGGTTCATGCGGTTTGTACCGCCTCCTATTATTCCGCGTAAACCGGCGGTACCGAATTCCAAATCTCTGTAAAAGCGGTCAAAAAGTTCTTTTTCGTCTTTTTTCTCGATTAAAGATTTAACTTCATCAATAAATTTTTGTTCTGTTTCTTCGGATATATATTTTTCCGCATTTTTCAAAATCTCAAAATATTCCATAAATCCCTCCGTAAATAATTTTATCGACCTATATTTTATCATAAAGGAATGAGCAAAATCAAGAGTATTTTTATATTTACGCAGGGCAACCGCAGCAGCTTTACTGCGGGGTTATTAGACCTGTTCGGAAACTTCAGTTTCAGAACAGGTTACCTTAAAATGCGATGTTCTAAATCGTGCTATTTGCACGATTTAGAACTCGTCGACCTGTTCGATAACTCCGTTATTGAACAGGTCTATTTATCGATACTAAATTTCCGACTCAGCCAAAAGTTTTTTTAAAGAATATATTTCGTCTTTTGTAAGAGTTATACCTTTGCCCATTTTTTGATGATCGGGCGACCATGTTCTTATATCAAATTTTGCAGGCCGTTCATTCCATGATACTTCGTTAAGTTCAAGGTTCCAGCCGCCTTTTCCTTCAGAAATTATGCCGTATTTTTTTGTAATTTCAAACTTAAAGTTTCCCTGTGTATCCATAAAAACTCCTTAGCCGAATTTTGTTTGCATGTATTTTGATGTAAACAAAAATTGTGCCGGCAGTTAAAATAATACATAAGTTAAAAATATGCAATAGGGATTAATTTGCGTAATTTGTATTTAAACGGCAAGGCTTTCCCAAGCAAAGAAGCCGAAAAACTTTAATATTAAAAAACCTTTCCCTAAAAGCTGGAAATCTTTAGGGAAATATGCTATACTATCCCGTAATGAAAGGTAAACGCCTAGATAGCAGGTACAAACATTCTCGCAAAAAAAGAACAAAAAGTAAAGCAAAGTACTTGACACGCAGCGACACGCCTTACACAATTTTAGCGACAAGCGACAAGCGACAAGCGACAAGCGACAAGCGACAAGCGACAAG
>CAUTTN010000103.1:0-6459 GCA_963541225.1 uncultured Treponema sp.
CTTTCATAATGCTCCGTAGTGCTGGCGGATAAATTAAGGAGATAAGGCTTATGCCTACAATTAATCAATTAATAAAAAAAGGGCGCAAATCGGCAGCTGTTAAAACTAAAAGCCCTGCCTTGCAGTCTTGCCCTCAAAAACGCGGTGTTTGCACCAGCGTTAAAACAATTACGCCCAAAAAACCGAATTCGGCTTTGAGAAAAGTTGCCCGTATCCGTTTGAGCAACGGAATTGAAGTAACAGCTTATATTCCGGGTATCGGTCATAACTTACAGGAACACTCTGTAGTTCTCGTAAGAGGCGGTCGTGTTAAGGATCTTCCGGGTGTTCGATACCATATTATACGCGGTACAAAAGATGCTTTGGGTGTAGAAGACAGAAAAAGAGGCCGTTCAAAATACGGTGCCAAAAGGCCTAAGGCTTAAAGGAGAGGTTTATGGGAAGAGGAAAAATAACTTCACGAAGACCTGCCTTGCCTGACACAAGGTATAACAGTATTGTAGTAACAAAATTTATCGGAAGAATGATGCTTGACGGAAAAAAAAGTATTACGACAAGAATTATGTATGATTCTTTTGATAAAATAAAAGCAAAAACAGGCGAAGAACCTTTATCCGTTTTTTCAAAAGCTCTGGATAATGTAAAACCGGTTGTAGAGGTAAAATCCAGACGTGTAGGAGGAGCTACTTATCAAGTTCCTATGGATATACCCGAATCACGACGTGAAGCATTGGCTATGAGATGGATAATAGGTGCTGCACGCAAACGAAGCGGACATGAAATGGCAGAACGTTTGGCTGCAGAACTTATAGACGCATATAACAATACCGGTACGGCTTTTAAAAAGAAAGAAGAAGTACACAGAATGGCTGAAGCAAATAAGGCTTTTGCACATTTCCGCTGGTAGCTATTCGGAACAAACTTATAAATACAAATTTTTTAACAACAAAGCCCCTTGGACAATTAATAAATTAAGCGTGTCAAGGGTCTTTGTTGTTTAGTTTCAGATTTTAATCGACAGCCTAACTTCATAACAGTAATACGTTGTTTTAAAAAGATATTAAATCAGGATTAAAACCCCTTTTCAGGACAAGGCATCAGGATATTATCCCCTCAGCACAAATAATTTTTTTAGAAAAAGTATTAAATTCTACCGAATGCGTAATGACATACGCATTCGGATTTACCATAAATTTTATTTCATTATATGGGTTTTAATGGGAGGGAATCCGTTAAATTCGACGGACGCATAGCTTGAAGTATAAGCCCCGGTTGTAAGAAAATATACCCGGTCGCCGGGTTTAAGGTTTGTGGGAAGACTATACTTATAATCTTCATACATAATATCCATACTGTCACAAGTAGGACCTGCCAAAACGACCTCCCCCCTTTTCTTGCATTCGTCATCTTTGTCGGTTACTATGGGGTATTTTAACGATTCATTTAACGTTTCGATAAGCCCATTGAATAAACCTGTATCAAGATAAACCCATCGGAATAAAGCCGTATTGTTTTTGCGTGAAATCATAACGACTTCAGTCATTAATATGCCGCTGTCACCCACCAGAGAACGTCCGGGTTCCAATATAATTCTGGGGCGGTCTTTTCCGAAGTCGTCTTCCAAATAGCGGTTTATTTCCGAAGCATATTCGGTTAAATCATTGGCAGGAGTAACATAAGAAGCAGGGAAACCTCCTCCCATATTTACCATTTCGAGTTTTATATCTTCTTCCTCTTCCAAAGAATCCATAAGATATTTTGTTTTTGCAATAGCGTCATTCCATTGACCGATATCTCTTTGCTGACTTCCTACATGGAACGAAATACCGTAAGGGATCAATCCGGAGTCGCGTGCCTGTATACAAAGATCATAAGCCATATCGGGATGACAGCCGAATTTTCTGGATAATGGCCAATCCGCACTTGTAGTATTTTCGACTAATATTCTTACGTAAACTCTGGAACCGGGTGCATACTGTGCTATATTTTTTAGGTCGTCCTTGCTGTCCGTAGCAAACATTCTTACACCCTTTTCATAGAAATAGGCTATATCTTTAGCTTTTTTTATGGTATTGCCGTAACTTAACCTATCGGGGGTCACACCCAAACGCAAAACTTTATCAAGTTCGTATCTGGAAGCTATATCGAAATTGGATCCAAGCCCATAAAGCATGGAGATGATTTCTTCATGCGGGTTTGCTTTTATTGCATAGTAGATATCCGCATACGGAAAATTTTCTTTTAGATTTAAGTAATTTTTTTTGATTGTTTTCAAATTGATAACAACGCAAGGGGTTTCCAGTTTTTCTGAAAAACTCATAAAGTGTTTCCACTCAGAATCGCTAATGTAGTCTTTTCTATCCATTAGGGCGACCTCCAAAAAAATATTATTATAACTTATCTATATAAAGATTATTTGCCTTACTGTCAATACATTTTTGGAAAAAATACTAAAGTTTCTATAAGAGTCCCTCTAAAAAGCCAATGTTTTTAGAGGGTTCCATAGGTAAATTTGGTATTTTTACATCCATGCAAATTATGCTTTATATTTTTTCCAATTCTTCGGCAATAATTGCCCATTTTTCGGAAAGTGTTTCGGCTAGATCTTTTAATTCCGCAATCTTTTGTTGAACAGCTTTACTTTTTTCGCCATTAGTATAAACTTCGGGTTCGGCTAAAAGTTTTTCGTTTTCGGAAATTCCGTTTTCGGTTTTTTCCAGTTCCGAAAGGATAAGTTTTTCCTCTTTTTCCAGTTTACGTCTTTCGGCTCTTAGTTTTTTTTGCTCTTCATAAGAAACCGGAGTATATTCCTTTTTGTCCGGTTCTTTTAAATCATTAGAACGACCGCCGATTCCGTTTTTTTCCTGATCCAGTCTGTAAAGATAATAATCGTATGTTCCGGGAAAATCTCTTATTTGAGAAGGCTTGCCTGCCGTTTTTGAAGCCTTTAGTTCTAAAACTCTGGTTGCAAGCCCTTGAATAAAAGCCTTGTCATGCGAAACAAAAATTAAGGTACCGTCAAACCTAAGCAAGGCATCCAAAAGAACGTCTTTTGAATGTAAATCCAAGTGATTTGTCGGCTCGTCTAAAATTAACAGGTTTAAAGGTTTTAGTAAAAGCTTCAGGAGTGCAAGCCGGCTTTTTTCTCCTCCCGATAATACCGAAAGAGGTTTATAAATATCGTCTCCTCTAAATAAAAAAGCTGCAAGCATGTCGTAGAGTTTAGGAATAAGTTCCAGCGGAGCAGTACGCTCCAAAAGTTGAATAATTGTTTCGCTGCCGGTGATGGTTTCAGATTCATCTTGGGAGAAATATCCGGCACAGACTCCCGCCCCTTCTTTTAATGAACCGGAAAAGTTTATATCTTGTTTTGCAAGAATTTTTAAAAGGGTGGATTTTCCTGCACCGTTTTTACCTGTCAATACGAGCCGCTCATTTTTTTCGACAATTAAATCAAGGTTTTCAATTACAGGTTTTGCGCCATAAGATTTATTTATGTTTTCAGCCTGTAAAACTATTTTACCGGAATGAGGAGCTTTAGGAAAACTAAAATGTATTTTTTTTAAATGATCAGGAATTTCTATTCTTTCCATCTTTTCAAGCCGTTTAATTCTGTCCTGAACTAAAGCCGCTTTGCTTGCATTGTACCTGAATTTGCGGATAAAATCTTCCGTTTTTGTAATTTCTTCCTGCTGATGTTCGTAGGATTTTATTAAACCTTCAATTTCGGTTTTGCGAATTCTTTCATAATCCGAATAAGTGCCTTTGTATTTTTTTAGTTCTCCGTTAAAAAGTTCGTAAGTTTCCGAAACACAATGATCCAAAAAATAGCGGTCATGACTTACCAGTAAAAAACCGCCTTTAAATTTTTTTAATTTGATCTCCAGCCAATTTCTTGCTTCAAGATCAAGATAGTTTGTGGGTTCGTCTAAGATGATTATATCCGCATTTTGTAATAACACTTTTGCAAGTGCTATACGCATTTGCCAGCCGCCTGAAAATTCTTCCGTGTTCCTTTTAAGGTCTTGCTGCAAAAAGCCTAAACCGAATAGAGTTTCTTCAATTAGACGCTTACGGTTATTCCAGCCGGATTCTTCAATCTTTATTTGCAAAGCATGATATTCTTCTGCAAGAGTTTTAAGTTTTTTTTCGTCCTTTATTTTGGACATTTCATCGCCTATGGTGTCCATTAAAGTAAGAATGTTTTTTACCGAAGAAAAAGCCGTTTCCGCTTCTTCGTATAAACTTTTATCCTTATGCACTATTCCCGATTGAGGAAGATATGAAACGATGGTATTTTTTTCAAAAGAAATTTCCCCCGAATCAGGCGGTATAATCCCTGCAATAATTTTCATCAAAGTAGATTTTCCGCAACCATTGGCACCTGTCAAAGCCGCTTTTGTTCCGGCCGTCAAAATTAAAGTTATGTCATTTAGAATATCTCTATCGCCGAAAGCCAAAGATATTTTTGATAATTGAATAAAAGGCATTTTCTATTCCAAATGTAAAATTATTTTGCTGCAAAAAAAAGGATTACCGGATTTAAACTGCGTCTTTCGACAATACCGCTGCGTATATTGGATATATCCACGGCTTCAAGCCTGATCCCTTTTTTTGAAATATTATACATAAAATTTACGGGTGTGCTTTCTTTTTCAAATTTAAAACTTAAAGTTCCGTCATATTCGGCTAAAAATTGTTTAGACAAAAAGTATTTTGTATAAACTTTACCCGAAGAACCTGCTCCCTCCGGAATTATCGAAGGCGAGAGCAAATTATATCCGCTCCAAATAAATTGCCCGTCAGAAAGAATTTTTAAAGTCCCGAAATTTTCCGAAATAAATTCCTTTGAAGTGTTTGCAATTTTTGCAATTCTATCTTCCCGTCTTTTTATTTCGTTATTTATAATTTCTTCAGCCGTAGCATTAAGGGTTACAAAATTTTCTACACGCGGTTTACCCTTTAGATCGGAAAATTCTAAAGTAATGATGTCTTTTCCGCGTATTTGCATTGAAAGATTTGCACCCTCAAATTGGTATTTATTATTTAGTTTTGTTATTTTTTTGTATGGAAAAGATAATTGAAGACCGTCAAGTTCTATACGTGCAACCGAAGACCTTACACCCGGAAAAAAGCCCCATGTTAAAGAAATTTTTTCAAGGTCTACTTGTTTGTTATTAATCATTTTACGGTAATGCTCCGGATACCAAAATTCCGCTAAAACGGCATCGAGTTCTTCATCCTTTGTTTCCGAAATTTCCATTTTTCTTTCTACAGATGATTCTCTTTCATCATAAATTGTAAGGTTATAAGAAAAGCACCAGCCTTTTGCACCGTCTTCCGTTAAAACTTTAAACCAATTACCGTCCATCGGCTTACCTTTTTTTAATACCGGAATACCTTCACCGAACCAAAGAATTTTAACTTTTTGATTTTCACGCAGTTTATAAACAGGTTCCGACTTATTGTCAGGGCTTTCCCTCATGGGAAGACCGTCTAATTTTACCGTTGCATAAGAATGTTTGTACTCTTCAAGTTTTTTTTGATATTTTAAGGCTTCTTTTTTCGATTCAAAAAAACTAAGCTGCCAAAGAGGAATTTCTACTCTTATTTTACTCTTTTCGTTTAAACCGACAATATAAAGTTTTTCTATATTGGAACGTACATATATAGGGATAACATCGCCTGCCGTAAGGTTGTATTCCGGAATTGACCAATTTACAACACCATACCCCAATTTATTGGAGCATGATAAAAAAAGAACAGAAAATATTAATGCAAAAATAATTATTCTTAATTTAAAAAAGATATACCGCATTATAACCTCAAAAATTTAAATAAAATGTATTGTGCGGTATCTTTTAGAAAACTCAGGTGTAGTTTTTTAAAAGATACCTCATAAGCAAAGCCGATTAACGGGCTTTACCGATATAGAGTTTTTCATAACCCTTTATTTACTTGTGCGGAGGTGTAACACCCCGGATATCCTTGAGCCGTAATAAGGGTATTAAAACCGACTGCAACCGCTTCATGATAGAACATACAGCACGAAAGATTGAACTCTGTACACCGATGCTCTGTATCGGGGTTGTTGATTAAGTACTTATGAAAAACACCTTAAGTTAAATTTAAGGAAAACGGGTAAATATAACTCACCTGTTTTTCTATTACCAAATAGTCCGTTAATAATAATCTCATAATAGTATAGAAAAAAGAGTTTGACAAGAGGGTATAAGTCGCTACCGCAGTAAGATCATAAAAGAATATAGCGACAAAATTTTCCGCCGTTTTAATTACATTTTGTCTTGTCGTTTTAGAAAATATAGATTTAACCGATTATTTTTCACAATATTACCTAACCATAGGTATCTCGGGACTGATCGAGGCAATAATACTTCCCGAAATTCCGCCGTTCTCATTAAAAAAGATACTTATGTAAAAGAAAGTACAACAAAAAAA
>CAUTTN010000104.1:0-6437 GCA_963541225.1 uncultured Treponema sp.
CCGCCACGGATGGCGGGTGGTTTCAGCTTAAAGAGTTTGTGCTTGTCACAAACTCGAAGATCAAAAATGTACAAGGATGTACATTTTTGATCGGGTATCTGCACCTTATATTTACGGCTTGAGTGTATATTTTCCGCATAATATCGGTACTTCCCACAGCCTAATGCAGGACTGTGTTCAATGACCGTGAAACTGTACTGCTGGATTATAAGAAATACCGCCATATTTTCGAGAGTATATTGATCGGTGTTTTTTTGATAACACCTTGTAAAAATCTTAAATTTATGCTTTTATATAGGTTATGAGTAAATTTACTAAGATAATATACCTTTACATCATTTTAATTTTTGCAATACTAACGGCAGGGGCTTTTTCGTTGGGAAAAATTCTTGCTTTAACTCAAAATATTAAACAAAACGAATTATTTGTAACATTTAACCCGGCTCTTCCCTCCCGCATTTTAGACATACGCGGTGACCTTATAACCGAATTTTCTATGGACGAAAAAAGAGAATTAATCGAATTCGCCGATATTTCTCCAAACCTTATTAAAGCATTGCTTGCCAGAGAAGACAAAGTTTTTTATCGGCATAAAGGATTTAGAATAAAGTCGATACTTCGAGCAGTTATAGGAGAGCTTACAAAGAGACCTTTGGGTGGAGGAAGTACAATTACTCAACAAATTGCAGGTATTCTTTATTGTGACAGAACCGACAGAAGTGTAAAAAGAAAGATAAAAGAACTTTGGTGGGCTGTTCAGATGGAAAGGCGCTATTCTAAAGATGAACTTATAACGCTATATTTGAATGAAGTTTATTTCGGCGGCGGTACAAATGGTGTAAGTGCCGCTTCAAGATTTTACTTTGGGCATTCGGCAAGCGAATTAAGCCCCGCCGAAGCTGCGATTTTGGTAATTCAATTATCTAACCCGACAAAATATAATCCTTTTGATCATCCTAACATAGCAAAAGAAAGACAGAGCTATGTTCTTCAAGGTATGGTAGAAATGGGCTATATTACAAAGGAAGAAGCAACCGAATCTTTTGAAGACTATTGGGCTAATTTTGATTATACCCGTATAGCTCTTTCGGCATGGTTTACGCGGGAAGATAAAGCCCGATGGTTTTCGGAATATGTAAGACGCGATCTCGAAAAAATGATGTACGGTACTATGAATCTATATAAAGACGGTTATACCGTTCACACAACTTGCGATTTAAGACATCAGGAAATAGCCGATAATGAATTTCAAAAATATCTAAAAGATGTAAATAGACGCGTTGCCTATACAAATTCCAGCTCTTTTAATCATGTCGAAAAATACAGCAATATAACGGGATTGCTATCGCTTTGTTTCGGAATAGACCGTTTACATGTAAGCGAAAAACAATTACAGGTAAAAACCGGAAAACAATATAAACAGGAAATAAATCCTGCTGTCGATATACTTTCATTGATATGCGGTATAGAAAACTTAAAAATGCTTACCGAACAAACAGCCTCAAAAATTCAAAACGATCTTGCAGAAAAGGTCGTCGAAGGAACTTTTGTTTCTTTAGAGAATGAAACAGGCTACATAACTGCCCTTATAGGAGGAAGTCAATACAGCGAATCCAATCAGCTCATAAGAGCAATGCAATCAAAACTCCAAGTAGGCAGTACAATAAAAGCCTTTATTTATTCGGCAGGTATCGATTCAAAACAAATTACTCCTGCAACTAGAATGGACGACACTCCTCAGGTTTTTGAAAACGACCAAGGAATTCAATACATACCCAATAATTATGGAGGTAAATGGCGGGGTACCGTTTTGGTTTATCAGGCTTTACCTCTTTCGTTAAATATACCTGCAATCAAAACGCTTGAAATGGTCGGTTTTAACGCTGCAATAGACAGAATAGCTTCTTTGATAGGAATGACGGATCAAGATGAAATAAACAAAACTTTTGAGAGGGTTTATCCTTTAGCTTTGGGTATAAGCAGTATTACGCCTATTCAGCTTTTAAGAGGTTTTGCAGTTTTTGGAAATCAGGGCAGAGCCGTAGAGCCGATTGCAATCCGCTCCGTAGAAAACAGGGATGGAAATACCGTTTTAGATCCCGAATTGGATTTAAGAATAGAGCAAAGGAAAAAAGGTGCCGCAATGCAGGTTATCAGTCCTCAAAATGCCTATGTAATGACCGAAATTCTTAAAAAAACGCTTACATTAGGAACAATGACAGGGGCTTCTTCGGGTGGCAGAAAATTTGAATATAAAGACAAAAATACAGGCAAGACTTTCCGAATGCCTGTTGCAGGAAAAAGCGGTACAACCCAAAACTGGTCGGCTGCATGGGCAGTTGCATATTCTCCATATTACTCGGCAGTTGCGTGGTACGGCTTCGACAGAGGAGGTTCTTCTTTGGGAACAGATAGTGCCGGAGCCGCACTTTCGGGATATGTTGTTTCTAATTTTATGCGTGATGTTCATCAAGGAAAACCTTTTAAAGATTTTATCCGTCCCGAAAAAGGTGTAATAAGTGTGGAAGTTTGCAAAAAATCGGGAGTAATCCCTTCCGAAAATTGCAACGACGGTACTGTTGTGCTTACTTTTTTGTACGGCACGGAACCTAAGGAGATATGTACGGAACATACGGCAAGACAGCTTCTTCAAAACATAGGAAGATCAAGAATTGAAAATGCGGGAATTTCTATCGGAGAAGATGTTATAAACATCGACAAATCGCCTTTAACCCTTGACCCGTCTATTTTTGAAGATCCGGAACCGAGCGGTACGGATAATTTCAGAGAACTTGAGAAAGACGAAAAAGAATTGTCTGAAACAGACGATGATGAAAAAGAAAAAGACGATTCGGAAGAAGAAAAGAAAGATGACAAACCAAACCCTTGGATTTAATAGATATTGTCGGTTAAGATAATTACTTTAGCCTGTATTTACAACTTTTTTACATAATGAAATTTAAGTTTAACGTGTGGGATATTATATTTTATGCCGCAGTTAAACTTAAGCATTACCTTTCTTTTTTAAAAAAGACAGTTTTGTTTCCGAAATTATTATTGCAATAAAAATTAGAACAAAACCTAAAATAGAATAAATGTCTAATTTTTCGCCTTTAAATATTACGGAAAAAATAATGCCGAAAATCGACTCCAAGCCTAAAATAATTGCTGCACTTGAAGGATCCGTATGTTTTTGTCCTATGTTTTGTAAAAGAAGAGCAAGTCCCGTACACATAACTGCCAAATACACTATGGAAACTATAGAAGCGGTATTCCACACTGTTAAAGAATTATCTTCAAAAATAAAAGTTACAAGCCAAGAAAAAATTGCAGCTGTTCCGAATTGAATTATCGTCATCAAAATAGGATCTTTACCTGTACTAAATCTTGTTATGGAAACTATATGACTTGCAAACAAAAGACCGCTTAAAAGTGCATAAAAATCTCCGGCTGTTATACCCATACTTGAAGATGCTGCCAAATCGGTAAACGAAACAAGCCCTATTCCCAAAATACATAAAATTGCAGCAGATGCATTGTATCTGTCAGGCGGTGTTTTGTTTACAATCCATGCCAAGAAAGGCACAATCACACAATAAGAAGCAGATAAAAAAGCACTTCTTCCGGGGAGACCTCCTGCGGTAGTAACTCCGAAAGTTTGACTTGAATAAGCTATAAAAAGAAAGAATCCTACAATTCCACCGCTTATAAGGTAGCTTTTATTTATCAATTTTAATTTTTTAAAAAAGATAATACACAATACAAGACAGGCAAGAGTAAACCTCATACCTAAAAGAAAATTAGGCTTAAAAAAATCGGTAGTTTCGCTTACTACAACAAGAGAACTACCCCATACTATAGCCACAATTAAAAGAGCAAGACGCGATAAAATATTTACCTTGGTTTTTGTCAAAATTAATCCTTTGCATCGTCATTAAAACGGCAAATGCAAAAATGCCTCAAAAAGTTTGGAACGAGCTTTGCTTTTTGAAAATTAATCATTGGGAATTTCTAAAAACGGTAATGTTTTACTATTCCCTTGTTATGAAAGTTGACGGGTAAGCATAAAACCTAAGTTAATTTTTTTAATATACTCGTCATATATTTTATAAGTTTTTAACTTTAGGTAACTTATAGAATACACCGCAAATTAAAATTAAAAAATTTGTAAAAATATTTTATACAAACCTCTTAATACAGCACCGGACACATCCAAAAATCAAAATAGATTTTTGGATGTGTCCTACTATCAAATCTTGATTGACGATATTATGTAAGTCTTAGATTAGTTCATTGTTGCATACATAACGGCTTTAATTGTATGCATTCTGTTTTCTGCTTCGTCAAAAACAACGGACTTTGAAGATTCAAAAACTTCGTTGGTTACTTCCATTTCGGGAAGTCCGAACTTTTTGTTGATTTCCTGTCCCTTTGTTGTTTTAAGATCGTGAAAAGAGGGAAGGCAATGAAGGAAGATTGCATCTTTATCGGCATTGTCCATCGCAGCCTTGTTTACCTGATAGGGTTTTAAAAGTTTTATTCTTTCTTCCCATACGCTGTCAGGTTCACCCATAGATACCCAAATATCGGTATAGAGTACATGAGCTCCCGAAGTGCCTGCTTTTACATCTTCAGTTAAAGTTACGCTTCCGCCTGTTTGGGCTGCTATTTCTTTAGCTTCTTTTACAAGATCTTCTGTCGGGAAAAGATGTTTTGGAGAACATGCAGTAAAATGCATTCCCATTTTTACGCAAGCAACCATCAATGAGTTGGCAACGTTATTTCTTGCATCTCCCATGTATGTAAATTTAAGGCCCTTTAAATAACCGAAATTTTCTTCTATGGTGAGAAGATCAGCAAGCATTTGCGTAGGGTGAAAAAGGTCGGTCAATCCATTCCATACAGGAACTCCGGAATATTCCGCAAGAGTTTCTACCAAGTCTTGACTAAAACCGCGGTACTCGATCCCGTCAAACATTCTTCCCAAAACACGTGCAGTATCTTCGATAGATTCCTTGTGTCCCATTTGTGAAGAATTAGGGTCAAGATATGTAACACCCATTCCTAAATCATAACCTGCAACTTCAAAGGCACATCTTGTTCTTGTAGAGGTTTTTTCGAATAGAAGAACAATGTTCTTTCCCTCCAAATAGCGGTGGGGAACCCCTGCTCTTTTCATGTCTTTAAAATTTTTTGAAAGATCAAGTAAATAGCGAATCTCATCTGTAGTGAAATCCAATAGTTTTAAAAAACTTCTGCCGCGTAAGTTTTTGGAACTTTTTCCGCGAATTTCTTTAAGCATATAAAAACTCCTTAAGAATATTATACTTTGGGGATTATATCAATTTGTAAAAAAAAAATCCAGCCCTCGCATTGTTTCAAGCTAAATATAACCGAAAAGCATAACTTCCGCTTGACCTGTATTTGCAGCTCCTCCGCAATGTCAGGTTGAAGCGGGTGTTAGATGATCTTCTATAAATTAATATTTTTAAAGTAATTTACAACAAACTAACATTGTAATCATATCCTTTATTTGGATAACTCTTCATATTTAAATTCTTCAAGCCTCTTCTGCCATTCTGTTACTGTAATGAGTTTAGGAGGTGTTTTTTGTCCTTCGTTGACATAATCAGCATACAAATCATTGGGGGCAATAACAACTACACTCTCTTGAAGAATATCGTTTATCCAATTAATTTGATGTTCAGCATAATTTAAAGAGTTTTTCTCATCGCGCATTTTATAAAGCATGTTTTGTAAAAGCAATAACGTAAGATGCATTCTAACTGTGCTGTGTTCAAGCATACCTGAAAATACACGTCCATATGGAGGTTGCTCGTAAGCTCGGCTTGCAGTAAAATATAAACCTTCTTTTCGGTTCGAATTATTTTCAAAACCATATAACACGATTTTTTCTTTTTGCTGAGTGCCATCAGCGTAGGTAATATAAAGCTCTTGCTCTTTTATGGATGTTTCAAGAACGGTCTTCTTTGTATTAACCTTTATTTTGGGGCTAAGCACATAACCGTTTTCAAGTGCAAGGTAACCATCTTTGTTTGGATTAAACCTACCATTGCGTGTATAATACATAGTGTTTGTTTTTGGATCAGCAACCTTAAAAAAAGCATTTCCACCTATTATTGCAAAATCAAATTTCTTTTTTGTAGCTACTAATGGTCCCTGTGCATTTAAATCCCTAAAAAATTTTCTGCACTCTGTCACATCAATCCCTTTATATCCTACAGTACTAATATTTTTAAGTTCTTCAAATAAATCATCCACAGAATACGATTGAGCAAACACTACAAACGCAAACGTAAAAAAGATACATACGCTACAGATTTTTTTATACATGTTATTCCTCCTCATCTCTTTCCTGAATCTCCGTCATCGTGCCATACTCCCAAGATTTACCGTTAGCATTGCCAGCTACGCTA
>CAUTTN010000105.1:0-6361 GCA_963541225.1 uncultured Treponema sp.
TTTATATGAGATTTTTGCCAATTTTAGAAAAGTCATTAAATTAGATTTTATCCAACTTAACGATTTTTTACTTAAATTCTGATACATAATTTTACACCAAAGGAATGACAGTGTTCAAAACGGAATTATCTATATTTTCAACAAGGTCATCAGCCCACTGTACAAGGATATAATGATTATCTTTATTAGCAATAAAAATACCGCCGGAAAAAATTGCTTCGATCAATAGATCATCAGTTGAAAATCTTTTTTTCGCATAGGGTCTAAATACCTTTTTAAAAAATTTAAGCATTCCCTCATCCTTATCTTTAAAATTCATCCTTGGAAAAGAGTATACCCCCCCCTCAAAAAAAATCAAGTCCTTTTTACAAAAATATTATATTTTTTTAATAAAATATTAAAATTTATAATAATGAACAAAATCAGTTTTTATTCGTGCGGAGGGTTTAATATCTGACGTTTTACGTCTGCACTCTGCGTTTAGGTTGTTGATTTGAAAATATAAAAAGTGCTGCACTGTTGACAAATATGTATTTATTTAAATAATAAGACTATAAAATATATTAATATAAATGGCAACACTAAAAACCTTGTTGTATTTTTATAGTTGCCTGTCAGGTTTTTCATAAGTCTTTACATTTCTATGACTTATGAAAAATATCGCAAGTTAAATTTAAGGAAAACCTCAAAAGTTGAAGTTTTTAGAGGTTCTAATAAACACCGGAAAATAGTCTGATGCAAATTAAAAATTTTATTTGTACGGCATGTCCGAGAGGCTGTCGTTTAACTGTAGAAATCAATGATGATAATATAAGTGTTAGCGGTAATAAATGCTCAAAAGGAAATTCCTACGGGAAAGAAGAAGCCGTATGTCCTATGAGAGTTCTTACAACAACAGTTGCTACTTCCATAAAAGAAATGCCTAGACTTCCTGTAAAAAGCAGTAAAGCTGTTCCGTTAAAAAACTTTCCTGAATATATGCGGCTTGTAAGACAAATTAAAATAAATGAAAAGAAACTTCCGGGAAATGTGATTATAAAAAATTTTGCAGAAAGCGGTGCCGATTTAATAGCCTCCTGGGGAGTAGTATGAAAACGGTTTTAAGCATTGACTGCGGAACTCAAAGTCTTAGAGCTATGCTGTTTGACTTAAAAGGAAATATTTTAAACTCGGCACGTGTTTCGTATAAAACGCATACAAGTACCGAACCTTCTTGGGCAGAGCAGGACGTTGATGTTTATTGGAATGCATTAAAAACGGCTATGGCTTTACTTAAAGAAAAAACACCGGATGACTTTAAAGCTATAGCCGGAATGGGGATTTCTGCGATGAGAGCTACAACCGTTCTTGTAGATAAAAACGGAAAAGTTCTCCGTCCTGCAATAGTATGGCTTGATAACAGAGCCGCACGCGGACCATACCATCCCAATAGAATTTTACGTACCGTTTTTCATGCGGCAGGAGTTTACGATTCTATCGTTACAATTCAATCAAGCTGTAAAATGAATTGGCTTAGAGAAAATGAACCGGAAATATGGGAAAAAACATGGAAAGTATTTTTTCTTTCGGGCTGGTTTATTTATAAACTTACGGGAAAAACTTGCGATGCTGTTTCTTCTATGGTGGGTTATGTTCCCTTTGTAAACAGAAAAAGAAACTGGGCAACAAAGAATTCTATTGAAGAAAAATTAATGCCTTTGGAAAATGAAAAGCGGCACGATCTGGTTGAAAGCGGTACCGTCATAGGAACTTTGACAAAAGAAATTTCACAAGAACTGGGACTCCCTCAAGGCATACCTTTAATTGCTTGCGGAAGTGATAAGGCTTGCGAAACAATAGGAGCCGGAGTTGTAGACTCTTCCATAGCTTCTTTAAGTTTTGGAACTACAGCAACAATAGAAGTTTGTTCAAATAAATACTTTGAATATAAAAAACTTTTTCCGGCTTATTGCGGAATTCTACCCGATACATGGCTTTCGGAATTGGAAATTTTCCGCGGATATTGGATGATAAGCTGGTTCAAAGAAGAATTATGCCAAGAAGAATGTAAAACGGCGGAATTGCAAGGGATAATTCCGGAAACTATTTTGGATAAACTTTTACACGCTGCTCCTCCGGGTGGACGAGGTCTTATGCTTCAGCCATATTGGGGGGCAAGTATTTTTGACAGATATGCAAAAGGAAGTATAATAGGATTCGGTGATGTTCACGGTAAAAGCGATTTGTACAGAGCAATTATCGAAGGACTTGCCTACTCATTGAGAGAAGGATTAGAACTTATTGAAGCTAAAGGAAAACTAAAATGCGAAAAAGTTGCAGCTTCGGGAGGTGCGTCCCAAAGCAGTGCCATTTGTCAAATAACGGCAGATATTTTAAACCGTCCGCTTGTATGCGGTAAAACTCCTGAAGCCTCATCTTTGGGAGCCGCAATTATAACCGCTTACGGAATAGGCGAATACGATTCGATTAAAGATGCAGTAAAAGCAATGATTAAATACGAAAAAGAATTTTTTCCAAATCCGAAATACCGTTCGCTTTATGACGGACTATTCGGTGTTTATAAAAAAATATATCCTTCATTAAAGGATATTTATAAGGATATACAAAAAGTAACGAACTATCCTATAGCAAAAAAATGAATGAGTAACTACCATTTTTAAATTAGGTTAATTAAAATATGAAGCATATATATAAATCTAAAATCCGCATAATTTTATTTTATACTTTATGCAGTATGGTAATAAGTTCTGTTACATATTTTATTGTTTTTGAATTAACAAAAAACAAGCAACTATCAATCGTGATGGGATTTATTTCATTCTTTTTATATTTTTTCTTTCTTATAATGCCGAGTATAATTACAATTGAAATTGATGATGATAATTTAACCGTAAAAAAATGGACAAAAAAGCTTACTTTTCCGTTTGATATAAGTTTATTTAAAGCAGAAACAATAAAGTCCGGAAACTATAAAGATTTTTCTATTTACGTAATACAAGAAGATAAAGCTGAACTTATTTACTGTAAATTTATAGGTTACAAAGACTTTCAAAAAATTCTTATCGATTTAGGATTAAAAGATAACAGGTCTTTAAAAGAAATAAAATCACTTGTAAAAAATACACGTAAAAATAAGCTTAACAAATTATTTGAAGACAATCCCAATGCCGTTAAAATATTTATAGATTTTAAATCTAATAGTTTAAGTAAAATTTTTAAAAAAACAGAAATTTATTTAGTAGATGAAAAACCTCCCATCTTTTTTAAAGAACACGGGAAAAAAGGTTTTTATGTCAAAAGCGGAGAACACTTAGTAGAATCTTCATTTAAAAAATGGAGACCTGGTATTTTGTCTTTAAAAGTTACTACAACTTATGGACCTTCAAAACAAATATTAGAAACAAAGGCATTTAGAACATACAATTATTTCTTTAATCCAAAAGACAAACTGTATTATCTTGAAGTAATAAACTAATATTCAAAAAAGATACCAACTTTATTTTTAGGGCTTTGGAGACTGCACTTTTATGATAACGGTTCAGCCGACTGTAACCACCTTATTAGAACATACAGTGCGAAACATTGAACACTGTACCCCTACGCAAGCGTCGGGGTTGTTGATTTTTTTTGTTATGCAAAAAAAATAAGTTGTTATATACATATAAGGATTATCCTGTAAAGCAGATTTTAAATTAGATTTTCGGAATATGTGCTATTTTAAAAAAGCGGATAAAGCTGTTCCCAATATCACGGAATTTTTAAGAGTTATAATTTTAAAATTTATATCAAGTTCATCTTTTAAAAATCGGTGCAAATAAAGAGTCGTTTTTTCTTTAATCATAAAACCTTTTAAAAACATCGAGCCGTCGGCACTTATACAGATAGGCTTACCCGGCGATTTGCCTTTACCGGTTTTTATACAGGCGGCTGCAATGACTGCTGCCGAGCAGCGTGAGGCTCTTTCAAAAACATTCATACAAATAGTATAAATATTAATATAGTCTGAAGAAATTTCATTTTTATTTAAAGCATCCGAAAATATATTATCTTCATAATTTTGTTCTTTTAAAAATAAAGAAACTTCTTCCGTTGTCAAATCTTTTATATTTAAAAGTTTTTTATTTGTATCGGGTGAAAAAATATTTTCGGAGGCTGCCTTTCGTATGATGATGGAACAAAGAAGCCCCAAGTATTTTCCTGAAGTCATTCTTTCCAAAAAATATTCATTTGTAAGTTTGGACTTTTCTGAAAGCTCTTTATCAAACAAACTTTGATTAATTCTACAGCTTTTTCCGGATTCGCATACTATAATTTGAGACTTTTCACAAAATTCCGTATCCTTTAATTTTTCTATTTTTTCATATTCGATATATGCGGAGTTAAGTCCTGTCCCTAAAACAAATCCTATATTTGAATCAAATTCTTCTTTCTGATTTAAGCGGAATAATGTTCCTGCTTGAAGGACAGCGGCGGTATCGTTTACCATTATTATTTTTTCTATTTTTTGCCAGCCGGATTTTATAAGTGCGGTTTCTAATTCTTCATTTATTTTACACGAATTAAGATAAGGAAGTTTAATTTCTTTAGAAAGTTTTATTGCTTCTCCTCCACCGTCGGGATATATTTTTATGGCAAAGGAAAAGCAAAAAGAAATTATTTCGGCTTTGTCTTTCAAAGGTTCAAGATAAAATGCTATAGTGTCAAAAAATTCTTCATTCGTCATTTCGTGTTCAAGAGCCGGCATTGGATATTTAAAAAAGGATTCTATATTTGCAGAACCTGTATTATCAAATTCTACAATACAAGTTCTAAAATTAGTTCCGCCGGCGTCTATAACTATGACTTTTTTATTTTTAGGAATGTCGGTCGGGATATTTTTCCATAATGGAATCATATCCATTGTGGAGTCTGCATGTTTGCATGAAAGACCGAGTTTCATATCGTCAAGTAAAGAATACGCAGTTTCTTTTACGTCTATTTTAGGATTAAATCTATATTTTAGATAAAAAGTATCAAGCATTTTACTTTTACAGTCCTCAGAATTTTTTTTGACCTCTATAATGTTTATTTTATAGAAGTCAAAATTTTATTTTATTGCACGTTTTAAATCTTCAACTTTGCTCGTTTTTTCCCATGAGAATTCGGGACGGCCAAAATGTCCGTAAGCAGCTGTTTGTCTATAAATCGGACGTTTTAAATCTAAAGCCGATACTATTCCCGCAGGTGTCATATCAAAAATTTCTTTTACTGCTTTTTCTATTATTTCTTCAGGAATTTCGGAAGTTCCGAAAGACTCTACTCTTACCGAAACGGGGTACGGCACTCCTATTGCATAAGCAAGTTGTACTTCGCACCTTTCGGCAAGTTTTGCTGCAACAATATTTTTGGCAATATACCTTGCCATATAAGCAGCGGAACGGTCAACTTTAGAAGGGTCTTTTCCCGAAAAAGCTCCTCCTCCATGTCTTCCCATTCCGCCGTAGGTGTCTACGATTATTTTTCTTCCGGTAAGACCTGTATCTCCAAAGGGGCCTCCTATAACAAAGCGGCCTGTAGGGTTTATAAAATATTTAGTATCGGAAGATAAAAGCCCTGTCGGTTCGAGTACCGGTTTTATAATATTTTCAATTAAGGCACTTTTTAAATCCGCATATCTGACATCAGGGTCATGCTGATGTGATAAAACTACGGTATCAATTTTAACGGGGCGGTTTCCTTCATATTTAACGGTAATTTGTGTTTTGGCATCGGGACGTAAATAAGGAATTGTTTTTTCTTTACGAAGTTTTGCGGCATAACGCAAAACTGCATGAGAATACATTATGGGTGCAGGCATAAGTTCCGGAGTTTCATTACATGCAAAACCGAACATCATACCCTGATCGCCTGCTCCTTGCAGTCCTTTAAATTCATCAAGACCCTTACCGTCAACGCCTTGCGAAATATCGGGCGACTGGGCGTGAATCATATTCATTACTGCCATAGAATTGCAATCCAGACCATAATCCGAATTTGTATAACCTATTTCTCTCGCTATGCTTCTGGCAATTTCTTGAATATCTACAAATGTAGTTGTCGTAATTTCTCCGCCTACAAGAACCAAAGCCGTAGAAGCATAAGTTTCGCAGGCAACATGGCTTTCCTTATCTTCAGCCAAACAAGCGTCCAATACGGCATCCGAAATTTGATCGCAAAGTTTGTCGGGATGCCCTTCACTTACAGACTCGGAGGTAAAATAACTTATATTGTTTTTCATATAGACCTCTTAAAAATTGTAATAATACAACATATATGAAATTATTATATATACAATCATAGAATATTTCAATATATGGATAAATAAAATACTAATGATAATTTA
>CAUTTN010000106.1:0-6355 GCA_963541225.1 uncultured Treponema sp.
ATCAAAGCCTACGGAATAAATATCTCCCGATTGTTCCCTGCCCAAAAGATTTCCGACTCCTCTTATTTCCATTCGTTACGACGCAAGCGTCGGGGTATTAAACCCTCCGCACGAATAAAACCGCCTTAATGTGCCGAGCTTACAAGTTCTATAAAAAGCTAAGGCTTGAGCACCGGGCGGTTTTTTTGAGGAAAAATGTTACCTTCTTATAATGAAAAGGAATGAGCGATGTAAAAAAACGCCACGGTTATTATCCCCAAGACAAATGGAATAAACATATCGAACTAAAAAAATACTTTGAACAAAAATCCGGCTTGGATATAGATGAGCTAGGGATTAAGGTGTAGAAAATCACTTTAATGCAATCTTATATAAGGTTATAAGATTGCATTTGAAACACTCCATCGGCTATTTTATCATAGGATGATCGATGTGTAATCATTAAAATAAGTTTTTTTGTCTTTAGTTCGGATAAAAGAGAGCTTAATGCAAGGCTTGTTTCCGAATCGAGGGCATTTTCAACTTCATCAAATAAGATAACATCGCCGGTTTGCAAGAGGCAGCGGCTTAAGGCAAGACGCTGAATTTGCCCTTGCGAAAGGATATGTTCTTTTCCGCCTAATTGCGTATCAAGCCCCTTTTCCAAAGAATCGATAACCTTATTCAGTTTTGTTTTTATCAAAACATCATTTATTGTAACCTCATCTACTTCTTTACCGAATAATAAATTTTCTTTTATCGACCCTGAAAAAATAAAAGGATTTTGACTTATATACGAAAGTCTTGCCGCAAGATTTAAAAAAATGATTTTACCCTCTAATACCGATTCACCTTTAAAACTAATATTCCCTGAAATAATATTAAAAAGACTTGTTTTACCGGAACCGTTTTCTCCCTTAATAAGATAAAGGCCGGGGAATGTAAATTCGGCATTTAATTTTTCAAAAAGAAAATTATTTTTTTTATAAGCAAACTTTAAATTTTCTATTTTGATTTTTTTTATGTTTGAAGTATCTTTTTCTTCTTTTATAATTGAAAAAGAATTTTGCCTTTCATCAAAAATAGTTTTTAAGCGTTCTACCGAAACAAAGGAGACTATAATTCCCTTATAGGTTTCGGCACAGGAAGAAACAAGGCTTCTAAACTTTTGAGAATACATGAGGGCGGCGGTAATAGTGCCGACGGTGTTTTTTCCTTCAAGGACGGTTAAACCGATAATAGTAAACAAAGAAATATTTATGGTAAAGTTGGTAAAAAAAGAAGCTGTAGATGACTGCATTCCGATAATCGTAGATTCTTTTACGTGTATAAAAATATACTTTAAAATATTTTTAAACTTATAAATAAAAAACTTTTGTGAAGAATGGTTTTTTATTTCCTGTAAACCCCTTATTGTTTCATTTATATATGCAGTATATTCATCCTGCCTTTTGCGCTGAACTTCATTTACGGCAGCCTGTTTTGTTCCGAAATATTTTGCCAAAAAAACGGGAACAACCGAAACTATGAGCGTAAGACAAAAAATAAAAATATCTATTTTAAAAAGTCTAAAACCTATTATACCCATCATAATAAGCGAAGTTATTATAGAAGGAATTTGAGAAGTATAGATACCCGTCATCACTCCTAAATCGGATAAAAAAAGATTTAAAAGTTTACCCGAATCTTGTTCGGAACTTCCCTTAGGCGGTAAATGTAAGAGGTTTAAATAAAGGCGGCTTTCGGTGTAAACGGTCATTTTACGCTGGAGTAAAAACTGAAACCAAGAACTTAAAAGCGAAAAGCCAAGACCTGCAATTTGAAAAAGAATAATGATTTTTAAAAAGGCAAAAAAAGCCGTCCTATCCTTTAAGGTCAACGCATCTATTATTTTACCCGTAAATAGAGGTTCAAAAGTGGACGCATAATTACCTAAAAGAGAAAAACAAAGGAGAAAAAACAAAACCGGAAAAAACGGCTTTAAAACTGAGGCAGCCCAACGGTTTAAATTTTTTTTATTTAACATATAGACACTCCTTACAAGTTTACGGAAAAGGAATATAGGTGCATCGCCTATCCAAAGTTTTACCTGTAACCGATTCTATAAAATCATAAGTTTTTTTATCAAAAGTCTTAGGTAAAAGCGACGGAAACCAATTTAAATCAAAAATTTTACACACCTTAATATTGTTTATTTTTGTTTCATTAAGAGGCAAAAAAGAGACAAGAGGATTCATTTTGTATTTTTGCTTTAATATTTTTACCTCGTTACTTATAGAACTATACCGCTTTTCGGTACGGTCAGTATAATTTACGGCATTTTCATTTATAAACTCAAAAGCTTTTTTTATTCTTTCAGGTGCTATTGATAAATAGGTTTCGGAATAATCCTTGGGTTTACTATCATCTATTTTTATGCCGTTGAGGAGACTTAAATACATTTGATGTAATTCATTTAAGGCTGAAATAATCGCTGTGTTTAGATTTTTACCTGAACCTAAAGAAACCGCTATTTTACCTTTTAATTCTCCTATAAAAAAGACAACATAACATGATTCCGATAAACTTATTTCATAACATTCAAAATTGTTAAAATAAATATTATAGCTATTATATTTGTGCAAAATACTTTTATCTATCTTATAACTTTTACCTTTTGAAAGATACCAAAAAATAAAACTTTGCCTTTCCAAAAACTCAAAAAAAGCATTTTCAAGACAACTATTTGAATTTACATGAGCTGCACATCCGCAAGAATCAAAAAAAATATTCTTTTGTTTTAGCTCATCAAGTGAAAAGCTATATACGGTATTATCCGATAATGAAAAAGATTCTATTGATTTGTTCTGAATATGATTATACTCAATTAAAGCATTTCTCTCGTAGGTCTCTCCTATTGCACAAAGAGCAGCACCGTATTTAGTATTGCGAATAGCATTTCCGACAATATTTGCATAATCAAGGTTTTTATAACAAGTTATATTTTTTAAATCATTTTTAAATGCTGTTGCACCTATATTAAATGAAAAGCCGTACATATTGAACTCCCTATATTACAGCACATTCTACGGCATTTTTTAACTCTTTTTCAATACCGTAAAGAACGGAAATAACTCTTGTTTTATTTTTCCTTATATTTGAAATTGTAGGAATACAATTAAACATAGTTTTTGATATAGCTTTTATGGTAATTTCTCTTCTACAACCTGCAATATTTAATAAACCTATTTCAATATCATCAAAAGGAGGATTTATTATTATTTTTTGTACAGACTTTAAATTCTCAATACTTATTTGTTTTACATTACAAAGAGCAAAAAAATAATCGTCAAATTTTTTATTATTTTTAAGATACATAGACTTAGGCGAAAGCTCATCCATCCATTTTTGCATTAAAGCTTCTTCGATGGCAGAAACAAGGGAGTGCATAACATCTTTATCACCTGAAATACCCGAACCGATTATCTGTAAATCATCGTCTAAAATAAAAACAATTATAGTATGAATATTGCTTATATTTTGAGCATAAAATATTTTTATATTTTTTTCATTGATTCCGTATTGCAGTAAAACGGCTTTTACGGCAGGAGTAATTTTTACAAGGCTGCATAATTTTTTATACCACATAAGCATGAGTTCATTTTTTTCTAAGAGTTCGCAAATTGCTTTTTCTATTAAGACGGCAGAGTTCAAACCCGATGCCGTTCCTGTAGTGTCCTTATGACCGTATTTTAAATCATAACCGTAAGTAAGCACATTTCGTTTTACAAGAGTTTTCTTTAATCCGTTAATTAAAATAATTTCAGTTTTTTTATTACTCCTATAATTATTTACCATTTTAAAGCGTTCTAAAAATTCATTATGTAGTTTTCCAAAGATTTCGATTTTATTTTTACCCGATGAGGTATTAGAATATGGAAAAATTTTCTTTTTATTTTTTGTTTTTTCAACTTTAAAAACCCCTAAACCAATTATAGGATTATTATTAAAAACCGTTTTATTCATAAAAAAAGATTTTTGATAATAATCAAACATAGGGCATAGCCTTTATATTGATTGTGGTGATATAAAGCTGTTTTAATGAATCAATATTAAGATCAAAAGAAGTTTTATTAAAATTCTCCATATTCTCCGTGAATACAAAATCATATTTGCTGCAAAATGATTTTATTTTTCCGGCTGCTTCACCTATTGAAAGGATAGATTTTATAAAAGATGAAGCTCCGTATTTATATAAGGAGTTATACAAAGAAGCAAAAAACGAAACGGATATTTGGTATTCGGCATTAAGATTTTTTATTTCGGAATATTTTATAAACTTTTTAAAACTACTGTCATAAGCATAATTTCCCGCTTCTACAAAATCGGTATTATAAAAAGAAACAACGGGGAAATATGAACAATCTTTATTTTGCATATTATTTATAAGGGAGTCTAATTCAATAATTAGTTTAGGTAATTTTTCAATGGAATACTCTTTTAAATTAATTTTAGAATAATTTTCGGAATTATTTTTTAATAAATTTATATCGATTTCCGTATCGTCTGATAAGGGGCTTAAAAGATTACTTAATTGATAAAATTTCAATATGGAATTTAATATAAAATTATTATTCATGGCAAGGACAAACCTCCCAAGGGATTGCAATATCATAATCGGTTTTGCCTGTTTTCATATTCAGTTGTTTTATAAGTTTTACGGTATAATCATTTAAATCCGTTATATCGTCTATAATCTCATTTATCAGCCGGATAATTTTAAAATTATCGAGAATACTTTCGGTATTAAAATATACAGTTTTTGTGTATATAAGATCGATAATTGTTTGAAATGAAACATTGCCCGTAAGTTTTGATTGGGAGCGTAAAGAACCTTCCAAATGACTAAAATAACATAAGGGACATGGGTTATGCCAATCGGCTTTATAATAATTTGTAAAATAAAAACTATAATTATAATAAAAAACAAATTTATGGATAACATTATTTTGTTTTAAGATATTCTCAAGTTCCGTGTATTGCTTATAATTAAAAGGATTTAAAACAACGTAATATACGGCTTCTGTATCAAGATTAAAAAATAATTCGGCACTTACTGTATTTATATCGAAGCTGATAACATCATAGGGTATATTTAATCCCGATAAATTGAATTTTACTGAAGAAGCAATTTCTTTTGAATTGGTAAAAAAATAAAGCCGATTTATCGGCTTAGCCGTAAATTCGTCTTTAACTGCCAATAAATTTTTTAATAAAAAATCCAAACAGGCATCCGCATTATCGCCGTATCGTCCTTTAAGGTCTTCAAGGGTAAAGGTAAGATTGTAATTGTCATCATTACTTGTAAAAAAATCAATTAAATTTGTATCGGTTATAATGCAGGTAGTTTTTTCATTTTGAATGACGGTAATCTCATCATTCTTGTACATGAGGTAAGGAATTAGTTTGTATTTCATTAAAAGCATTTCTCCTTTTTACATTGATAAGCTCAATTATCAGGATTATGAGGGCAGTAACAAAAAAAATTATATCTAGCAACATTGCCGAATTTATTTTTAAAATAGGTTTTAATATAGTTATATACGCATTATAAAGAGAATGCATAAGTACAGGTGCAATAAGTGTTTTTGTTTTTTCATAACAATAAACAAGTAAAAGCCCATTAATTATAAAATCTATAACATGGATTTTAAATCCGTATGAATATATATGTGAACAAGAAAACAATACCGCTGTTATAATAGCCGCTATTTTTATTGATGAAATTGATTTTAATTTATTATATATAACTCCTCTATATATAAATTCTTCAGTAATTGGACCTATTATTAAAATATTTATTATTTCGAGTATATGAAATAATAAATACGAAGAATAAAGATTAGGTTTAAATATTGTTTGATATATTATCAGTTTTTTACCTTGCAATGCTTCAATAAAAAAACTGACAGCATTTATTATATAGTTTTTCCTTATATAGAAATATAATATAAATGTAATTGCAGACTGTATAATGAATAACTTAAGAACTAAGCCTATATTAAATTTACAAACATTAAAAGTTGATTTGATATTTATTTTATATACAGACACACATATATAAATAAAAAATAGATTTACAATCATGCCTATGACATAATAATATTGACCTATAATTTTATTATCAGTATAAGGACGTGCAAAAACATGATATGCAACATAGCCGCCGTATTTGACATGTAAAATAGTAAATAAAACAAATAAAAAATACAAGCTAGCTACTTCAAAAATAATCTTTGTCGCTGGTTGTTTACTCATAAATAAATCCTATGAAATAGTCTTGGAAAGATTTTTTTTATTATATATATTGCAAAAACAATTTTCTTACAAAACCATT
>CAUTTN010000107.1:0-6310 GCA_963541225.1 uncultured Treponema sp.
AGAGATAGTAGGTGCTGCAAATGAAAGTATAAAAACCGAAACAGAAAAAACAAATAAAGAGCTGTCCCGCCTTGCCGATGAAAAACATAAAAAAGAAATAGACGATATAAATGCAATCGCCGAAAAAACAAAGAAAGCTGTTGAAGATGAAATCGCACTAAAAAAAGAACTCGGGCAAATTGCCGGCAACACAGATAAAGAAAAAGAACGCAATGCGGAACTCGAAAAAACTAAAGCTTATTTGGAAAAACAAAAAGAACTAATGAGCGGGTATTTAAACCTTATCAATTCCGGGAATGAAAAGGATAAGGAAAAAGCGGCCCTTATAAAAAAACAGGTTGAAGCGTTAGGGGCTCTTGCTGATGAAGGACAAGAATCAAGTAAAAAAATAAAAAAGTCATTTGCGGAAATGGCTGCTGAAGTAGCACACCACATGCGGACAGCAGGTAACATAATAAGCGAATCTTTCTCATCCATTGCAGACCTTGCAAAATCCATAATAAACAACAAAGAAGCGGAGCGTAAAAAACAAGTTGCCGTTGAACTTGCACAAATAGAACGCGAAAAAAACGAAACTCTTTTAGAACTTGATAACGAACTTTCCGAAATGAGAGAACAAAAACAAATAGAAGATTCCGAGATGGAAGAACAAAGGCGTAACGAAGAATACGAAAAACGTATCGCAGATTCCGAGCGAAAAATCTTAACGCTTCAAGGACAATTTCAAACCGAAACCAATTTAGAAAAATTACGTAATAAAGAACAACAGATTGAAGATGAAAAAAGAAAAAAAGCCGAAGAAACGGCACGCAAAAAGGAAGAAGACGAAAAAAGAAAACGCGACAAAGAAAACAGAATGCAGGAAGTCGCATTGTTAAATGCCCGAAGTTTATCGGAACACGAATTTGCCATCGCCCGCATTCAAACGGAAAACGCTTCGGGCGATGCCTCCGCAAAAGCCGCACAGCAGGCTGCCAAATGGCAAAAAGCTCAAGGCATTATAAGCATGTCGATAAAAGCCGCTGTTGAGATTGCAGAATCTATAGCCCGTTATGCAATACCTGATCCCGTAGGCGGCTCATTACATGCTGCAGCAGCAGTAATGGCAGGCATTCAGGCAGGCGTTATTGCAGGTCAGCCTGTACCTCCCGACTATATACAGCAGCCATTACCGCCTGCACCCCGTCCGATAAAGTTTGCTCATGGCGGTATAGTCATGCCTTCAAGTTCAGGAACGGGTATAACCCTTCCTAACGGATCTTCGGGACTTGTCGCTGAAGCAGGTTTACCTGAACTCATCCTTCCGATAAATGTTCCTAATTTACAAAACGTATTTAAGGCTGCAGGACTAAATCAAACGGATAACTCAAAATCGTTTAGCTACTCTCCGTCATACAGTATCGAAATAAGTCAAAATAGTGAAAAGTCTTTAGATGAAGCTTTGCTTAATGTTCTTCGTACTCATGACAGAGAACTTTTAAACATCGTTGAGACAGGTAAACAAAATTGGTTCGTTGGAGATTAAAATGACTGAAACAGAATATTTAAATAATCATTATCCGCAGGATTTTATTTGTATACAAGACGAATTTTTTCCTATCCCGAAAGGCGGTAAAATCGACATAGAAGAAAAAGAAATATCTTCAACCTTTACAACTGCCGATGGCTCAAAACGCAAAGATATTATCCGTAAATACAAATCGGTTTCGGTTAAATTTTCCGTACTGCTTCAAAAAGACTATGAAACCGTTTTGACTATTATAAACAAAATCGAAACCGCTTTTTACGATGAACCTAAAAGCCTTTTTCTAAAAAAAGAAACCATGCCCGTAAAGCCACCTTCAAACGGTGTTAAAATACTTTTTGAACACATAAAAATAGATATTGTACAGCCGGTAAAATACGCCTACACTTTCAGAAAAAACGGACTGTTCCTTTATTCGGGCGTAACACTAAAACTAAACTAAATACTTTTTTAATTTAAGGAGAAAAAAAATGGAACTACGCCCCGAACTTGAACAAATCTTATATCAATTAAAAAACAATACTCCCAAAACTCTTTTAAGCGATGACGCTCTTTTGGAAGATAATTGGAACAATGTTTGTGCCTCAATTAAACTTTTAACCGACGCAATAAAAACAATCAAAGAACTTCCGCCTGATATACCTTTACCCGGCTTTCCCTATTTCAGATGTCCCGGAATGCCCGTGCCTTGGGAAAAATATTCGCAAACAATAAAAAGTCAATGGGAAGCTGTTCATGCTCTTTACCCCGGAGATTTTATGCGTCTTGCAGGCGGAAATGCAAGCAAGTTTAAAGAATCCGGAACATCTATATACCACGATTCCGGAATCAAAGGAGACGGCGGCGGTCAAATAGATACAATGCAGTCTCATACACACGACTATGAGGATTCTAACGCATCATCTCATATCGCGGGTACTGCAGGTGCTTCAAGTACTACATACACACAATACATGTATCGAGAACAAAAAACGGACAAAAAAACAAAACCGAATAACGGAAGAACAGGTGACGAAAACCGCCCTGCAAACGTAACAATAGAACTTTACATATTCAAAGGATAAACTTCAAAGGATAAAAAAATGATACCCGTACAAAAACAAACAGAAAGAATAATCAAAGGAGATAACAGAAAATATACAGCATCTGTTTATTTTAACTTTCTTTCATGCAAAGTTCCCGAAAGCATTAAAATACAGGCTCCCAATGCTCAAGACGGCTCTGTAACGGATCAAATAGTATACCCTTACTTATCTCATATCCAAAACCGTTTCTTCACAGGCGGCTTAATATCTTCACGTCTTTTTCCGAATGCGGAAAATATCCATAAAGACGGAAGACTTCACATCGTAAAATCAAAACCTTACTCAAGAGTAGGCTACATCGGTTTAAAAGCAAATAAGCAGGGTGATATAGACGATACCGTAACACTTTACATTCCCAAAACAAACCTAAAAAAAATAACTTTAATTACAAACAAAGACAGAATCATAAAAGAGGCTTTTATCACCGCAAAAACAAAATCGGGCAGCACCCTAAACACTTTCCGTTTATTCGATAACACCAAAGAAAAAATAGTCTTCGATCTTCCATGTAAAGGGGCAGGCATTATAGAACTTAAAATAAAAAAACACACTCCCAATAAAAGAGTTTGGATAATAGCATTTTACCCGGGCTTCGAATTTTCCGTAAACGAAAAAGACATAATAAAAATTAAACACCAAAAAAAGAAAACCGAAAATAAAGAAGGTTCAATCGGTCGCCTTTACATAAACTCCATAGAACTTGAACTAAATAATCTTTCTCGTATTTACGATAACGAAAATTCTAAAAGCCCCATCGCAGGATATTTTAACTCAAATGCAATATGCTCTGCCGTCTTACTTTTAAACCAAGAAAACAAAAACAAACCCTTTTACTTAAACTTCGGAACCTTTTTTGTTACAAACATAAAAAACGATCAGGGAAAAGCCTCGGTAATAATTAAAGGACAAGACTATGTAGGCATAAATAAAAACACTTATCTTTCTTTAGGTATTCAGGATATAACGGACGCTTACTCATGCTTTTCAAAAATAGCAAATGCACTAAACCTATCCGCCGCAAGAATAGACGAAAGTTTAAAAAAAATAAAACTAAAAAAAATCCCTTTAAATGGAACGGCAGGAAGCCTTTTAAATAAACTTTGTATCTTAACCAACGCATTTTGCTCCTGCAGCGAAACGGGAAGCTCTTTAATTGCAAGCTCCATACTTTCAAGACACGGTTCTATACGTTACCCTCTAAGATATTTTCTTCTTAACGAATTTAAACAAACCTCCGAAGGTGAAGATTCTTCTTTATCTCCAAACGTAATAAACCTATCATATTCAACCTACGAATACGAAGGCGAATATCAAATCGGTCAAAAGGATGTCGTCTTATATTCTGAAATCGGTAAACTCGATTTTCCTGAACAATACAAAAACACTCCTTACGGACAATACCCTATAGGCGGCGGATTAAATCCATCCCTTGTAAAAACATATAATCTTCCCAAAAACTTTATCACTACAGAGTTTTCGGATCCTCTAATTCCGAAAGGCTTGGAATATTCTACGGAATACGTTTACGACGAATATGGAAACGCCGTTAAAGCCGTTGTAAAGGTGTGGAACTTTATGACAAGAAGAGAAGAAGAACAGCTTTCAATCCTTTTAATGATAAAACAAAAACCCGCTCACTCGCTTTTAAAAAAAGAAAACTTTGAAGTGCCTAAAAAGCCCAAAGATTACATAGTACCCGATATAAATCAAACATTTAACACGGCAAACCCTAAAGAAGTTGAAACACGCAACGAACAAAACACTCCCTTCGAATTTAAAATAGAGCTTAAAGACGATATAAGTATTTCATCCGTAGAAATTGCAAACCGTTTCTTAAAATCAAAGTTTGAATTTTCATACAGAAAAACAAGCGAGGGCATATATGTCAAAGCATGGAACTACTTTCCCGAAAGCCCACAAACCGTAACCGTAAACATATACGGTAACCGCCTTATTCCTGGTAAAGAGAAAAAAACAATTACAGCCCGTAACCAAGACGACATTCAACTCAATGGAGAAATAATTAAAAATATAGAAGTAGGAGCCTTGGCAAGCGATGAAGTCGCTCGCGAAGTTTTATCATCTATGGCTTACTACTACCGCCATTTTTCAAAGAGCTTTTCTGTCCAAACATGGGCGGACCCCCGTCTTGTCCTTTATGACTTAATAGCCTTTAAAAGTCTTAGAGGTTACGGCTTTACTCAAGGCATTATAGACGAAATTGAACTTGAATACAAAGGATACTTGACTCAAAAAATCAAAATAAAACAAAAAAACAAACACAACCGCGACAGCCGAATATTCAAAGGTGCCGTCATTAAAGACAGGCCCGTACAAAATAAAACATGTTTGGAATACGTTTAATTATAAATATAACTTTAAGGAGATAAAAAAATGAAAACGCTTTTTGATGCCGACATTTTAATGGAAAACCCTAATAACTTTGTAAAAGCCGAAAGACTTTTAAACATAATACCGAATAACCCCTATTACGTAGAACACGGCATTTACTTTGCTCAAAGCCTTACGGTCTTTAAAGATGCACTAAGAACCGAAAGACTTATTTTAGGTTTGGACTATGAATATAATGCCCTTGATTCTATTGCTTCGGAACAATCAAACAAAGACTGCTACAGGGCTGTCATCTTTTTAAAATCATTCCCCATAGTTTACATAGACTATCACTCTTATGGCGATATTATATCTGCCGACTGCTTTAATGTTATGTCTACAGACGTAGAAAACTTAACCGATACGTCAGACCGGCTTTCAAAAGACATACAGATTCTAAAGGAAATCGTTGCAGAACATAAAGCAAACACAAAACCGCACGGAGCCACGGAAAGCATTGTTCCTTTATCTGTTCCCTTAAGAACCGAAACGGGAACATTAAAAGCAGCAGATGCTAAAAACGATAACGACCTGACAACTTTTGCTCAAACAAAAACTCGAATAAGTGATGCAAAAAACGAAATGACCGCCAAACTAAAAGAAGCCAAAGAGGAGCTGACTCATCAAATTAACACGAAAATAGAAGACCTTATTGACAATGCTCCCGATGCCTTAAATACATTAAAAGAACTTGCTGATGCCCTAACCGAAAACAAAGACGGCATAACTGCTATAAATATAGCTCTTGCAAACCGTTACACAAAAGAAGAAACGGATAAAAAATTTGTTGCAAAAGCGGCCTTTGTATTAACCGACACCACTTTAGAAATAACACTATAAGGAGATTGTATGTTTAAAGTAAATGGAACAGTTATTGAGAATGTTAAATTTTACGGGGTAGATTTAGATAAGATTATTGTAAACGGTGTAATCGTTTTTGAAAAAATGTCTCCACAAGAAAATATAGTTACAATGAAAACTTTACAAAATAATATAAGTTTACTTGTCAAAACAAAGGACGGAAGTCCATGTGAGGTATGGAATGCCGAAAATAAGATAGGTGTGTTAAATAATAATTCATCAACAGATATTCCCATACCTAATAAAAATGAAGCTGTTATTATTAAAGGAAAAGATATAACTACCCTCTTCTGCCCCGGTAATCAACTTACAAGCCTTAATGTACAAGGATTGAATAGTTTGCAAAATCTCTGCTGCTACGAAAATCAGCTAACAAGCCTTAATGTACAGGGCTTGAATAGTTTGCAATATCTCTACTGCTTCAAAAATCAGCTTACAAGCCTTAATG
>CAUTTN010000108.1:0-6303 GCA_963541225.1 uncultured Treponema sp.
CGGTCAAGCCATTGCTAAAAGATATATTTTTGCAATAAGAAAGCATAACAAAGTTGCAAAGCCGACAAACCGGTTTGCGGTTTAAACAGTTGTTAGACGGACCTGCTTGAAAGCAGGCGGGTGGGGAATCAATCGAAACAGACTTTCAACCAGAAAAAATAATTGCAATAAAAAAGAGTTGCAAAAGGAAGATTAGGATGAAGAAAAAAGTAATCATTTTTTTCTGTATTTTGTTGGTTTCTTTAAATAGCTTTGCAGAATTTGTCATAAGCCCGAAAATAAGTTATTTGAATATTTTTACTTTTGAACCGCAAGGAGGTGTTGAAGATGAAAAAAAAACGAAATAATTCACAGGAATTCGTGGAATAATTTTGCTGTAGGTGTTGATATGGGCTTTGTAGGAAAAAGCGGTTTTACGTTTCTGTTTGATACAAATATTTCGCTTTTAGGTTCAATACAGAAAAAAGCCTCTGTTTCGTTTATTTCAACCTCTGATGGTATTGATATAAAATTCAAAAAAATAAAAGGCACCTATGGGAACGGAGAATTATTATTCGGCTATACTTTTAAACAACCTAATCTCTATATTACATTGGCAGGAGGTCTTGGTGCCGGTGGTTCTTGGAAGATGTCGCATGGAACAATTGAAGTAAAAGGAAAGACGGTCGATACAAAATATCTGTTTAAAATTGGAGGCTTTAATTTAGGTTTTTCTTTGCATGTTTCTACCACATATTACTTTACAAAAAATATTGGTCTTGCTTTTTCCTTGACCGATACACTCGGGTATGGGTTTTTCCATGTTTCGTTAAATGAAAAAAAAGCAGGAATCCTTGCAAGCTTAATAAATAATAAAAAGCCGGACGGAGCCGGAGGCTTTTCCAATGTATTTCGTTTAAAATTAGGACCTGTGTTTAAGTTCTGATTGAAGAGGTTTGCAAATCAACATCCCCGACGCAGAGCATCGGGGATGTTGATTTGTAAATCTACCTACACTGTTTATTTCGTTTAAAGATATTATATCCTGTTTTATGTACAATTTTACCGTTTCCGTATACGTCAGCTTGCTATAAATGCCAATCCATGTCTTTATCCAACGGATAAATGGGACGAGGCGTACCGGGATAAGCTAAAGTTTCCAAAAGTTCGTTTGAACAGCCTTTGGATTCGGCTAATATTGCGTGTGATGCAATGTCTTGAAAACAGGCTTCCAAATATCCTAATTTAACAATAACTATACAGTAGTTTTTCGGATCGATGCCGACTGCCGGTAAAAGGTTTTCATCGCCGAAACCGATATGTTTTGAAGTTAAAACGATTAAAATGTTTTTTGTTTCTACAAGAGCAATATCGGCTTCGTAAACATCATACTTTTTTACAAGTTTTAATATTTTAACGTTACATGGAATTTTTTTGCCGTTTATGGTGTCCCAATTTCCGCCTATGGTTATAGAAGCAGTATTTCCTTCTCCCGCTTTAAAACATTTTTCTACGGCAGGCTTATCAAAAAAGCCGGAATACAAAACTTTGGTAGGTAGGTTTTGTATTTCTTTTTCAAATTTAAGAATAGCTTCAAAACATTCGGTAGCATCGCCTGCTGCCCCTGCCGTAGGGTTATCGCCCGAATCGGAAATAAAAACGGGATAGGCGTTTTCCGTTTTTATATATTCGACAGCTTTTTTTATTGAAGTATAAGAATCATAGTGTTCCGCTCTAAATTTAAAATTATGTCTTTGTTCCCAAAAGTGCAAAGCTATTTTTTTTGCGGTTTTATCGGCTTCTTCTTGATTGACCGAGCTTACCGTAATTATGTTTACGCCATTATCTTTGCAGTCAGCCCAAGGGTAACCCAACAATATTGAAGCTGCCAAAACATTATTTTCTTTTTCTGCACGGATACATTCTTCAATTAATGACTTCATCGGCTCTGCTGCGGTTTCCGTTTTTTCGCCTGCAACAAGCATCGGAATTCTTACTCTGCCCATAAATAATTTTGTATTTTGTTCAAATGCTTTTTTTAAAAGATTGGCTGCATGAACTCCCGTTTCGTAACAATCGATATGAGGAGCCGTTTTATATCCTACGATCCCGTCGCAATATTTTATAATATCATCAGTGATTGTTGCGTGCATATCAAGAGCTGTAGTTAAAGGAATATGCGGTAATTTTTCCCTAATTGCTTTTAGTAAATCGCCTTCGGCAGGTCCTATATTTTGAACCTTTAAAGACCCGTGAAGTCCAAGACAAATACCGTCTATGGGAGCTTCTTTTAAAGCTTCATCTATCTTTTCTAAAAAGTCTTTTTTTAATTCCTGATACAAATTATAATCGACAAGTCCGTTTGGTACAGCTCTTGCCGTAATAGCAGGTACAACTTCCCAGCCCCATTTTTGAATTGTTTCAATAATTCCCGTAGAAGAATAATAAGGCTTTAGTCCGTTTGTAAGAACTTCTTTGCCCCTAAAAATAACAAAATCATTAATTCCGGTTATTATGGGATTAAAGCCGTTTGATTCATGGTTTATACAGCCTACCAAAATTCTTTTCATTAAAAAATCTCCGTAAATTAAATTTTAAGTATCGGGAACTTATAAAACTCCTACAATGTTTTTAGAAGTTCCCAAATAACTACTTTTTAAGTTTTATGCTCCGAAAAATAAAGGTATTAAAAAAGAAGAAAGCAATATAATAAAAGCTCCTCCAAGACGTGAAGAAATTTGAGCAAACGGCATGAGCTCCATGCGTTTTGAAGCCATAAGAACAGCGACATCGCCTGTTCCTCCCATGTTTGCCATACAAAGCCCTGCAGTTATGGAAGCCTCGATGGGATAAAACCCTACCAATTTTCCGACAAGACCGGCTCCTACAACAGCTCCGAATACAACCATTGCAACAATAATTACGTAAGATAAACTAATTGCACCCAATATATCGCCGAAATTCGTATAGGCAATTCCTATGCCTACCAAAAGAGCAGAAGTAAAATTGGCTGCCACAAATTTATACCATTCGGCACAAGCCCTTGCAAGATCTTTCGGAAAAATATTTAAGGCTTTTACCAATGCCGCACTTATAATCATCCATGCGTAAGTATGAATATCCGCACCCAATAATTTTACCAAACTGCTTACTATTTTTCCCCATGTAAAAAAAGCGGTCGCAATAACTATAGCTGCTCCGAAAAGTTTTAACGGATAATATTCTTTAGGCTCTTCTATTTCTTCCGGAACAAAATCTCCTGCAGCAAGAAGTTTGCCGTTTCCCGTCCATGAAGGTTTAACGTTGCCTAATTTGTTTAACAAGCCTCCGGCTACAATTGCAAGTGCATTTCCAAGAGCAACTGCAGGAACAAGTTTTGAAAGAATTTGATCGGGAGCAACTTTTAAAGGTCCAGAAAAAACTTGTGCAATCGGTACGGCTCCGGCTCCCATACCTCCTCCCATTATAGGAATTCCTATATATGCAATAGCTTCGGTAGGAGTCATACCGAAAATAAATGCCGTACATGCTGCAAAAATAAGAGCAACAAATACCGAACCTATAATACACGGAAAATACCTTATTGACGCTCTTATCAAAAGTTTTCTATCCATTCCCAAAATAGAACCCGTGATCAAAGCCGCAATATAAAAATCCAAAAAACCTCCGCCTTTCATAAATACCGTTATATTTTTGATGCTTCCTTCCGGCAAAATTTTATAATATGCCAAAGCAGACGATACAAAAATTATAACTATAGGACCTCCGCCTAAAAAGGTTTTTACAAAAGGAGTATTATCGCCTATTATATTTAAAATTTCGCCCATAATCATTGTGATTAAAAAGGCTCCAATCATCCCACCGGGAAGTTTATCCCACCCGGTCGCTATCGTTACTATTGCCGCAACAATAAAAAATAACGGAACCGGCATTTCAAGAAGTTTATAATTTTTTTTCATATACTAATTATCGGCATTTTTTTATTTTAATACATGTTAAAAATTAAAATAAATTCTTGCTCTGCTATTACGGAATTTGTAATAATCATATTTTTTACAAGTTCGGCTTCAAATGGAGAATATTGCATCAACCTATATAACGGCGTAGAATAATCTTTTTTTGATTGATTTACTTTGACAAATAACTTATATTTTTGATTATCGCTTTTTTTTGCAAAAATATATACTTCTTCCGGCGCATTATCCGATTTAAATATTGTTTTTCCCACCGCAAAAAAACTACCGTCTTCGGATAATTCGGAAATATCAAACGAAGAAAAATCGTTTAAAATATTTTGACCGTTTATTTTAAACAACTCCGCTTTCGCAGATTTTTTTTTATTTTGTGTATTCATATCCTGCAAATTTGTCTTTTTTAAAACGGATAAATTTTCAACGATTTTATTTAAAATATTATCCCCTGTGTTATTGCCGGAAATCTTGGAGTTCATAAGCTGCAAAATAATTTTGCCTTCTTTACTATCGTTTAAAGACATCAGCATATCATCATAAAATATTTTATTCTTATCTTTTTTTTCTTTATTTTTTTTGGTTTCGGTATTTATTTGTTTAAAAGGCTTAGGAATAACGGGGCGTAAAGGATCTGCCGTTTTAGGCATTTCTATATTAGGAATTTGCGGAATACCCGAACCGGAATTATTGTTTTGTGCCTTAACAGGTTTTATAAAAATTGCAGACAATAAAAATACAAAAACAATAGCCGTAATACTCATATTTGCGAGTTTTGATTCGATATTTTCCAGCTTTGCCTGCAAACTTAAAATCGTCTTTTCGATACGGCGTTTTTCTTTTTCCAAATTCTTTCTGGGATCGTCTTCTTTTTTAGGCGATAACATTCCTTTAACCGCAGCAGGGCTATTCTTTTTAAGAAATAATTCTTCGGCTTCAGCCCGTTTATCGGGATTGCCTATATTTGCAACTATTTTCATTGCTTCGGAACCTATATTCGGGTTTATATTATAGGCACTTATTTTTTCCATAGTTGAAGCGGCAGGACGCGGAAGACATAATACTCTGTCTATATAGTCTTCGTACCTGACTCCGGCTTTTTTGCATAATGTTCTGGCTTTTATTAAAAGGAGCCCCAATTCTTTTATTAGCTTTCCATCTTCTATCATTATGACTTGTTTTATTTCTTCAGTCAGCTCCAATAGCTCAGGTGACTCTTCAAGAGTTAATTTATAAAAACCTTTTTGTTCCGCTTTTTCCAACAGGGTATGAAACAAACTCCAAAATTTAGGCGTATGAACTCTTGTAGAATAAAAACCGCCTTCTTTTTCGCATTGTTTATGATGAGTATATTCATGAACTGCCGTATAAATAAGTTCATTATCATTTGCAAAATTTTTATTATGCAAAATAATTTCGTGAGTATCGGGTTTATAAAGACCGTTTACTTTTTTGCTTGCCTTACCTGTAAAGACAACAGAAAATTCAAGCTCCGAATCTTCGGTTTCCAATAAAATTTCTTTTACTCTATCTTGGTTCATATTATAATTATATTGTATTCCATATTTTTTTCAAGAGTGAAAATATTCGGTTTACTCGGACAGCCTTTATTGGATATCTTTAAAAAAATTGCGTATTATAAAAGTTCTCCCGGTCATAATTTTATAACATCAGCATTGCGTCATTCTCTTTCTTATTTTTCCGGCTGCCATATACTACTCAGGGAGTATATGGCAGCTATTTACGCGTATATGAAAATACCATATCGCCTTCTTCAAAATAAATACCATAATTATGGTTTTCGTCTTTTATGACTGCACGCGGAAAGCCTTCATATCCTGTCTATACAACATAGTCGTAAACAGCACATGATTTGATCACTGCATAAAAAAATAGCCGTAAACTACCACAAGGCAGACACCGCCGGCAATTTTCGTGATAAAACAAATTGCAGCGTTGAAACGGGTATTGTATTAAATTTTCAACAGTTAATGTATTAACTTTGGAACCTTTAATCACAGCATAAACATGTTAATTATTTATTCGTGCGAAGGGTTTAATACCTGACGTTTTATGTCTACGCTCTACGTAGGGGTTGTTGATTTTGACAAGCAGTAAATTGGATTATGTTTTAAAATATCATTATATCCCGATAAACGAAGAAGATGAAGATAACTATAAAAACATTTAAAAGACATGGATAAAACTTATTGTAAGGGTAAGAGAGGCGATTCCATAAAATTGAAATCGACATATTGTTGTATAAATAGTGATGTGCATTGTTCTTAAAAAGCTTCGTAGTTTTATTCGTGCGGAGGGTTTAATACCCCGACGCTCTGCGTCGTAACAAAGGGTA
>CAUTTN010000109.1:0-6204 GCA_963541225.1 uncultured Treponema sp.
GAAGTAACCTACACCCTAAAATGGGAGTAGTAGTCAAAATCTATATTGTAAAATTTTAATCCGAAAAAAATACCCCGATGCTTTGCATCGGGGTTGTTGATTTAAGTCTGTTTAATATTTAATTTTTTGACGAGCCTTGATATTCTTGTTCAAAGCCCAATTCGAACCTTTCGCACAATTTTTCCAATTGTTCTTTGGATTTTATTTTAAACCGCGATAAAATAGGTTGGGGTATCTGATAATATTCTATTTTTCCTGCGGCAAGACTTATCATAAAATCGGCAAAAGCTATTGTTTCGACAAGAGGTCTTGCATCTTCGGGAGTGGCTTCGAAATTATTTTGATAACGGATAGTTTTTATGATCAAATCGGGGAAATTCCATTTTTCTGCAAGTCGGGCTCCTATTTCGGCTTGTTCCATTCCGCTCATTATCATATCCATTATTTGAGGAGGTATATTTCTTTCTGCCTGAATTTCTGCCAGCTTTAAAATCAGTTCGGGGTACATCGAATGCAAAATTACTTTGCCTAAATCTCTTAAAAGTCCGCAAACATAAGAATTTTCGACAATAGAATTTTTGCCTGTAAGTTTTGCAGCGTTAAACGAGAAAAATGCCAATTTATATGCATCGTGCCATAATTCTTTTTGTTCGTCTTCATTTGCACCCAAAACCTGAACCGTACCTATGGAATAAAGCAGGTTTTGAATACCGCGTAAGCCTACCATTTTTACGGCTTCGGAAATATTTATACAAGGATTCGAAAGAGCAAAAGCCGCCGAGTTTACCAGTTTTAAAAGATCGGTTGAAAGTCCTATGTCGTTACTTATCAACTGTGCAATATGCGTTATTTTAGAATCCGGATCGTTTATGGCTCTTTGTATCTGCATTATGTTTTCCGGGAATTGCGGTATGTCTTCTATATAGTCTACTATCGCCTGGGTAAGAGGTTCCGCCTGCTGTTCAAATTCGCAATCGCGAGGGATTACAACTCTGTTTATTGTTGCATTCTTTTCTACCTTGGTTTCAAAGGCTTTTTCGTTAAGTCCCATTTTTTTCAGCATTAAAACCATTATAACAAGACCTAATCCTGCACCTTCAGTGCTGTCCAATACTTGTGTAAAAGCTTCGTCCAACGAAGAAAATTCCTTTGCCCTTACGATTTTATCGAAAATACGTTTAAATTCAAAGCGTGTCAATGTAACATTATTGACAACTTCCAAAATTATGTTTTTAGGGGTTGCCTGTAATGAAAGTTTTACATATAAGCCGGCTTTTTTTTGCAAATTTAAATAATAATCTATGTTTGATAATGTATCGTCTTTAAAAGATTCCATACCGACTTCATATTCTTCAAGTTTATTTATATCAAGACCTTTTTCTTGAAAATAAATTCTTTTGGTATTTGCTTTTTTTGCATTTGTGGTAAGCTCTTTTGTGTAATACATTATATAATCCGCCAGCTCGGGACGATGTAACTGTTTTAAAAACTCTATTATTACATCATTAATATACTCTTCCGTTTCTCGCGGTAAAGTATAAGACGTTATTGCTATAGGAACGCCCAAACGTATTGCTGTTGCGATTTTCTCGCTATCAACTATTAATTTTTGTTTATCTGACATAGACTGTTATTATAGCCTATTTGCTAAAAAAAATCAAATGTTTTTTTCATTAATTGAAATTTTTTTTACTATTTTACATAAAATATACGTAAATTTTTAAAAAAATTCTGCTTTAGGAGTTGATCGGATATTCCTATAGATTAATTAAGGGGTGTTCTACAATGAAAAACATTCCTTTTGCATAACACAAATTCTTGGAAGAAAATATTACCGCTTATTTTAATAACAATTTCCTTTGTATGACGGATTAGTCAAGAATCGTAATTTCGACACGTCTGTTTTTGGCTTTATTTTCGGCAGTAGTGTTAGGTTCAATAGGAACTTCGGCACCAAGCCCTCGCGTGTAAATATGTTCTCTGGTTTGAAGTCCCAGTTCTATCAAATAATTTGCAACGGCAGCAGCTCTTTCTTCCGAAAGTTTTTGCCTTTCTTCTTTTGTTCCGGCAAGGGCTGTATGCCCCGAAACCAAAAATTCTCTATCGGAAAATTTGGAAAGGATTTCCACTATTTTTTTTAATTTGGCTTTTTCTGAGTCTTGTAAAATGGCAGAGTCGGCTAAAAATTCTATTTTTTCTACGCTTATGGTAATTCCTTCTTCGGTCTTCTTTACATTAGTATTTTCGAGACTGGAATCTTCAATAGTTTTTTTTAAATATTCTTCAGTATCGGACGGCGGTTTTACCGTTTCCATAACTTCTGCATAAGCCGATCCCGTAAAAGTAAATACATTACCGGAGTACAACATAATTTTTATGTCGAATTCTTCATCGTATTTGATTAGATTGCCTTTTTCGTTATCCCAATAAAGGTTTTGGTTGGAGAATCCAAGCATTTTAACGGGAATGTCCGTTTTCCCTCTATATTTTTTTAAAATATTTGCAGGAACTTTATAGTCAAAATTATATTTTGCCGTTATGTGGTGATATTTGACATTTTCGATTGTAATTTCATCTATGTATTGGTATTCTACTTCGATCGGAAATTTAAAGGGTGTTTCAATGCCGAAAGAATCTCTAAAATCATGAACTTCATAACCTTTTTCAATCCATGTGTCCGATTTTTTTATGGGGACATGCGGAAAAACCGGTAAATTTCTTACTACAGGCATAAAATATTCATCGCTTATTGTGTAGAGCCCGCGTTCATCTCTTTTAAAAACACTCGGGTAATTACGCGACCAATTAAATGTTTTGTTCGAGTTTTGTTCGCTTGTCATAAAGGTACACGAAAAAACTCCCCAGCCGTTCTTTCCGCCTTTCGGTTCTCCGGTTTCTTTTGTTTTTGCGGTTATTCGGTTTATTATTTGAGCTTCATGGTTAAATTTTCCGTTTATGTATACTTTTTCATTTACTACAGAATGAATTTTATATTCGGAATCTTTAATGAATTTAAATTTAAATAAAACTGTTTCGGGTTTTTCTTCTTGAGCATATAAAGATAAATTGTATAAGCTAAGACACAAAAGAATAAATTTAAAAAATATAGTTTTCATCCTTTTTATTATAACCTTTATGATAAAGCAAAATCAAGAGGATCGGTATGTTTATTTTAGTTTTAAATTTCATAGAAACATAAATCATTTACTTTTTCTTCTTTTTCTGCTAGAATATTGAACGAATAAATCGTTTTGGAGGATTTTATGGATTTTAAACGAAATGTAGAAAAGTATGTTGAACTTATTTTAAAAGTTGGTCTTAATATACAAAAAGGCGATGGAATTTTTGTGCTTGTAAACGAACACTCAATCGGAATGGTTCGTGAAGTTACAAAGCAAGCTTATAAGATGGGTGCCAAAGACATTATATATGTCTTTTCGGATGACGAGATGACTCTTGCCCGCTATGCCTACGGCGACGATAGCATTTTTAAGGAAATGCCTAAATTTAAAATAGACTACATGGAAGGGGCTTATAAAAATAACTATCACCGTCTTTCCATAGTAGCCGACAATCCCGAACTTTTAAAAAATGCCGATGCAAAAAAAGTTTCGGAATGGAATAGAACCAGAGCCATAGCTTCAAAGCCTATAATGAAATATACAATGGAAAACCATGTAAAATGGTGTGTTGCAGCCCATCCGACTCCGGCATGGGCAAAATTGGTATTTCCCGAATTACCCGAAGATCAAGCCCTTACAAAACTTTGGGAAAAAGTTTTCGATGCAACAAGGGTCAGCATGGACGATCCGGTCGCCGCATGGAAAGAACACGATGCCGCTTTAAAAAAGCATCAAAACTTTTTAAACGAAATGGCTTTTGAAAAACTCTTATACAAGGGACCGGGAACCGATTTGGAAGTATATCTTACCGAAGGTCACTGCTGGGTAGGCGGTTCAAGCAAGAGTACCCGAGGAGATGTCTTTATGGCGAATATTCCGACTGAAGAAGTATTTTCGATGCCTCACGCTTTTAAGGTAAACGGAACATTAAAAGCCACGAAACCATTGGCTGCCAGAGGAAGAATTATCGACGATTTCCATTTTACCTTTAAGGACGGAAAGGTTGTAGACTTCGATGCTAAGGAAGGAAAAGACGTGCTTCAATCCCTCTTAGACTCCGATGAAGGTTCCCGCCGGCTTGGAGAAGTTGCCCTTGTAGCAGACGATTCCCCCATCAGCAACACCGGAATTCTTTTTAAAAACACCCTCTTTGACGAAAACGCCTCCTGTCATTTTGCCATAGGAAACGCCTACAGCGAAAACATAAAAGGCGGAGCAGAGTTTTCCGATGAAGACAAGAAAAAGATAGGAATGAATAATTCGATCATTCATGTCGACTTCATGGTAGGCGGTCCCGAACTTTCCGTTATAGGCGTAAAAAAAGACGGAACCCAAGTTCAAATTCTAAAAAACGGAAACTGGGTAATATAAGGAGTTTTTTTATGAATAAAAGAATAATCAAAATAATAGGTATTGTAAAAGCTGCCGTGCTAACTGTTCTTTTTGTTAGTTGCATCGGATGCCAATCATTTTCAGGTTCGACCGAATCCGTCAAAGGAAACGGAAAGATAGAAACTCAAGCATTCTCTCAAAATAATTTTAATGCTCTTTCCATCGAGGGCGGTTGGACTGCCGACATAAGGTATAGCGAAACCTTTTCCATTCAAGTTGAAACGGATGAAAATATTTTCCCCTATTTGGATATATCCCTTACAGGTACCACCCTTAACATCGGTTTTAAGTCGGGATACAGCATATCACCGACTCGCTGTAAAGTCTTTATTACAATGCCTTCTTTAATGCAGTTGCATACGACCGGTTCACTTACGGGTATCATTTCATCATTCAATAAACCTGAAGAAACGATGTCGATAGATATCGTAGGAAGTGGTAATATTACGGCACGCGATATTACGCTAAAAAGCTTACAGTTGGAAATATCAGGATCGGCTGAGTTTTCCGCAATAGGGAAGGCTCAAAATATAAAAGCTGTTATTTCCGGTTCCGGAGACATAAAAACAACCGATTTGGAAACCGAAAAGGCTGATATTTCAATTTCAGGCTCCGGTTCTGCAAAAGTATGGGTTACACGGCATTTAATAGCCGATATCAGCGGTTCCGGCTCTATTCTTTATAAGGGGCAGCCTGTTATTGAGACTAAAAGTTCCGTAATGGGGAAAATATCTCCTTTGTAAGAAAGCCGACTTTTAGTTCGGTAAAAAATGGGGGTAATTGTTAAATTTAATATAAGCGACTAACATGTGTAAAGAATGCTATGTAAACGAAAACAGAATTACCCCATTACTGAATCCCGTAGATTGTTTGGAAAATCATACACAATATATCTGCGGAACATGCGGCCGATGTATTTGTATTGAACATGATCCGCAACGGGGTTTGCAAAGATGGAATTTCCCGTTTAAATCATTGGAAATTGCAAAACTCTATTTGCGGACTGCGGATTATACCGAAAAAAAAGCCTGCGGTATCTACGAAATAGAAAACAGTAAGGGCAAAAAATCATATAAAATTTTCCCGTCTTATGACGATCTGCTTTTATTTTTGAAAAAGAATAAAGACAAACAATGCAAACAAACCGCTCCTCTTTTTACTGTTGGGAAATATAAAGAATATCCGCATACACAGATACGTATGTTGACTCCTGCCGAAGTAAAAAAATACATGAGTGAGCGTGAAAACTGAAAAAAGGATTGTCGGTTATTTTTAAAAATTCAGATTTTCTCCAATCCTCACCTTCAAAAGTTCCGAAATTTATTTCCATTAAGCGTTTATCTGTTTTTGCTTTTATACCTAAAGCTTCTTCGATATAGACCGCCTTTTACGCCAGTAATAGGCGGTCTATTAGTGCCGTAATAGGTACCCTATTACAGCTAGAATCGATGACCTGTTTCAGCACTACACGAGACGGTCTTGTGTAGTACTACAATAGATGACCTATTACAGCTACAATAGGACACATGTTTCAGTACTACACGAGGTGTCCTCGTGAAATAGCTTAAGAAAAGTGACAAAAACGGCATTTTTCTTCAGTGATATATGATGTCGGCACATCTTTCAGTTTTATCGCTTATTTTGCTATTATATATGTAAACAAATATACAAAGGGTGCCGTCAACAGAAT
>CAUTTN010000110.1:0-6148 GCA_963541225.1 uncultured Treponema sp.
AAAAAATACAAGACTCCTTGTTAATTATCGGCATTTATAATCAAAAAGTTAAATTTATAAAATAGGTATGGTTAAATTCTCCTAATCTTTAAGAAATTCTATAATTTTTTTTGCAACAATTTCTTTTTCTACATCATTTGTTACTATATGATTACTTTTTTCTAAAATAAGATATTCTTTTTGAGTTCTTAAATTTTTATCGATTATGTTTTTTACGTCAAAAGGTACGGTCTCATCCGATTCGGATAAAATTACCAGAGTCTCCGATTTTATAAACGGCATATTTTTTATTGCTAACTTTTGAAGTTTATATAAATCGGCTGTTTTGGCTAAATATTCGGTGCCGTTATAGTCTGAAATAGCTCTTCCGTATTCAGGGTCATGATCGTAATTTCTTTTACGTGTCGTAATTTTTTTTACAAAAAATTTAAAAAACGGAGTTAGTTTCATTCTGTTATCGTAAGAAATAAAAGCCGGAGCACATAAAAAGATTTTTTCGGGGTTAAACCTTGCTGCAATCAATGACGTTAATAATCCACCCATCGAAAGTCCTCCGACATATACTTGTTCATAAGAAGCACACAGATCAATATAATCTTCGCATACTTCTCTAAGCCAATCTTTCCATGTAGAACTTAAAAAATCGTCTTTGTTTGTACCATGACCGGGCAACCGCGGAATAAAAATATTATATCCTGCTTCGTTTAATTGTCTGCCCAGCCAGACCATTTCACGCGGGGAGCCTGTGTATCCGTGGACAAGTAAAATAGCCGGAGCAGTTTTTAACCCCTTAAAAAAAAACGGTTTTGTAGTATCTGAAAGTTTTATCGGATAATTATCAAAAAACATAGTTTAAACCTTTAACATATTTTAGACCTGTCTTAAAAGACAGGTTCCATTTATTTTAATAATGTACTAATTATACATTGTTTTTATAAAATAAGCTAGAGTTATTTTTTTAAAAACGGTTTTTAAGTCTTTTTGTATTATAAAAAAATCCGAAAAAAATATTTTAGGTATACTACGTATAATTTAATTCTTATATTCTATACTTTAAACTTTGCAACTTCTGCAGATAATTCTTTTATACTATCTTTATTTTTTTGAGATATTCCGTTTACTTCCTGAACGGCATTAGTTATTTGTTCTACACCCGAAGCCATTTCATTCATACCTGAAGTAATTACTAAACTAAGTTCTCCCAGTTTTTGCATTTCGGTTTCGATATCTTTTCCGCTTTTAAGCATTTCGGCAGAACCATCATTTACTTGATGGGTTATAGTGTTTATTCCGCGTATTGCTTCAAGTACTTCCTTACTGCCGTTTTCCTGCTCACGCATTGCCTCCATAAGCCTTGTACTCATATTCTTTACTTGTTCGGATAAATTAAAAATGATATTGAATTTTTCTTCGGTGCTATTGGCAGAACCTGAAAGACTTTCAATTTGCCCGCTTAATACTTTTAGTGTTGCGGTAATTGTTTTTCCCTGACTGCTTGATTCTTCTGCGAGCTTTCTAATTTCATCTGCAACTACGGCAAAACCTTTTCCGGCTTCACCTGCATGAGCTGCTTCAATAGCCGCATTCATTGCAAGTAGATTTGTTTGACTTGCTATATGCTGAATTACATTGGAAGCTTCAAGCAAACTCCCCGACTCTTCGGCAATATTTTGAGTTATATCTCCCGCATTATTTATCATTTCTTTTCCATCGGCGGTTGCCTGCACAAGTGTTTTAATAACATCATTGGTCGTTTCTATGGTTTGCGTAATTGCAGCAATATTTGCAGTCATTTGCTCTATTGCAGAAGAAGACTCTGCGACACTTGCTGCTTGAGTTTCAATATTACCGTTTAGCAAACCTATTTTTTTAATAATTTCATCAACTGCAGATGCAGCTCCTGTAATTTCATTTCCTTGTGTAATTATTTGACCTTTTATTAATTTTATATTTCCGCTTATTTGATTAATGGCTGAAGCTGTTTCACTCATACTGCTTGCAAGACTTTCTCCCGTCCAGACCAAAGCCCCTGATGTTGTATTAACTTGTTTGATTGTTATTCTAATTTTTTCGATTGTTTTATTAAAAGATTGTGCAAGTTCGATTATTTCTTTTTTTCCTTTTACCGGAAGAGCTACAGTTAAATCTCCATCTCCTTCTGCAATATTTTTTAAATTGGACGAGGTTGTAATGATAGGTATTATAACATATCTATTTAAAAAGAAAGCAAAATAAACTGACGAAATTATAACTAATACGATAAATACCAATGAGATTATCTGATGTCTATCAAGATTGGCATTTGCTTCTTTTACGGATAAATCGGTACGCGTATCTATAGCCGTGTAAAATTCTTCAATGGGCTGCATAATTTTTTCCACCTCGGCATTGTATACATCATCATTTAATATACGGGAAGCGAATTGTTGTATAGTTTCTTGTCCCAATTGTTTAAAAGGTCCGGAAACAAAAGTATTTTTTTTAATACTTTCCATAGCTTGATTTTCTGTTGCAACAAGTTTTTCGGAAAGCTCAGAAGCCTTATTAAGCAATGCAAGCTCTTTATCTGTACATCCGACTTCTTTTAATAAGTCCGTTTGGCTGATTGTTTTGCCTCTATTCAACTTAATATGAACGGTATCGGGGCGGGGAATCTCTCCATTCCGCCATTTTACAAGATCAAAATATTCGTTAAAATATTCCGTCTTACCGCCTGTTACAACAAACAACCTGCAAAGCTGTGTAAGTTTTTGAGAGGTTTGTCTTATTTCCATAGCCAGTAACTGGGATTTTTCTTTTTGATTTTGAATCGAAATAAGTTCATTCTTCTGTATTCTTGAAATTATTAAACTTATACACAGGCAGATCAAAAGCAGCATGGTAACAATGGCTTGTACCATAAAAGTACGTTTGATTGTAAATGACATTTGCATTTTTACATATCTCCTTTTACATGTGCAAAGAATTCAATATCCAAATTTTCTTTGCTAAAATAAATAAGGATTGAATCCGAATGCTATAACTTTTTAGAACAGCATACCTCACGGTTCTGAAGCGAGCTACGCCGATTTTACAAAAAACACTATCTATGATTATACACAATTATACGGATTTGTCCAGTAGTTAATTTTTAAGTCAAAGTAGTCATAACTGCATTTGAAGTTTTAGGTAAACAGTTCCGAATAATAGTACGAGCTCCATTTAGCGTAATAATCGAACCAAAGATTTTGCATTTCAATATCTATTTTCTATCCGTTTTTAAGTGTGATTTTAATATCAAAGAGGTTTAAACCGTATGTTCTTATGTTGCCTTTACAACACATTTTTATTATATTTTTATTATCATGAATACAGAAAAATACACGGTAAAAGCAAATGAAGCTATTCAAGAAGCTTCTTCCTTAGCTCAAAGAGATGACCACAGCCAAATCGAAAGCGAACATCTTTTATACGCCTTGCTGGAACAAGAAGGCGGAATCATTCCGCCGCTTGTAGAAAAAATAGGAATTTCACCCGAAATTCTTTTAGATGAACTCGATAAAATACTCGATAAAAAACCTCGGGTTACGGGACAGTCTGCACAAACATACCTTTCACCCATGCTGGCAAAACTTTTTGCCCATGCGGAAAAATATGCGGATAAACTAAAAGACGATTATGTTTCAACTGAACATCTTCTTTTAGCAATGAGCGAAGCAGGAGATTCGTGCGGAGAACTTTTGCGTTCAAAAGGTATAAATGTAAAAAATATCTTAAATGCCTTAAAAGAAATTCGCGGCACTAACCGCGTTACCGGCGAAAATCCCGAAGCAACCTTTCAAAGCCTTGAAAAATTTTGCAGGGATCTTACACAGCTTGCAAGACAAGAAAAAATAGACCCCGTAATAGGACGAGATGAAGAAATAAGGAGGGTAATGCAGGTACTTTCCAGACGTACAAAAAACAATCCGGTATTGATAGGAGAACCGGGTGTCGGAAAAACCGCTATAGTAGAAGGTCTTGCCCGCAGAATAATTTCAGGCGATGTACCCGACAGCCTAAAAAACAAAAGACTCTTATCCTTAGATCTTGGTGCCTTGGTTGCCGGAGCAAAATTTAGGGGCGAATTTGAAGAGAGGTTAAAGGCTGTAATTTCCGAAGTACAAAAATCCGATGGAAAAATAATCCTATTCATAGACGAACTTCATACACTGGTCGGAGCGGGTGCAAGCGAGGGTTCCATGGATGCCTCAAACCTTTTAAAGCCGGCACTTGCCCGCGGCGAGCTTAGGGCAATAGGGGCGACCACCCTAAACGAATACAGAAAATACATCGAAAAAGATGCGGCGTTGGAAAGACGCTTTCAGCAAGTATATTGCCCCGAACCTACAATTGAAGATACTATTTCAATCTTACGCGGCATCCAAGAAAAGTATGAGGTACATCACGGTGTAAGAATTAAGGACGAAGCTCTTATTGCAGCGGCTGTCCTTTCCAACAGATACATAACAAACCGTTTTTTACCAGATAAGGCAATAGACCTTGTTGACGAGGCGGCAAGCAGACTTAAAATGGAAATAGAAAGTCAGCCGGTAGAACTCGATCAAGTAGAACGCAAAATTTTACAGCTCAATATCGAAAAGGTTTCTCTTTCCAAAGAAACCGATACAGCCTCAAAAGAAAGGCTTACAAAACTTGAAAAAGAACTTGCAGACTTAAAATCAAAAAGGGACGCTATGCACGTACAATGGCAAAACGAAAAATCCCGTATTGATGAAGCACGCAAATACAAGGAAGAACTTGAGCAGCTGCGGATAGAAGAAACCCGCTTCAGCAGGGAGGGAAATTTAAACAAAGCAGCAGAATTAAAATACGGAAAGATTCCCGAACTTGAAAAAAAGATTGCCGCAGTTACGGCTGAACTTGAAAAAAAAGCCGGCTCGGAGGGACAGCTTTTAAGAGAGGAGGTTTCGGAAGAAGACATAGCCAAAATTATTTCTATATGGACAGGTATTCCCGTAGCCAAAATGATGGCAAGCGAAATGCAAAAATATCTTGAATTGGAAACCGTATTACAAAAAAGAGTGGTAGGTCAGGAAGAAGCGGTTCATGCTGTTGCCGATGCCATAAGACGGAACAAGGCAGGACTTTCGGATATAAACAAACCGCTTGGAAGTTTTTTGTGCATAGGTCCTACCGGTGTAGGAAAAACGGAACTTGCAAGAACCCTCGCAGATTTTCTGTTTAATGATGAAAGGGCTCTTACCAGAATAGACATGAGCGAATACATGGAAAAACATTCCGTAAGCCGACTGATAGGGGCCCCTCCGGGGTATGTAGGTTATGACGAAGGCGGTCAGCTGACAGAAGCAGTGCGGCGGAGACCTTACAGCGTTATCCTCTTTGACGAAATTGAAAAAGCACACCCCGACGTTTTTAATGTCTTTTTACAAATACTCGACGACGGCAGACTTACCGACAGCCAAGGCAGGGTAGTAGACTTTAAAAACACCATAATCATTATGACAAGCAATATAGGTTCAAGCCGCATCTTGGAGGCAAAAAACATAGAGGACATAAAACCTCAAATTATGGAAATTTTACACAGCAAGTTTAGACCGGAATTTTTAAACCGCATAGACGAAATATTGACCTTTAACCGTCTTGAAAAAGAAAACATCCGAAAAATTGTGGAAATTCAGCTTAAATCGGTTGAAAAACGCCTTGAAAGCAAAAAGCTCAAACTTGAGGTAAGCGATTCCGCAAAGGATTTTCTTACAGATGTAGGTTTTGATCCCATGTTCGGGGCAAGACCTTTAAAACGGGCAATTCAGGCAGAACTTGAAAACAAACTTGCACGCTGTGTTCTCGAAGGAAAATTCCCCGAGGGCTGTACCATAATTGCAGAAAAAGATAAAGACGGTTTAATTTTTAAAAAAAGCTAAAGCCATAAAAAAGCGTTAGGGGAAACCTTAACGCTTTTTTATTTTTAAACATATTTTGAGCCGGTAATAAGTTTTAAATCAACAACCCCGACGCGAGCGTCGGGGTATTAAACCCTCGCACGAATAAAGCCTTTACCATTCCGATTTTTTTTGATAAACTTATTATAGCTATGGATATAAAAATTTTAAATGTAGGAAAACAATATGGCTCGGTGCATATTACC
>CAUTTN010000111.1:0-6146 GCA_963541225.1 uncultured Treponema sp.
ATATTTGTACATAATACAAGTATTTAGAAAAAAAATATAGAAATGCAAAGGAAAATTACTTGCTATTAACATAATATTGTGTTATTATTGCCGGTACAAAGTTGTATAATAATTTGTTTTTAAGGATAATATTAGTATGAAAGAAACAAAAAATACGAGTAAACAAGAAAAAGTAAAATTCCCTATAGGTGCAAAACTGGTTATTATTATATCGGTTCTTGTTATTTTATCTTTGGGTATAATTACGCTGCTTGTTACATGGTTTGGACGTGAAGATGTAAGGATTACAGCCGAAGAAAATAATAGAACCGTCAATACGCAGGCAGCTGCTTCTGCCGAAAAAGAATTGTCGTCTTTAAGAGCAAATGCCTTTTTGCTTTTGGATATGCTGAATAGTTTGGAGAGTTCAAGTTCCTTTGCAAAACAGACAGCCGAGTTTTATTTTGAACGCAATCCTTCCGTTGCGGCTGTTCTTATAACGGATTCAAGGCGCGGCGGAGGTCTTGAAAGAAAACTTTTAAGTACTCCGTTTTTCTTATCCAATGAACTTGACCCTTCGCTTGTGGATGCTTTTTTAGCAGAAGTTAAAGATGCTTCTTTACAGGCGGAAAAAGGAATTATGCAGGTTTTAAATGCTTCACCCGTATTTAATATTCCGATGTTGGTTCTTTTTTATCCTTATAATGAAAAAGGTCTTAATCAGGGGTTGGCTGTATTTTTTTCCGCAGAAAAACTTTCCGAATCTTTCGGAGTAGGTACTTTACAGACTACATATCTTGTAAACAGTTCGGGTGATATTCTTATTCATCCGGATTTTAATCTTGTAAAAAACGGTACGAATATTAGCAATTTTCCGTTATTTGTGCAAATGCGAGAAAACGGAGATACTAATCGTCAGGTTTTGGTAAGTGATGATGGCGGAAAACAATATTTCGGCTCTTATTACCGCTTATCTCTAGGCGATGTTGCCGTTCTTACTACTGCCGATGCAGAGCTTTTATTGGAACCTGTTGCCGAAACAACTAAAAGAAATATATATCTGAGTGTAATTGTTCTTGCTTTATCGGTTATTTTTGTATGGTTTTTTTCAAAATCGATAAGCCGTCCCGTCAGACTTCTTGCCGTTGCTGCAGGGCAAATTGAAAACGGCGAATATGAACTGAACTTAAAACCTAAAACAAAAGACGAATTAGGGCTTTTGACTTCAAGCTTTGTAAAAATGGGAAAAGGCTTGGCTGAAAGGGAAAGGTTAAAGGATTCTTTCGGCAGATTTATCAATAAAGAAATTGCAGAACTCGCCATGAAAGGGCAGCTTGCACTCGGCGGAGAAACAAAAGATACTACGGTTTTCTTTTCGGATATACGTTCTTTTACCGCTATTTCCGAAAAACTTACTCCGGCAGAGGTAGTCGAATTCTTAAATGAATATATGACCGCAATGGTTGAATGCGTAAACATTACGCACGGAGTTGTAGATAAATTTATAGGCGATGCCGTTATGGCTGTATGGGGTGCTCCTACTTCTGCCGGAAGTCCCAAAGAAGATGCTTTAAACTGTATAAGGGCAGCCTTACGTATGAGGGCATCTTTGATTATTTTTAACAGAGGACGCGGAGGCGATAAAAAGCCTATTATCCGTATAGGTTGCGGTATTAATTCGGGACCTGTTGTTGCAGGTCAAATAGGTTCTCAGCAAAGAATGGAATATACGGTTATAGGCGATGCGGTAAACCTTGCTTCCCGTACCGAAGCTTTAAATAAACCTATGGGAACGGATATTCTAATTACGGAATATACCTACGAGTTGGTAAAAGAACATGTTTTGGTTGAAGAAATGCCTTCCGTTACGGTTAAGGGTAAAGAAAAACCATTGCGTATGTTTGCCGTTGTAAATATGCCTGAAGAAAACGATATTCCGGGTGCAGGAGAAAAGGGTCCGAAATCTTTAAATCAGGTCAGAAAAGTTTTAGGTATTCCTATTCCCGATTTTGCTAAGGTGGATATTAATGAAGATGAAAAGAAATACAAAATCCAGTCCTAATTTTGATAATGTCTTTATAGATATATTGGTTGTAGTTTTTTCTCTTTTTATAATTGCTTTTACATTATTTTTATTTTTACAAAATTTAAATAAAACATTTGTAAGAAACGATAAAACATCGGTAGCTATAGTTACTTATAAATACAAAAGCGTTCAGAGAAAATTTATTGATAGAGCCGTATGGGATAGACCTATTCAATTTTCTCCGGTTTACAACGGGGACATAATCCGTACTGCCCCCGACTCGGAAGCTGCAATTTATTTTTCGGATAAAAATGTCGTAAACATCGGTTCCAACACAATGATTCAAATTTTTGTAAAAGATGCAGAATCTTCTGTTGAAGTAAATGAAGGAAAAGTTTCCGTAAAAACTTCCGGCTCCAAAATGCTGGTTAAATCCGAAGGGGCTTCGGTTACTGTCGAAAAAGATTCTATTCTCCATGCCGATAGGGTAGGTGCAGATAAGTTCCGTCTTGCAGTGGAAAAAGGAGAGGCTTCTGTAGTAAAAAACACGGTTTCAAACGGTAAAACCGAAACTCAAACTGAAGAAAGTGCGGAAATCTTAACTGCCGGAAATGCCGTAACGGAAGATAACGGCTCCTCCGTTGTTATGATAAGTCCTGCTTCCGGTGCAAAATTATTTAATCGTAACCCTGCAGGGCAGACAATACCCGTTGTGTTTAAATGGCAAAGTTCTTTTCCTGAGACGGAAGACCTTGTTTTGGAAATTTCGGGTTATAAAAATTTCGGCAGAAATGTTAAAAGATTTGAAGTCAAAGGATTAAACGAATTAACCGTTGAACAAGAATCGGGAACTGTTTATTGGAGGCTTTACGCCGCTTCTCTAGGAGCGGAAGATGCTTCGGCTGTTTCCGGTAAGCTGAATATAATATCTGTTCCGGCTCCTGTCCTTTTGGAACCTGAAATTGATAGTAAATATTCTTATAAAAATACATTGCCTTGTATAAGATTTTTATGGAAAGGAAACAAATCCGCCGTTTCGTACCTTCTTGAAATAGCCGATAATCCCGAAATGCTTAATCCCAAAATCAGTAGAACGGTAAGCACGGAATCGGTTTCCTTGTCGGAACTTGAAGAAGGTTCGTGGTATTGGCGAATTGTACCCGACTACCTCGGATTTGAAAGCAATCCGACGGATTCAGAAGTTTCCTTTTTCCATATAAGAAAACTGGAAGATAAAGCACCTGATGTTATGTCTTCTTTTCAAACCTCTTTAGAAACCGTTCAGGGTAAAACCGTAAACTTTTCTTGGAAATCCGTATCGGAAGCAAAAAAATATGTAGTCCGCATTTGCGATAATGAACAGATGAAAAACCCCGTTATAGAAAAAACTATAACATCGAATTATTTTGAAGTCAAAAATGCAGATAAACTTTTGGCAGGAAAAGATTTTTATTGGACTGTAGAAAGTATCGGAAGCGACAATACGGTTTTGGCTTTATCCAATAAACAGAAAATAAAAGTAGAGAATAGAAACGCTGTTTTACGTACCGTTTTTCCTCCCGAAGGTTATACGCTGGCAGATACCCTTTGCAGGGATACGCGATTTACTTGGAAAACGAATTTGGAAAACGAATGTTATTTTCAAGTATCTTCGTCAAAAGATTTTAAAAACATTGTAATTAATGAAAAAACATCAGGAACAGGTATAAACGGCATTGTATTAAAACAGGGTGAATGGTATTGGCGTGTTGCTGTAAAAGATGATGATGCCGAAATAACCTGTGAACCCAAAAAAATTATTATAGCTCCGCCTCTTCCAAAACCGGAACTTATAGGTTTAGGTAAAACTATGATAATCTTACCGGAAGGTAAAAATAAATTTAAATGGTCATCCGTACCCGGAGCCGATTATTATCAGGTAAAAATTACAAAACCGGGACTTGACATAAAACCTTTGTATGAAAACCTTTATATCACAAATACGGAAATTGAAATTGCATTGCAATCAATCGAAGACGGTATTTACATAGTAAGCGTACAAGGATTTGCAGGTTCTACCCTGATATCAAGTAGAAGATACGGGCTTGCCGCTGACCAAACAGTTGCGTTTAAACATCTTAAACCGGTAGAATTTATAAGTCCTGCCAATGGCGAAAGACTAAGCGGTGTAGATGCTTTGCTTAATCCCGGAGTTTTAAAATGGGCTTCGATGGAACCTCCTGTAACATCAAAGTTAACACTTAAAAAAGCAGGGTCCTCAAACCTCATTCTTTCGGTCGATAATCCGGATTTTACCGTAAAACTGCCTCCTCTTCAGGCAGGAACTTATTATTGGCATGTAAGTGCCGTGCTGGATGGCGAATTCGATATATCTGCTCCTAAAAATGCCGTTTTTACGGTTCTGCCCGTTCCTCCTTTGCCGCAGGTAAATTTTATATCACCTCAACAAGGAAAAGTTTTGGATGTTTCTTTCTTTAAATCCAATACACATATAAAATTTGCATGGCAAACAATAAAGGAAGCAACTCATTATGCCGTACACGTTTACGGACCTAAAAAGAAAACTATTTTAAAAAAAGAATTTAAGGCAGAAGCAGGAAAAAAAGAAATGTCTTTTGACTTTAAAAATTTATCCGCTTTATCCAGAGGTATATTCTTTATAGAAGTAAGAGCCGTTAAACGATTAGAAACAGGTCTTGTTTTTCAAGACGGAAAAGTATCGACTCTTAAATTTGTTATCGATTTACCGCAGTCAAAAAAAGTAGAAACAGATGAAACCGGAGTTATGTATGGTCAATAAAAAAATATTAATTTTTGTGTTTTTGTTTACAACTTTTTTATTTCTTGCAGCACAAAATTCGGATACGGGCGAAAAAGCTGCATCGTCGGAGCACAAAAATTACTTTATAAAAGAAAATGAATCCGGAGATGTTGTTTTGTATCAACGATTATCTTGGGAAGCTGTCGAAGATATTAAAGGATTTGAATTCCGTCTTGAAAAACGGGAATTTAAAAGCCCGTGGAAACTGATAGATAAAAAAGTTGTAAATGACAATTTTATTGATGTTTCTCTTCCTCCGGGAAAATATAGGTACAGGGTTGCCGTTATAAACCTGTTAAATCAAATTGAAACAATAAGCGATTATAGAAATTTCGATGTACGCATTGCTCTCCGTCCGGAAGTTTCATCTGTTTCGCCTAAAATTATTTATTTTGATGAGTTAAAGGATAATTTCATTATTATAAACGGTAAAAATTTCCATGAAGATACGGTTTTTGTATTAAAAAAAACTTTGGGAGGCTCTTTTAAAGGTGAAATCCTCGATATTGAAAAAAACGGAAAACAGATAAAAGTAGGATTTGATCTTTCGAAATTTAACCCGGGAGAATATGTTCTAACGGTAACAGATCCGAGCGGGTTAAAAAGTAATACGGGACGTGTTAATTTTAAATTTCAAAAGCCTATTGATATTTTTCTTTGTGTAGGCTACGCCTTTACGGGTTTTGCCGGAAATAAAGTTTTTAAAGAGTATTTTAATAGAGATTTTGCAGCTTTGGGTGGTCTTATGAGGTTTACGCTGCTTCCCATAAAACGGTACTATGGAAATTTTGGTGTAAATCTTACATTTTCAGGTATGAGCTTAAATAGTAAAAAAGAATTTTATCGAATGGATACAGGCTTTTTTTTGACTCAGATCAATGCTGCATATATATATCCGATTATAAAAAAACGGTTAAATTTTGATGTACACATGGGAATGGGTATAGCCTTTCTGACAAATTTTGTAAAGTATACAACTGTAGATATAGAAAGTTCTAAATACTGGTATGGTGGTATTACCCTGAATGCGGGAACGGCGTTTCAAATTTATATGTATAAAAAACTCTATATTGAATGTAACCTTGATCATGTTTTTACCTTTAGGAAAGGATTTCCGAATAATAATGGATTCCCTATATACATTATACAGCCGTCGCTTTCAATAGGATGGGAGTTTTAACCGGATAAGAAACGGCTTATATAGCCATTTCTTATCTGTGCAAGAGTGTTTAATATTAGGGGATTTGCGTAAAAGTTATTTATAAAAAAAATATTCAAAAAAATAAAAAAAAGTATAAAAAGTAGTTGACAAAAAACAAA
>CAUTTN010000112.1:0-6099 GCA_963541225.1 uncultured Treponema sp.
TCCTGTTATTCTGTATATATTAAATATATACAGAATAACAATCTTTGTCAAGAGGAAAATTTTCGACTTGTCATATTAATATTTATCTTGTTCAAAAAAAAGAATTGTGGTAGATTATGTTTTCCGTTATAAATTCTATATATAAAAATCGACGGTGTTTTTAATCGACAACGGCGATTTATTTGGAGGTAAACAATTATGCAGAATTTTTTTAAGCTCAAAGAGCATAATACTACGGTTCGTACTGAAATAACGGCAGGAATTACTACATTTTTGGCTATGGCGTATATTCTTGCAGTAAATCCGGATATTTTAAGTCAAGCCGGTTTGGATAGAGGAGCGGTTTTTACGGCAACGGCTTTATCGGCTGCCGTTGCAACTCTTGCGATGGCTTTTTTGGCAAATCTTCCGGTGGCTCTTGCTTCGGGTATGGGGCTGAATGCTTTTTTTACTTACAGTGTCGTAATTCATTTGGGCTATACTCCGGCAACGGCATTGACGGCGGTTTTTTTGGAAGGCGTTTTATTTATTTTGCTTTCAATAATAAATGTAAGAGAGGCTATAATAAAGTCGATACCCGCAAATTTAAAAAAAGCCGTGTCGGCAGGTATAGGAATTTTTATAACTTTTATTGCTTTTCAAAATGCGGGAATTATAGTGGATAATCCCGCAACTCTTGTAATGTTGGGAGATATGAAATTCGGAAGTCCTGCGGTTTTGGCTTTAACGGGTCTTATAATTACTTGCGGGCTTTTTATTTTAAAAGTACCGGGAGCTATTTTGCTGGGTATTCTTGCAACAACAATAATAGGTATTCCGATGAATATAACGGTTCCTTTCGGCGGTTGGGAAAGTTGGTCGCCTTTTAGTATTCCTTCAGCCCCGACAGTGCTTAATTTCGATTTTTCAAATGTTCTGTCGTTTAAGTTTTTTATAGTATTTGTTTCGTTTTTATTTGTAGATATATTCGATACCGTAGGGACTTTGTTGGGTGTAGCAAGTCAGGCAAATCTTACCGATAAAGACGGAAATATTCCGCGTGTAAAACAAGCTCTTCTTGCAGATGCTATAGGAACAATTATCGGCGCAGCTCTCGGAACTTCCACGGTTACAAGTTATGTAGAAAGTACTTCGGGTGTTGCCGCAGGCGGAAGAACGGGTTTAACTTCTTTTACTACAGCAATTATGTTTATAATAGCTTTGATTTTTTCGCCCGTATTTTTATTAATTCCGGCAGCCGCAACCGCTCCCGCACTTATAATTGTAGGTTTTTTGATGATGTCGCAGGCAGGAGAAATAAATTATAAAGATCCAACCGAGGGTATTCCTGCATTTTTAACTATGATTATGATGCCCTTTACTTATAGCGTTGCAGAAGGAATTGTTTACGGAATTTTAGCTTATGTAATTTTAAAAGTTATCAAAAGAAAATTTAAAGACATTCCCGTTGTAACATGGATATTGTTCGTTATTTTTATTGCACGGTTTTTTGTAAAAATCGGGTAGTTCATCGTTATATTTAAATCGGTATCTTCTAAGACTGCAAATTGCTTAAAGATACCGATTATATTTACGGATAAAAGTCATGGATAAAAAGGAAACAAATTTAGCCGAAATCGAAAAAGAAACTTTTAATGCAGTAAATGAAGCTTTGGAAAATTCTAAAATCGATGAAGGCGATATATTCGTTATAGGGTGCAGTTCCAGCGAAGTTTCGGGCGGTATTATAGGGCAAAATTCGAATGAAGCTGTCGGAAAAGTAATTATAAAAACCGCATTAAAGGTGTTAAAAGATAAGAGAATCTTTCTTGCGGTACAATGCTGCGAACATCTTAACAGAGCCTTGGTTATAGAAAAAGCAGCTTTAATAAAATACGGTTTTGAAGAAGTTTCGGCAGTACCGGTTGTTAATGCAGGAGGTGCTTGTGCAGCTGCCGCTTATGCTTTTGCCGAAAATCCCGTACTGGCAGAACATATTTATGCACAAGCAGGAATTGACATAGGCGATACGGAAATAGGAATGCACATAAAATTTGTTCAGGTACCTGTAAGATTAAAAAACAACACAATAGGGAATGCCCGTGTTACAGCTTTAAAAAGCCGCCCGAAACTGATAGGAGGAAAAAGAGCCGTTTATAAATCATAGTATTTATTGCAACGTAAGTTTAAAATAATATTATATATACGGTTCAAAGAACCTCTGTTTTTTTAATTTGAAATATAATATAATACATTACACACTAACAAACAAGGAGTGTTTTATGGAATATAAAATTATTGGAGAACCGCTGCCGGCTGCGGTGTGCAAAATAAAAGCAGGAGAAACAATGATAACTCAATCCGGAGGTATGGCATGGATGACTGAAGGTATCAACATGCAAACTTCTACAGGAGGTATCGGAAAAGCTTTGGGAAGAATGTTTTCCGGCGAAAGTTTATTTTTAAACAGGTATACTGCCGAAAAAGATGGAGAGATTGCTTTTGCATCAAAATTTCCCGGTTCGATTCGTGCAATCGAAATAACTCCCAACTATTCGCTTATAGCTCAAAAATCTGCTTTTTTGGCAGCTTCTGAGGGAGTTGATTTGTCGATTCATTTTCAAAAGAAACTGGGTGCCGGCTTTTTTGGCGGAGAAGGTTTTATAATGCAAAAAATATCCGGAAACGGGACAGTCTTTTTGGAAATTGACGGTTTTGCAGTAGAATATGTAATTAAAGCCGGCGAATCGATGATTTTGGATACCGGGTATCTTGCAGCAATGGAGGATACTTGTTCTATGGAAATTCAAATGATAAAGGGTTTAAAAAATATGTTTTTCGGCGGAGAAGGTTTTTTTAATACAAAAATTACGGGTCCGGGTAAAATCATAGTGCAAACAATGCCTGCCAAATCTTTTGCCGAAGGGCTTATACCGTTTTTGCCTTCCGGTAAATCTTAAAATATCAAAATCAACATACCCCGACGAAGAACATCGGGGTATGTTTTTCTCATAAGGTTGTTGCCTTTACTGTCATAACTTGCTTTTACCATACTTTAACTTTCATTCCGAATTACTGATATTTCTCTAACCTCATATTGACATAAGAATATTTTTGTTATATATTTTGCATATTATCTGTTTTATGATATGTAAATACTTTATGGGAGGCGTAAAATGGCCGGTGCAAGTAAAAACTCGCGAACTGCCGTAGCAACACAACACTTTTCGTGTCCGTGCGGCGGAGAAGTCGTATTAAAGACAATGGTTGATAACGGTAAAATTAAAAATATTGCAGAATGTGCAAAGTGTAAGCGTGTAGAAAGAAGACCTAAAGATTTTCATTAGTTTTTAGGGTTTCGCTTGTGTAAAAACTTCGGAAAACGGCTGGATTTTTCGAAGTTTTTTCTTTTTATGTCAAAATATACGTAATGCAAAACTAAAAATAGGTGTATGGTATGGCTAATAATGAATTTTATTTTATGTCCGGACTGCATGAAGAATGCGGAATTGCGGCGGTTTGGGATTCGAGATCTTATAACGAAAAAACAATATCCGATGCTGCCAGAGCCGTGTTCTATGCTCTTTTTTCTCTACAGCATAGAGGTCAGGAAGCGGCGGGAATAGCGGTATCTAACGGAAAAAATATTAGAGTATTTAAAAAACAAGGCTTGGTTTCCAATGTCTTTACGGAAAACGATATTGCAAATCTTCAAGGTAATGCTTCCATAGGACATACCCGTTATTCTACAACAGGCTCATCATGCTCCGAAAATATTCAACCTTTTTATATCGAAACAATGTACGGGTCTATAGCATTGGCTCATAACGGAAATCTTGTAAATGCTCCTTACTTGCGTAAAAAATTACTCGAAAAAGGAGTAGGACTTTCTTCTACCTCAGATACCGAAGTTATGATTATGATGCTTGCAGCTTCAAAAGGAGATTCTTGGACGGAACGTATTGCAAATTGTATGCAGGAATGGGAAGGTGCATTTTCCATAGCAGTACTCACATCTGAAGGCATATATATTGCAAGAGATCCTTGGGGTTTTAGACCTCTTTGTGCCGGAAGTTTTTCTAAAGGAATTTCGGTAGCGGCAAGCGAATCTTGTGCACTTTTGACGTTAGGCTGTAAGGATTTTTTTGAAGTTAAACCGGGCGAAATAGTAAAACTTACGGAAAACGGCGGTAAGATTTGCGGGCAAATTCCTGCAAAAAATCCTTTATCGCCCTGCATATTTGAATATGTATACTTTGCACGTCCCGATTCTGTTTGGAATGGAGTTTCGATACATAGTGCCCGCGTAAACTTCGGCAAAGAACTTGCAAAAATAGCTCCCGTTAAAGCCGATATAGTAATTGCCATTCCCGACTCTTCGCGTTCTTCGGCAATCGGTTATTCGCAAGAATCGGGCATTCCTTATGACGAAGGTTTTTCTAAAAATCGATATATAGGACGCACTTTTATTCAGCCTACTCAAGAGCTGAGAGATAAAGGCGTTGCAATGAAATTTAATATTTTGGAAGATGCCGTAAAAGGAAAAAAAATAATTGTTGTTGATGACAGTATAGTACGCGGAAGTACAATCGGTCCGTTAATAAAAATGCTTAGAAATGCCGGAGCTAAAGAAGTACACATACGAATTGCATCTCCTCCGGTAAAATTTTCTTGTTACATGGGTGTCGATATGGGGGATAACGAAAATTTAATTGCGCATAATAAAACTACCGAAGAAATACAAAGGCATATCGGTGCCGATAGTCTTGCATTTTTGTCTTTGGAAAAACTGCTTTATGCAATGAAAACAAGCGGTGCCGTAACGGAATTTTGTTGTGCCTGTTTTAACGGTACTTATCCGGTCGATGTAACTCAGGCAGGCGATAAAAGCAGTTTTGAATAATCCTTTCGGCATTATAGTAATAAAATGAAACTTGATTTGTATATAGATAAAGACGGGCAAAAATTAAGGTGCGGTTACACCACGGGAAGCTGTGCTGCGGCGGCGGCAAAAGCAGCGGCAATTTTATTAAATAACAAAGACCATATTGAAAATGTACAAATCGGCACTCCGGCAGGTTATGTTCTTACACTTCCGGTAGAAAAATGCGAAAACGGTTTTGACAGTAACGGAAACGAATTTGCAATAGCTGCCGTTCAAAAAGATGCAGGAGATGATCCCGACAGTACGGACGGCATTTTTATCTATGCCAAAGTTACAAGCAGAAATGACGGCAAAATAAAAATAGACGGCGGAGAAGGCATTGGAAGAATAACAAAAAAAGGTCTTTTTGGCGAAGTCGGCGAAGCGGCGATAAATCCTGTTCCCAAAAAAATGATAGAAGAAGAAGTTTTAAAAGTTTCCGCTCAAGGATTTAACGTTTTGATTTTTGCTCCCGACGGGAAAGAAATAGGACAAAAAACATTTAACAAAAACATAGGTATCGAAGGCGGTATTTCCATAATAGGAACAAAAGGAATTGTCTATCCGATGAGCGAAGAAGCCATCAAAAAAACAATTTACATGGAAATAGATGTAATACACCGTAATATGGAAAAACAAACAAAAACCACAGACCTTGACGCAGAGAGGCAGGGGATTGAACCTTCCGTACAAATAAATGACAGTATTTTACTTGTACCGGGAAATTACGGCGAAAGACTTGCAGAAGAATTAAATCTAACTATACCTGCCGTAAAAATTTCAAATTATGTAGGCGATAGTCTTTCTTATGCTTATTCAAAAGGATTTAAAAATATTACGCTTTTGGGTCATATAGGAAAATTTGCAAAACTTTCCATAGGTATTTTTAATACTCATAATAGAACGGCAGATACCAGAATGGAATCTTTTGTATATTATCTTGCAATGGAAGGCTTCGGAAAAGAAATTATCCGAAAAGTAAACGGTTTTTTAACTGCCGAAGAATGTTTTAATTACCTTATCGAAAACGGTTTTAAACATGTCATTACTAAAATGGAAAAAGGCTGCGAAGAGAGAATAAAAAAATATTTAAAAGACAATTCTTTAAATATTAAGGTAATCATCTATTCCATGAAATACGGCGTATTAAAAAATTAATTCGTAAACTCATCAAAACTTATTTTACAAATCAACAC
>CAUTTN010000113.1:0-6062 GCA_963541225.1 uncultured Treponema sp.
ATCTTCGTCCGCTCCGGGTCCTTCTCCTATTACCATAACATCAATTATATTTTGAAAATTGGAAAAATTATAAGGACCTTCACCCGGAACAACATTTTTACGGAAGCTGCAAAGACCGCAACCGGTGCATAAAGAAACAGCCTCTGCAATTCTGCTTAATTCTTCACTTATTAAAAAAGTTTCATTTGCAGTATGCTCTTCCGAAACAGGTTTTACAGAAAACAAACCGCTGCCGTTTTTATCCTGACAGCTCACCTCCGTAAAGGATATACCCTCTGTATCATCGGTAAACTCCGGAATTTTTTCATAAGACTTATAACCGGAAAAATAATCCGAAGCGGTCTTAAAAAAAGAATATAAAACTTGTTTTTCCTCAGCTTTCATAAGTTAATTGGAATTTCCGTTCGGCGAATTGCCTTGCACAATATTTGACCTTAAATCTTTGAGAGCTTTTAAAGCTTCTGACGCATCATTTCTGGCAACTGCCAAAAAATCTATTAAGAGAGGATATTCTTTTAACAACTCCCCCCATTGCTTTAAATCGTCCATGCGTAATTTTGAAAGAGCCGATTTTTTTGCTTCACCTATCACAATTTCCGAAAGTTCTTCAGCCTTTTTCTTTTCGTAATTTACATAAGTTTGCATTAACGTATTATAAAGAACCATATCGGGCATTAAAAACTCTTTTGAAAGCTGCACGGAATTAATAAGAATTTCGGTTTGCAATTTTTTTTGAAGCTCGTTATTTACTCTTGCCTGAAATTCTCCATACTGAAAATCAACCCTTTCACGTTCAGGATTTTTTAAAAATTGCAAAATAACTTCATTTACGGTTTTTTGAACGGCTTCAGTAAGTTTTAGTTTTATATAATCATCCAACTCAGATTGGGTTTTTATACCTGTGTTTTTCACCGTTGAAACCAAATATTCGGGATTTAAACAAGCCGAAAGAACAACTCCGCATTTCCAACTAAAATCCGGTTTAATATCCGTTATTTTAAAAAGATTATCGGAAGACGGCAAAACGCCTTGCACCGCATAATCTATTTGTACCGGAGCTAAATTAAAAATAAAAACTTTTGAATTTGTCGGGATAAGTCTTTCCCAGCGCCATAAAAAATCTCCGGGAGCTATGGGTTTAGAATAATAACCTCCCGATTTGGATATCATTACACCGTGATGCCCTACAGGAACAGCAAATTGCATCCAGCCGAAAAAAAACACCGTACCACCTAATCCGGCAAACAAAACAACCCAAATAAAAAACTTAATAATTCCTTTTTTCATAAATACACTTTAGCATAAGCCTATATTTTTTTCAACAGTATAGACAGGATTCAAAACAAAAGCCTTAAAGAAAAGTCAAGTTATTGTTTTTTTTCGTTAAAAAGCTGAATCAGCATCATAAAATCATATATTTTTTTATATGCTTCAACTAACCACTCTCTTATAGGACGTTCCGAATGCTGCTCTATCTCTTTCCAGTTTTGAAGCAATTCGCGTCTTGGTTTATCATAATCGGCAATAATAGTTTTAAAATTATTCCCGATTACTATAAGATATCTTAACGAAAGATTAATCAATTTTAACGCCGCTTCATTTACTTCGTTTAAAAGTTTTAGTGCCTGACGACCGGCCTCTTTTTCTCTGTCCATTCTGGAAAGAAGAGTTCTGAATTTTACACCTAGTTCCGATACTTCGGAAAGTTTTTCATCAAATTCCACAACTTTTGAAGTTATTTGCATTACTGCATGAAAACTATCGGAATATTCTGCCGTAATACCGGTAAAACCACCCCAATTTCCTCTAACCAAAAATAAATCGCACAATTCTCTTATATCGGTCTTTACATATTCTATTAAAAAAGACTTCAAATAGTTCATCTGTTCTGCATAAACATAGCCCGGCAAACCTTTTTTTGTAAAATTATGATGTTTTTCCACAGTGTAATATTTGGTACCCGAATTAATTTTATCCCCAAAAACACGTTTAGCCAAAACAGCCGCTTTAGAAGACTTTTGAGCCTCCAAAATCTTTGTTATTGTAGAATTAGCCGTATTTTTGATACCGTCAATATACGTATCTGCAATTCTATCGCTTGCAGCACTAACTTCCACAGTATAAAGAATATCCCCAGTTATATGCTGAATAAGATATTCCAAAACACGAGACCTTCTAACATCATTTAATATAGAAAGAATTTTTTTCCAATGACCTTCATGTACAGGATTTATATTTTTATAAGCTTTTATTACTTCAAAAATAGTTTTCCAATCGGTTTCGATATTAAGCTGATATAAAACGGAAGCAAAATCCTTTAATTCTTCTATGATATACTCGCCTCGAACAGCCTGAAAATTAGGCGTTGCAGCAAAATTATTCTCGACAAGAGCAGAATTAAATTTTTTAAGTAAAAAATAATAATCAAAAATAACAAAACCGATAAAATTCTCTATATGCTCGTAAACCGTATCTATAGCTTCGGTTTGTTTGGAGTCAAATTCCCCCACAAATACTTTCAATTCTTTTTTTAATGCCTGAGCCAATTTTGAAGCTTCTTCTTTTGAAGCTCTTTCATTTATAGCTTCTTCAGTAAAAGTTTCAAGCATTTTCTTTTGCTGATCGGATAAAAAATGTTCTACAGTAATATTTTTTAAAACTTTCGAAGACGAAGCACCTGCAAGAATAGGTCTTCCCTGCCCCACAATTTTATATATATTAAAAAAAAACTGAGCTGCTTGAGGTAAAAGTTCCTGGGAACCGGGTTTATACCATTTTCCGTATCTGGTCTTTGCAATATTTTTTGCAATTTCCTTAAGCTTTTTCTTTTTAATAACTTCCGGACTATCCACAGGAATAAAAAAATTTAAAAGTTTTTGAAAAAAAGTCTCTTTTGCCATAATATTAGTATATAAAAAAATAACAAATATGCCAATACATCTAAAATCATCAATTTAAAATATAAACCTTAAACCGTCATTTAATAGTTACGGTCTAATGTATTATTTTAATAAAAAATACTAAAATACCGATAAACACTTGTTACCGGTATTTATAGTATTACTCTTCGCTTTCAGTCAATAGCTTTATAACCGCTTCAGGAGATACCGTATGTAAAAGCTCTTCTCTTTTTTCCGAACTTTTAAACAGCAAACTTATTTGTGCAAGAAATTGAAGGTGAGGACCTGTCTTATCAAGCGGAGAAAGCGTCATAATAAAGATACGGGAAGGTTCTTGATCAAGCGAATCAAAATCTACAGGGGAATCGGATATACCTATACCGGCAACCAAATCCGTAACGGAATCCGTCTTTCCATGCGGTATTGCAATACCGTGCTTCATTCCTGTCGACATTTTACGCTCTCTATCCATTATACAGGCTTTTGCAGCAACTTTATCCCGTACTTTTCCTGCTTTTACAAGCGTTTCCAACAATTCGTCAATAATAGCTTCTTTTGTAGCCCCCTTTAAATGCAGATTGATTGTATCAGAAGTGATAACATCCTTTAAATCTACAGAATCGGGCTTTAATGCATCTTTAAATTTCATAGTACCATTGTAAGCCTCTTTGACTTAAAAGTCAAGTTTCTTTTGTGATTTTATCATATTTTCTTTTAATAAATTTAAATAAAATATAGACTTTTACAAGTCGACTTGACAAAACTAAAAAATAAAATATAATTATAAAAAAAACAACCATAGGAGGCTTGACAAAAATGGAAAAAGGTTATAACCTAGGCCCCCCCCCCCCCCCCCGAAAAATCGGAGACCGATTTGGAAAAACGGTTTTCAATCAAAAACAAACTTATCATAATTTTCGGACTGCTTATTCTTACACAGGCAGTAATACTTACATTTACGGCAGTCTTTATATCCTCTAAAGCCGTAACGGAGCGCATAGAAACTCAACTTACAATACAAGCTCAGGACAATGCCGAAATTATTGAAGGACGCATAAGTGCATTTTTACAATTTTTGGAAGGATTGGCACGTATGCCGGTTTTACGCGACGAATCTTTGTCCTACATCGAAAAAAATGCTTTTTTGACTAAAGAAGCCGCATTTAATAATGATTTACATGAAGCTGCCATCATCGATAAAGACGGATATTTATACTCACAAGACGGCTCCAAGGTTTCGGTTTTAAAAGAAAAATGGGTACAAGATGCATTAGCCGGAAAAAATAGTATTACCGAGCCGATGATTTCCGTAACGGACGGAGAATTGGTAATTACTCACGGAGTACCTATTTATGATGATAATCGTGAAATTATAGGCGTATTGGGAGCGGTTGTTCTTGCCGTCAGATTAACCGATATGATCAATGACATAGTGATTGGAGAAACAGGTTATTGTTATATTGTAGGAAAAACCGGAAACACAATCGCTTTCCACGATATGAACTATGTACGGAACAAATACAATACGGCAGAAGAAGCTAAAAAAAATAAAAAACTTATACCGCTTGCAGAACTTGAAAAAAAATGCGTCACGGAAGAGAAGCCCGGTTATGCAGAGTATTACTGGGAGGACAATAACATAATAGCAGGCTATGCAAAGATGAAACTTACAAACTGGGGTGTTATTGTACGAGTTCCCATTAATGAATTTATGGATGACGTAAAGGCTTTAAAAAACTCAATGTACATACTCGGTATAATTCTTTTTATTTCCGCACTAATTATTACATTTATGATTGCTTTAAAAATAGTAAAACCAATCAAAAAAGCAGTAACGGCTTTAAAAGATATTGCTGAAGGCGAAGGAGATTTAACGGTAAGATTACCAATTAAGGGAAAAGATGAAATTACCGATCTTTCAAAATACTTTAATGAAACAATAAAAAAAATACATTCTTCAATAAGTACTGTTCAAAATAGTTCCGACATTATGAATAACATCGGCGAAACACTATCCGCAAATATGACTGAAACGGCAAGTGCAATAAATGAAATAAGTGCAAATATTGACGGTGTAAAAAATCAAACTCTTACACAAGCAGCAAGTGTAACAGAAACCGCAGCTACTATGGAAGAAATTATACGTACAATACATCAATTAAATAACAGCATTGAAGCTCAGGCAGCAAGCGTTTTAGAATCATCGCAGGCTATTGAAGATATGACTTCAAGTATTTCCGCTATTACGTACACACTGGAACAGAGCGATGAAATAATAAAAAATCTTGCATCTGCAACGGCAGACGGTAAAGATACCCTTTTAACCTCAAACGAAATTGCACAGAAAATAACGGAAGAATCAGGAAGTCTTTTAGAAGCCTCAGCAGTTATTCAGCACATTGCAAGTCAAACAAACCTTTTGGCAATGAATGCCGCCATAGAAGCCGCACATGCAGGCGAAGCAGGAAAAGGGTTCGCAGTCGTTGCCGATGAAATAAGAAAGTTGGCAGAAGAATCCAGTACTCAGGGAAAAACTATTACGACGACCCTAAAACTTTTTAGTAATGAAATTGCTACCCTTTCGGCTTCTTCAAAAACAGCAGAAGAAAAATTCAATATAATATTTAATTTTTCCGAGCAGGTTAAAACAATGAGCGATAAAATTATGGAAATGATGCACAAACAGGAACATGACAGCAGAGAAATGTTAAAAGTAATCAAAAGCATAAATACGGTTACGCTGGAAGTAAAAGACGGTTCTGCAGAAATGCTTAAAGGCGGAGAAGGGGTTGCGAATGAAATGCATAAACTCGATGATCTTACACATGTTATTACGGGAAGTATGAATGAAATGGCAGCCGGAGCAATGCAAATAAATAAGGCTGTTCAAGAAGTAAATGATATTGCTAAACAAAATAAAACCAGCATAGAGAATTTATCCAAAGAAGTTAATAAATTTAAAATATAAACATAACATAAAAAGTATTTTTATATAATTAAAAAACGGCATACCCCGATCTACAAAATCGGGGTATTATTTCCAATCGCCCCCGTCCCAAAAATCGTAAATGTAAAATGTCGGATTTAACGTGAGGCAACGAAATATATTGACAGATTTTTAGTCTTGGTGTATAATATAATATATATTATGAAGAAATTTAC
>CAUTTN010000114.1:0-5972 GCA_963541225.1 uncultured Treponema sp.
GATGAACCATAATTTATTTCTTCTTTGGAAACGGCTATTATATCGGTAAGAAGTTTAACAAGGTTTCCTGCAATCATTGTTTCCGAAAGCGGCTGTACAATTTTTCCGTCTTCGATAAGGTAGGAATTTTTTGCAACACCCGAGAAGTCGCCGTTTGCGGCGGGATTTCCGCCCGAAAATCTTCCTAAAAGTATTCCGCGTTTTACGCCCTTAATCATAGAATCTTTTAAAACATCTCCTTTTTCTATAACCAGACTGCTTCCTCCCGAAACACAGCGTTTTCCTCCGGTTTTGTTCGCACCGTAAAGCCCAAGTACGAATTCTTTTAAAATACCTTTGTCTATCAATGTAGTATTTTGAAGTCTAAAACCGTCTCCGGTATAGAGTTCCGGAATTTCGGCTTGAGGTTTACAAGGATATGAATGCAGCGTAAAAAGAGGCGAGCAAACTTTTTCGTTTAATTTATCTTTCCAAATTGAAGTTTCCGTAATAAGAGACATGTCGCCCATAAAAAGCCTTGTAATTAAACTTGCAAATTCGGCTGCGTTCGGCGGCGTTATTATTATATCGCCTGTAAAAGAGCCTGTAAGTGGTTTTGTAACGGTTTGTTCGCAGGTCTGACGCATTATTTCGTCAAGTCCGCCCCAATCTTTTAAAGGCGTATTAAGATTTAAATTCGAAGCTCCGCTGTAATTAAAGCTGCTTGTTCCTTTGGAGTCTTTTGCAAAGAACATTGCAGAAAAACTGTAAACGCCTGTATTTTCCGTAAAGCGGACATTGTTTGAGTTGGCATAATTTTTTGCAGCATGAGTAAAATCCAAAACGCATTGATTTAACTGTAATGACGGATATGCCGATTTTGTATAATCCAAAAATTCTTTTAGCCGGTCATACATTTTTTCGCTGTCAGGTTCATTGCTGCCTATCGAAAGTTCTTCAAACGGCTGTTCCGGCGAAATATCGTTTGCTTCATCTTTTTTGGATGAGTGAGAAAGAGAAACGGCTTTGGCTGCATTTTCAGCTATGGAATTATGGTTTAAATCATTCCCTGCAATAAATCCTTTTTTTCCGTCAATAAGCGAAGTCATTGAGACCGAAATATTTTCGGTTGTACGGTAAAGGCTCAAATTTCCGGAATCGATATTCATTTCACTTTTTATTTTTTTTGTTACGCCTGCAACTGCTTTTTCGGCACCTTCTTTTTTTAGAGCATCCAAAATAATTTCTGCATGTTTTATTCCATCAAATTTATTCATTAGTTGCGTCCTCCTACTCCTATTTTACATTTTATTGCAGGACCGCCCATTCCGACGTTAATAAGTTGTTTTTTTCCGCACATACCTGCATTGCTCCAACTCATATCATCGCTTATCATAGTTACGGTCTTTAACATATCGAAAGCAATTCCTGCAATTGTGCAGTCACGTACTGCTTTACCGAGTTTTCCGTTTTTAATTTCATAACCCATGATTACACCGAACATAAATTCGCTGGTAGAATCTGCCTGTCCGTTTGAAGAACGTATAAAATAATATCCGTCATCAATGCTTGCAATCATGTCCTGAAGTTTGTCGTTGCCGGGAAGGATAGCCGTATTCCTCATGCGTACCAAAGGTTCATCGGAAAATTCGTTTGCTCTTGCATTTCCTGTAGGCTCCACATTAAATACGGCAGCCGATTGTTTATTGTGCATATAAGAATTTAAAATACCGTTCTTTATTATAAAAGCATCTTTTGCAGCAACGCCTTCATCATCAATCCAAATAGGAACGGGACAAAGTTTTCCGTTATACTTGTAGGCAAAGTCAACCAAATTTACTATCGGCGTTGCAACAGGTTTATTCATAAAATCTGCTGCAATAGAACCGGACATAACAAAATCGGATTCGGTCGTATGTCCTATTGCCTCGTGAGCTAAAATACCTGCAAGATCAGGACCTAAAATTACATCATGTACACCGGGTCTTGCATAAATACCTTCAGCTTTTTTCTTTAAGTTTTCTACCATCATATCAATTTTTTCGTAGTAATCGGATGGTTTAAAAAACAGGTCTTTAAACTGACCTAAACCGCCGAAAACGTCGTAAATACTTATCGGTTCCCCGCCTGCCAAAATATCCAAAGCAATATATAGGTTCGCACGCGAGATATATGTGTAAGCATCAGCTTTATCGGAAGTAACAAGAGTTCTTTCCGTATCGTTTGAAGATACCGATATTGTCCGCGATTGAAGTTCAGGATATTTTTTTACCGTATAGTCTTCAATATCTTTAGCAAAATCTATAAGCTCTTTTTGCTCGGCAGATTTGGAAGGATCATACTTACCATAGTTGCCCTGCCCTGTAAATGCAGGAAGAGTTTTTTGCCCCGTACCTGTTTTTTGCGAAAGGAAGCGGACGTTTTCGGTCGCGCGCTTTATGGAAGCGGTAATAGCTTCATCGGTTTTTTCAGGTGATGAAGAGAATCCCCAAACACCATCTTTAAAAGCCCGTGCAGAAACTCCTGCCTGTTTACTTTGAACATTTCTTACAATGTCCCCGTTTACAGATACGACTTGAGCACCGGTATTTTGCTGTACTCTCAACTCCGTATATTCGGAAAAAAGTGCTTCATGCCGTTTTAAATCGTCATATTTCATATCGTCTCCTTAGTTCATAATATATTATACTACATATTATATATCAAAAGAAGCAAGCTAGTCTATACCGAAGTATATTTTTAAATTTATTCGTGCGGAGGGTTTAATACCCCGACGCTTGTATCGGGGTTGTTGATTAAAAACTGAGCTTTGGTTTTCTTAAATTCGTATAATTATAAAAAGCTGTTTATGAAAAATCGGAGTTGTAGAAAATTTCCAAGAAAAATTAAAGATATACACAGGATGTATATCTTTAATCAAAGCATCGTATTATTGTATTTAGTTTTGCAAAATACAAAACTACTTAAAAAAAGTTTTTATAGGAGAAATAAATGAGTCAAACCTTAACCGAAACCAATATGTTCTTACAAAATACGCTTTCAGAAGAGATTGATCCGGAGGAATTTGCCGAAACTCCAGATGATATGTTTTGCCCTCATATTTTTGAAACCGATAATCCTATTTACAATCTCGATAAAACAGATGATCCCGTTTCTGCTTGTGCAAAAAATATTTTCGGTATTCCGTCGCTTTATCCTTGGCAAAGACTTGCAATTGCAAATATTTTAGATGCCGTTAATGCGGTAGAAGCCCGTCTTGGAGCAGAAACTCAAAAAGGTGCAAACTTTGAAAAATTAAATTTAAATGAAGATAATGAAAATATAACCGACCTTTATGATGAAGACGGAATAATGAGAGGAAGACAAATTATATTGCTGCCTACCGGAGCCGGAAAATCTCTTTGTTTTCAAGTTCCTGCACTTTTAATGGAGGGCGCAACCTTGGTAATCTATCCTCTTTTAGCTTTAATGAGCGATCAATTCAGACGAATGAACGAAGGAGGTTTGGAACCTGTAATTTTTAAAGGCGGACAATCGCAAGAAGAAAGAAAAATGCAGATTGCACGTATGGAAGGTACGGACGGAAAACCGCCTGCAAAACTTATAATTGCAAATCCCGAAGTCCTTTCCGGAGGCTCTCTCATAGAAAAGATTGCGGCATGTAACATCTCACATTTGGCAATTGATGAAGCTCACTGTGTTACGGAATGGGGCGACAGTTTCCGTCCTTCCTATCTTAATTTGACCGGCATAATAAAAAAATTAAAACCTCCTGCGGTAAGTGCTTTTACGGCAACGGCAAGCCCTCCCGTTCTTCAAAGAATTGCGGAAATTCTTTTTGAAGGAAAAGCTCATCTTGTAAGAGGCGAATCCGACAGAACAAACATCATTTATTTTGTGCGGCATTGCAGAATAAAAGAACCTGCTCTTTTAGAAGAAGTCCAAAAAAGAAAAAGACCTATGGTTATTTTTTGTTCCAGCAGAGGCGGAACGGAACAAACCGCCACTTTTTTACGTCTTAATTTAAACGATAATGATATTCGCTTTTATCATGCCGGTCTTCAAAGAGAAGAAAAAGATGAAGTTGAAAAATGGTTTCATGCTCACAAAAGAGCAATTCTTGTAACAACTTGTGCATGGGGAATGGGTGTCGATAAAAAAGATGTAAAAACCGTTATACATAAAGATCCATCGCCGACAGCCGAAGCATACGTACAAGAAGCAGGACGCGGCGGCAGGGACGGCAGTATTGCCGAAGCTGTTCTGCTATGGTCGCCCGCAGATAAAAAGCGTATTTTTGCTTTACCGGATAAACAACAAAAAAGAGCTTCGGTAATATCCGCTTTCGCAGAAAGCGGACGCTGCCGCCGCGAAGTATTGTTGGAAGCATTAGGCGAACAAAAGGCAAAAGCAGAAACACCCGATGACGAAGTTATAGCCTGTTCAGGCTGCGACATCTGTTTTAAAACGGCAAACCAATATTGCGGAGACGAAAAGATGATTTTAAATTTTATCCGTAAAAATAAAAGATGTTATACACAAGAAGAAACCATTGCTATTTTACTTGAGAGATTACGATTTTGGCGTGCAGGCGACATAAAAAGAATTTTGGAAGAATTAATTGCCTGCAACCTTATAAAAAAACATAAAAATTTTTTTTGGAAAAACAAACTAACGTTAGGTATTAAATAAGGAAAACAGATAAGCACGCCTACCTGTTTTCTAATACATTTAGTTTATTTTCCCAAATCTGCTGAATGGAAATAAAATAAGATTTACGGTTCCGAGCATTTGACTGCTTTTAATGTACTGAGGCTTTACATTCGTAATAAACATAATTGCATAAGGGTCTTTTTCGCATAGACTTTCCAAATGAGGATTATATTGATGACGCATATCGGTCGAATTAAAACGGTTATCGCCCATCATAAAATATGCATCATCGGGGATATACTCATCCCCTTCCGGAAATTCGTTCATATTACGCTGCCTTGACCACATTAAATAAAAAATATAATCTTCAAGCTCATTAATAATATTTTGCCTTTCTTTATCGTTTACAAATTTTTCTTCCGTACTATTTTCTTTATATAATTCCGCATTCCGTATAAATAATTTTCCGAAAGCCAATTTGATTAACACATTTAATTGGGCATTTCTTAGTTCATACAAATTATAGTCTTTTTTATTTTTATCTACCGCAGATTTCCAGCCAGTCAAAAAATTCTCAAACCAAATCAGCCCGCCATTGGTAGTTAAAATCTTTGCCGAAATAACATCATTATCTTTAGCCATATTATTTATAAGATACTGCCCTTTATTTAAAAAATCTTTTGCCGAAAAAACGGTATCGGGCTTTCCTTTTATTTCTTTCATTTTTTTAATAAGGTGTTCTGCTTCTTTTATAGCTTCTTCAAAATCGACTGCCGAACGCCAAGATTCAACCGATTCAAGTTTTTCCAATTCTACAGGCTTTACTTTTATTTCCTGTACATATTGAAGTTCAGTTTTAGGCAGTTTGGATAAATCCCATTTTGCATAAGCACTCTCGTCAAAAAGATTGAAATCTGCTTCTCCTTTTTTCTTTATATAAAGTTTGCCGTCAACAAGCATGACCTTTTCTCCGCCCATACCCACAATTCTTTTTACAAGAGGATCCGGCTTTATATTTCCGTTTTGATCTTTATTAATATTTACCATAGTTAAAGTCATCATCTGAATAAATTGTGAAGTAAGGAATTTAAGATCATTATAAGGCTCATCTTTATAATGCGGATGCCGTATAATTACTACATCGCCGCGTTGGTATTTATGAATTTGCGGAAATCTAAATGAAGAAAGCGGAAAGGTAGGACCTGCCGATATTTTAAGTCCCATAACTCTGTCATTTACCATAAATTCCGAAACCATAGATTCCGAAGGAATAATATAAAGTTGTAGAATAAATACATTAAATAAAAGCACAATACAAGCAGCCTGCAAAATAGCATCAG
>CAUTTN010000115.1:0-5858 GCA_963541225.1 uncultured Treponema sp.
CTTTTAGGAGTCGGGATTGAACTTCATTATCTTCGATGACGGCTATTTTAAGCATAAGAACATTATAACAAAAAAATTACCATGTAGCAATTAAAACTTACATGAATTTCTATCTGCAAACAGGATAAGAAGCTATATGGTCACAGCATAAAAACTATGGCATAAAGGAATCGCCACAAACTAAAAAAAGGCAACTTAAAAGTTTTAAACTATTTATATCACAAAACAGACCTCCTGTTTATAAGTTGACAAATATACATAATAAATTTATACTCAAAAATATGTCAAAAGAAAAATCAGATAAGAACAATCCTTTTTCAAAAATACCTCAGCTTGAAAAACTTTTAAGTGAGGAGGTTTTACAGGAAACAATACAACAAATAGGTAGACCGCATGTTTTAAAAATTGCAGATAATTATTTAAAAACTTTGCGGAATAATATTCTTGCAGGCGAAGACGTTCCTGCAATTTTTGTCTGTGCCGAAAAAGTAAAAAATCTATGCCTCCCTATAATACGCAAAAAAATAACTCCCGTCATAAATGCTACCGGAATTATTTTGCATACAAATTTAGGGCGTTCCCCTTTGCCGGAAGATATTTGGGATAAAGCCAAACAAACAGCCGAATCTTATTCTTCCATTGAACTCGATTTGTCTACAGGAAACAGAGGTAAGCGTTTTGAATTTTTAAATGAATCTATGTGTCTTCTTACGGGAGCCGAAGCAGCTGTAGTTTTAAATAATAACGCTGCGGCTGTTTTCTTAATGCTAAAAGCATTGGCTGAAGGGCGTGAAGTAATTGTAGCTAGGGGGCAACAAGTACAAATAGGCGGAGGTTTCCGCATTCCCGAAATTCTTGAAATGGCAGGCTGCCGTTTAATTGAAGTAGGTACTACCAATATAACGACATTAAGCGATATAAAAAAAGCAATAAGTGAAAACACGGCAATGGTTCTTTGGGTGCATACATCAAATTACAAAATACGCGGATTTACAGAGCAACCCGATATTAAGGAAATAAAAAAGATTCTTCCCGATAACATAATTTTAGCAGTGGATCAAGGTTCCGGCAATTTATCGCTTAACATCAGTGAAGAACCATCGGTTTCTTCTATTTTAAAAGACGGAGCCGATTTAGTTTGTTTTTCGGGCGATAAAATTTTAGGAGGACCGCAGGCAGGCTGGGTTACCGGAAAAACCGATTATGTAAAACGGATTTCTTCAAATCAGCTTATGAGGACATATAGAGTAGGGCGGGCTGTTGCAAGTTTAATGCAGGAAGTTCTTATTTATTATCTTAATCAAGGGTCTTCTCCTGCACAAAAATCCCTGAATTTAGATGCAGGAAAACTGAAAAAACGGGCTGAACTTATGGCTTCAAAAATCATTGACGGGGAGGCAGAGGTCGTCGAAAAAAACTTTTCACTCGGCGGCGGCAGTACTCCCGACACAGGATTTTCTTCTTGGGCAATCAAAATTAACTCTAAAAAAAATCCCGAAAAAATAAAAACGGATTTACGGAATATGAGTATTCCCGTAATAGGTTTTATCGAAAACGGAGCTTTTTACATTCATCCTGCAAGTATTTCGGAAAAAGATGATACTTATGTTATTGATTGTTTGAATAAGTGTTTAAAAAATTTCGATTAAAAAAAGGAATAAATGTTGACTAAAAAATTTTTAAAAGAAATGCCTGTATGCGGACTACAAGCCGTAAAAGCAATAGCGGAATATAATCCGCAAAAAATTTCGAGACTGTTTTTTTCCGAAACTACATCCAAGCAATTCGGAAAAATATGTAAATATCTTGCAGAAAATAAAAAGCTATACCGCCTTGTTTCTGAAGATGAGCTTGAAAAATTATCGGGTTCCGTTCATCATCAGGGTGTAACAGCCATGATATACGAGCCTTTAATTCCTCGTCTTGATCTCGAAAGAATAGATACATGGACGGAAACAAATGCCGGCATTTTAATGCTTGATGAAGTAGGAAATACAAATAATTTGGGAGCTATTATAAGAAGTGCGGCTTTTTTCGGAATAGAAAATATAGTTATTACCGAAGAAGATAAACAGGCGGAGCTTACTACTTCGGCTTACAGAATAGCCCAAGGCGGGATGGAATTCGTAAATATCTATAAAGTTTCTTCTACGGTATGGTTTTTAAGGCAATGCAGAGGACGTATTACAAGTCTGGGTACGGATTTACTTGCTCATCATAATGTTTCCGAAATAAACCGGTTTATAAAAAAAGATGAACCTTGCATAATAGTTTTGGGCAATGAGGAACACGGCATAAACAGCGAAACAAAAAAACTTTGTACCCATTTAATGAAAATATCCGGAGCCGGTACTATTGAAAGTTTAAATGTTGCACAGGCGGCAGCCGTATTTTGTAATGCGTTAAAAAATTTATAATTACAGTTAAAATTTTTTGTTCTATTGACTTTATGGCGTTTTTTTGCTTTACTATATGATACATGAAAAAGATAACAGGTATTATATTTTTACTTTTTTTTATTTGCATTAATGTATTTACACAAGGAATAACTACTGCCGGAGCTTTTTTTTCGGCAGTTTCGGAAAGATACGGTCAAATTCACGACTATAAGGTTGATATGGATATAATAACCGGACAGACAACACAATACGGAACGGCAATGTTTAAACGCCCTGACAGACTGCGTATAGATTTCCGCTCTCCGGCAGAACAATATTTGGTTTTTAACGGAACTACTTTATCCATTTATCTCCCTCAATATAGAACAATATTAAATCAAGATGTGGAACAAAGTTCTGCCGGAGGAAGTTCTCTTGCAACTCCCCAAGGACTTTCTCTTATAAAACGTTCTTATACTGTAGCATACGAATCTTCGGCAGTTCCTATTCCGCTTGATGAAGGCTCTTCGGAAAAAGTGATTGTTTTAATTATGAATAGAAAATCCGCCAAAGAAACATTTAGGACGCTTAGAGTTTCTATATCGCCCGATGCAAAGTTGATAAGGCGGATAGAAGCCGTTCCCGTTTCCGGCGGAAAAATAACTTTTAACTTTTATAATTATAGAATAAATACAGGAATTGGAGATAAAAATTTCGTATTTGATTCTCCGCCTACAGCTCAAGTTTTAAACAATTTTCTTTTTACGGAATGAGACGAAACGTAATATTTAAAATTTTAAACTTTATAACGAAACCTTTATTGGAGATTTATATATAATGAATGAGATTGGCAAACTTCTTACCGAAACCAGAGTTAGCAATAATCTGGATCTTGATCAAATTGCACGGGAAACAAATATTGCAAAAAGGTATTTGGAAGCCTTAGAAAAAGATGATTACGAAATTTTTCCCGGCGAACCTTATGTAATAGGTTTTTTACGCAACTACGCCGAATACTTGGGGCTTGAACCGGAAAAGGTTATAGACCTATATAAACAAATACAACGTCAAGAATCTATGGTTCCCCAGGAAGTTTTATTGCCTAAAAGAAATATTTTTATGTCAAAAACTATAATTTTTGTTATGCTGGGACTTACGGCAGCGGCAATAATAGGCGTTTTAGTTTATTTTACGCTTACAAAATGGTATCCGCAAATAAAACAAATGCAGGCAGAAAAAAAGCAAGCCGTAGAAATGCAAAATATCCGTAAGGCTTTAGTTTATGAACTTACAGAAAGCTCTTTTGAAAACCGTCTTTTTGAAGGCGATTCGGTAAATTTAAAAAAGGAAAACGGTCTTTATACAATAAAAGTAAAAAAAATAAGTTCTAATCTCATAATGGAAACAAACTTAGGGGATCAAATAATAAATCTTGGGCAAAGTTTAAAACTTGACCTTGATGACGACTCAAAAACAGATATGGAAATACTGTTGGAAGATTTGGACAAAAACAAACCGGAGCTTGGAGCTCTTGTTTCAATAACAACCGGAACTGCAATTGAGCAAGATTTATCTTCCGGTACGGATGTTGTAGCCTCAACCGATGGTGCAGGTTTAAAATCAGGACAATATAAAGTCCTTTTTGAAAGCGGTTCGGCATATCCTGTAACTTTAAATGCCGCTTTTAGAGGATACTGTCTTTTTAGACACGAATCCGACAAAGCAAACAGAGAAGAGAGGTACTACCAAAAAGGCGAGCAGTTAATAGTTCAAGCCAATAATGGATTTAAAATATGGGCATCCAACGGTAATATGGTAAAAATAAGACTTATTGCCGGAGGAAAGACAGTAGACATGGAGGTAAGCAGGCCAGGCGAAGTTATAGTTAAAGAATTAAAATGGATAAAAGACGATATTTCAAAACGATTTAAATTCATTGTAGCAAATGTCGACTAAATACTTTTTTATAGATCATCACGGTTGTGCAAAAAATCAAGTCGATGCAGAAATTATAATAGGGATAATGAAAAAAAACGGCTGGGAAAATACTCCTTTTCCGGAAAAAGCCGATTTAATCATTGTCAATTCATGCGGTTTTATTAACCCGGCAAAAGAAGAGTCTTTAAATGCCGTTATAAATGCAAAAAATGCCTACCCGAAAACAAAAATCCTTTTGGCAGGGTGTCTTGCAGAAAGGTATGCCGATATTCTTAAAACGGAACTCGTTGAAGCCGATGCAATTTTCGGAAACGGAGACTTATCCAAACTGCCGGAAATAATAAAAAAACTATATGAAGAATCGGAAAAACCCGTATTAACTCCTCCTCAAATAGGTATTTGCGGCGGGAAAAGACCTAAAATACTTAATTTTCCCAGTTCTGTTTATATAAAAATAACCGAAGGCTGCGATAATTTTTGCAGCTTTTGTGCAATTCCGATAATAAGAGGAAGGCTTAGAAGCCGGTCTATAGAAGACATTATTAAAGAAATAAAGGAATTTATACAAAAAGGATTTTACGAATTTAACCTTATAGGACAAGACCTTGCCGCTTTTCAAATCAACACCCCCAATGCAAATCAGCGGGATATTGAACTCTCTGCACAGATAAAAATGGAACAAGCAAAATTTTTAAATACAAAAGAAAAATCCGATCTTGCAAAATTGCTAAAATCTATATCCGAAATTAAAGGAAATTTTAAAATCCGACTATTATATATACATCCGGATCATTTTTCGGAAGATATTTTACCTATAATGACACACGATACAAGGTTTTTGCCGTATTTCGACATTCCTTTTCAATCCGGTTCTGAAAAAATTATAAGATCTATGAACAGAAAAGGTTATCCGGAATTATATTTAAACCTTATCGAAAATATCCGTTCCGCATTCAAAGAAGCTGAAAGCCCTTACGGCGAACCTGCCATAAGAACGACTTTTATGACAGGCTTCCCCGGAGAAACCGATGAAGATTTTGCACAAACCGAAATCTTTTTGCAAAAACTAAAACCTCTTTGGTCGGGAGGTTTTATATATTCAAAAGAAGAAGACACCGCAGCTTATTCTTTTAAAAACAGGGTTTCCAAAAAAACTGCCGAAAAAAGATTATCTATATTACAAAAAACGCAAACGGAAATTACTTGTAATGCCTTGGATAAATTTTGCGGTCAGGTTTTAGATGTTTTAATTGAAGAAGTTATAATTTCACATGAGGAAAATAATATTGATGGTAATGGCTCTGTGAATAAAATGCACTTAGCTTTGGGAAGGGCTTGGTTTCAAGCTCCTGAAGTCGATGGTGCCGTAATTGTAAGTTTCTCGGAAGAAAAAACCGACTCCTGCAGTAAAACTATAAAACCGGGTTCTATAGTAAGGGTAAAAATAACATCACGGAATGGTTTCGATTTAAATGCTTTTGTTCAATAATTGACACGGCCTCTTCTTTTCTTTACAATAAAGGCTCATCGGAGGTATTATAA
>CAUTTN010000116.1:0-5839 GCA_963541225.1 uncultured Treponema sp.
TTTCTAATTTTTAACATTGTTATGCATGAAGTTTAGTACTTGAAAAAGACGGAATAATAAGTATGATAAAAATTAAGGTAACCGCAATTTTTACTTTTTTAATGAGATAAAATCTTATGAATAACAGACTTGAAATTGAATTACAAGATACCGAGTGGGAATTCACTTATATTGATCATGATAGAGAAATTGTAAGAGCTATTGTAATCGATAATGATGGAAATTACTATTTTGTAAAAGTGCAAAGAGATGATGATTTTGGTAAAGTAATACTGATTGAGACAGCAGGCGGCGGAGTTGAACCGCACGAAGATTTGGAAGATGCAATTAGAAGAGAACTTAAAGAAGAATTAGGTGTAGAAGTTGATATTCTTTATAAAATAGGAATTGTCAGTGATTACTATAATTTAATTCACAGGCATAATCTAAATAATTATTATCTTTGCAGAGTAAAGTCCTTTGGTGATAAGAATATGACACAAACAGAAGTTGAAGATTTTCATTTATCTACTTTAAAATTAAGTTATAAAGAAGCTATAGATAAATATAATAAATACTCAAACAGCCGATTAGGAAAACTCATTGCGAATAGAGAGCTGCCGATACTTATGAGAGCCAAAGAATTGATAAGTGAAAATTCCATTTTTTAAAAATATAAGGTTTTATACAGGAATTACACACACTTCCCCCATCCTCATCTTAGCGATAAAAAGGCAACGATGAAATCTATTGTTGCTTTGGAGTTCTACTACCATGTTAGGAAATTGGCAGTAATGCAATTTTTTTTGACGGCAGGTTTTCTTAATTTTTATAAGACTATAATCACCCTCTATGCTCTTTAAACCACTTTGCCGCCGTTCATCTTTGAAAGCCTTTAATGGACAAGCGGTAAAAACAGCTTATCTATTTCGGGGCGGAATTCGGTATCATCTAAGTAGCGGGTGCAAAAGGCTTGATTTTGTGTGAGCCGGGCAAGGATTATTTCCATAATATTTTCATCATACACAATTTTGAATAAATCTATCGGATTTTGTACACGCAGTATTAATTCTTTATTCGTGCGGAGGGTTTAATACCTGACGATTTTCGTCTACGCTCTGCGTCGTAACAAAGGGTATTAAAGCCGACTGCAACCACCTTATAAGAACAACATACCTCGACGCTCGCGTCGGGGTTGTTGATTTCTTCTCCATATACTTCAATTATAGCCTTTTCGTTTAGTTCCCGAGCATATTCGATTGCGGCAGAAAGCATTCCGCCTGTTCCTACTGCGGGATCAAACAGCTTTACCATAAAGCCCGGTTCGCGTATCTTTTGCATATTGTGCGAAAAAATCAGGTCAACCATTAAGCGGATAACTTCACGCGGGGTAAAATGTTCTCCTGCGGTTTCATTGGATATTTCCGAAAACTTACGGATAAGTTCTTCAAAGATATACCCCATCTTATTATTTGAAACACGATCGGGGTGAAGGTCTATGTCTTCTGCAAAACGGGAAACGATAAGATACAGCAAATTTGCCTTGTCAAGCCGCTCAATTTGTGCATACAAATCAAAGGATTCCAAAATCTCGCGGGCATTATCGTAAAATCCTTGAATATAATCACGAAGATTGTCCGCAATATTGTTTGAATCATCTTTCAATACTGCAAAGGTAAATTGACTGATATTGTAAAATTTATGTCCCGTTACCTTGTTGAAAAACGGTGCTTTATTTTATACGGCAGTGTTTCGTTTAAGCGGAGTACTTTATCTTTTGAATGTTCAAGTACACTGTCTAAACGGTGCAAAACGGTACACGGTAAAATAACATTGCCATATTAGCTTTGCTTATAATCGTCGTGCAGTAAATCGGCAATTTTCCATATAAAGTTCGACTTTTCGGATATATCGATGACCATATTGTGTATATCGGCATTGAAAAAAAAGGTTAAAAACTTAAATACGCTCATCAAGGATAAAACAGTTATAATCATTTCGCACCGCTTAAAGTCCGTCGAAAACGCCGATAAAATCATCGTAATGAACGAAGGCAAAATCGATGCGGAAGGTACACACGCCGGGTTTTTATAAAAATCCGCCACAACGGAAAAGTTGTGGTATTAATTTAATGATTAATTGGTAATGGATAGTTGATAATATGAAATTGATGGTCTGATTATCCGTTTTGCTTTCAAAAGTACATAATTCGTCAATTTTCAATCTGCTTTACTGTATGATAAGTCTTACGGATTGATAACAGAACAGAAACTCAAGGTTATGATATAATCCTGCTGTCGATGAATTTATCTGATAAAGTTTTTTGTAGTTAATCATTGAAGAATAAGATTATAACCATTTACAGAAAACGTTTATATATAATTGTCGTTTACTTCAATTATATAGCGGCTATATGCGTTTACAACCTCTGTTTGTTCTATTTTGGAAGTTCTATTCTTGTCGGGATCGTAAATGTGGACTTGCCCGTGTACAAGATATTTAGGTTTAAAAAATTTTATAAATCTTAACAGGCATTCAAAACCCAATTCTTCACTGACGGAAATATCGGTTTCTTTTTGCGGATTTATAGGAGGGGCATGGCTTATAAGAATATCCAAATATCTTCCATATTTTATTTTATTTAAGATTAATCCCGGAACCAGTTTTAAAAGTTTACGCTTCATTTGTTTTTCGGTAAATTGGTTTTTACCTTCATTTTGTTTTTTTGCCCCTGAAACTCCGGCTATCAAAAAATTATCATATTTATATTTTTTAAAACCTAAATATATTCCTTTTGAACTTTTAAATTGATTATTTTTTTTAAAGGCAAAGACTTCGGTTTTTCCTTCTTTTTCGGCCATTTCCGGATGATAATGCGTCAGAGCTTTTAAATAATGACTGCCGAAGATAAAAAAAAGAGGTTTATTCAAAGCTGTTTGAATAAAATCCAGATATTCCATCGGCAGATCTCCGGCTGAAAGTATAAAGTCTATATCTTTGTAACGCTCCGCGATACTTTTATCGTAAATTATAGGGTCTATTTGGTCGGCAATACAAAGAATTTTTTTCACTTAAAATTTCCTAAAAATTGAATTTTACTTTATCGAAAATTTTTTCAAGCTTTGTTTTATCTATCAGTTCAAAAGGTCTGTTTTCCGCAAATTTAAATGCTTCTTGCGAAAAACTTGAGGAAGTTATTATGTGAGCTTTTACTATAGCTTGTTTTTTCATTTCTTCATGAATTTGACGCAAAAAGGGTTCACTTATTACTTCATTTTCTCTCGAAAAAATTAAAATTTGAGGTTTTTTGCGTGTATTAAGCCATTGTTCCGAACCTTTTTCGACGGCAAGTACACTACAGCCTATTTTTATTTCTTTTAGTGCTTGTACCGGATAGTCAAAATATTGCTCGGTTATGCACCTGCACATTTTAAAAAAGTCTTCTTTAATCAGTGTAAGATACTCTTTCATGTGGTCGTTTGTTCTTAAATCGCCATACTCTTCGAGTTTTTGTGCTACGTCTTTGAACCGCGGTTTTACGGCGGAGATTGCTTCCCATTGTTCTATGGCTTTGTCTATGTTGCGTTGTTTTTCGTAGCATTGTGCCAAATAGTAACGCGAAAAAAGAACTTCATTATCTGAAGATTGTTTTGAAGATTGAATTGCACGTGTAAATTCGAATATTGCTTTTTCAAAATTATTCGTTTCCATATAACAGCAACCCCGTTCCAAATAGCATTTTGTTCGTATTTCCTGTTTACGGGCGGCTTTTTCAAAAGCGGTAAGTGCATGCCCGTAATCTTTTTTGCCTCTTAAAATTTTTCCGTGGTAATATAGTGTTTCATTATTATCGGGGTTAAGTTTTAAGGCTGTGGCAATAGATTTTTCGGCTTCTGCTATTTGTTTACATTTAAATAGTAAAAGCCCTAAAGAAGCATAGGCTTGAGAATATTTCGGGTCTGCACTTATTGTTTTTTTGAAATATGTCAAAGCCTGATCCGTCATATTTTTAGCTTCGTAAAGCTGCCCTGCCTTATAATAATGCTTGGGATTTTTAGGATCTTTTTTGATTAAGATAATATATTCGTTTAAAGCTTCATCAGGCTGCTGGAATTTCATATATAAATCTGCTATAGTATCTCTAAATTCTATTTCCATTGCCGGATTTTCGAAAACTGCGGCTTTGTTCAAAGTTTTAAATTCCGCAAAAGCCAGTTCGGGTTTTTTATCTTCAAGATATGCTTTTGCCAAAAGGTATCTTGTAGCAGAATCTCTCGGATTTTTTGAAAGAATGATTTTTGCATCTTTTATGGCCGCTGCGTATCTTCCGTTTTTGAGATTTTTCTGAATTTTGGATATTTTTTTAGGCGATAAAATAGATTTTGCCAAAAATGCTATAAGTAAAACAACGCTCGTACCGAGAATTAATATAAGGATAATCATTAATTTAGACATACCTATATGGTATAGTTTTTAGGGGGGAATGTCAAATATTAAAATGCGATTTTATGGATTAAAATTAAAAAAAACGGCTTTTTTATTGATTTTTTTACTTTTTTTATCAAGATTATATGCAGTCGACTATTTTGAAGAAGGAAAAAAGTTTTTACTTGCCGACAAACCCGAAGAGGCGGTGGCAGCCTTTTTTGCGGCATCTAAAGAAAATTCCGCACCTAATTCGATAAATCTTTATTTGGGTGTTGCCTACTTAAGACTCGGAAAATATGAAGAAGCCTTACTATATCTTTCTAAAGGAAGAAATTCGGATTCTGCAAATTCATACCTTTACTCGTATAACATGGGAAACATTTATTTTTTGCAAGAACGGTTTGACGCTTCGGAACAGGCTTATAATGATTCCATTTCCGTAAACGGTCTTTATCCTCCTGCATTTTTAAATAGAGCTAATGCGAGAATTAGGCTGGATAAAGCGGAAAGTGCTTTACAAGATTACAAAATTTATTTAAACTTAGAACCCGATACGATACAAAAAACTTCTATCGTAAGAATTATTTCTTTACTGGAATCGGCTTTGATGGAAGCACAAAGGGTAAAAGCTTTTGCCGAAGCAAAAAAAGCAGCGGAAGAAGCGGAAAAACGTGCCGCCGAAGAAAGATACAAAAAACTTATGGAAGAGGTTAATTCCAATCTTTCTTCTGTAGACAATGCAAATGCGATTTCGGCAGGAGCGGAAAATACGATAGATTATTCGGAGGAAAACGAACTTGAGTGATTTTCAAAAATCTTTTATAGCTATTTTATTCGGATTTTTATTAGCCCTTATTATAATGGGTGCAGTATTCTTTTTAAGCAGCCGTAAAAATGATAGAACTTCAGGCGGAAATGCCTCTTATGAACTTAATGAAGAAATGAAGGCAAAACTGGAAGCCGAAAAAGCCGAGCTTGCGAAATTGGAGGCAAAAAGAGCCAAAATAGAAGCCGAAATAGAGGCTGCAAAAAAAGCAGCGGAAAAAGAATTAGCCGAAATGGAGACCGAACGTTTAAAACAAGCGGAAGAAGCAAATAAAACTTTAAATTCTGCAATAACGGATTCCGAAAAAAAACGAGAAGAAGACCTCGAAAAACAAAAAAAAGAAGAAGCTTTAAAACGGGCGGAAGAAACCAGAAAAAAACAGGAAGAACTTATAAAACAACAAAAGGCTTTGGAAGAAGCTGAAAAAAAGAAAAAAGCCGATATAGAAAAAGCCGAAAAAGATGCAAAAGAAAAAGCCCGTATAGAAGCGGAAAAAAAACGCCTTGTCGAGAAAGAAGCTGAAAGAAAAAACAATGAAGAACTTGCAAAGCAAAAACGCGAAAAAGAAGCGGCATTAAAAAAACAAAAAGAAGACGAACAGAAAAA
>CAUTTN010000117.1:0-5828 GCA_963541225.1 uncultured Treponema sp.
TATATAGCTTGTCATATATAATTTAATTCAGTATATTTAAATAGTTGCAGAATGTTAAATTCGGCTTCACAATACATTTTTCAAGGAGAAAATTATGGCTGTATTGAATATTACCGAAAAAGAATTTGATGATGTAATCAAAACAGACAAACCCGTTTTGATTGATTTTTGGGCACCGTGGTGACCGGCATGTGTACAGCTCAGTCCTGAGCTGAATGCTGCCGAAACAGAACTCGGCGATAAGGCTGTTATAACACAGTCTAATGTAGATGATGCAAGAGAACTTGCAAAAAAATTTAAATTTATGTCTATACCTACGTTAATTCTTCTTAAAGACGGAAAAGAAGTTGACAGATATGTAGGTTATATCGAAAAACCACAGCTTGTGGAATTTATTTCCAAGCATATTTAAACTCCCGCCGGTATTTTTAAATATTTAAAAATACCGGTTTTTATTTGTGCGAAAGAGATTGTAATTATTCAAACCTGATTCACAACAATTTAATCGTATAGATAAAAAAAATCTTACATAAAAACCGATACGAACTTTTAAAAAGTTCTAAATAAAATACTTTACGGTGAACACTTTTCCCGAATAATTTACTTGCTTTTTTTTTTATTTTGTATTATAATTAAAATACGGAAATTTAAGATAAGGAGTATGCAAATGGCTTATAAGATTTCTGACGGCTGCACGAATTGTGCCTCGTGCGAAAGTGAATGCCCCGTAACCGCAATCAGCGAAAGCGGTGGCAAGCGTGTAATTGATGCTGATACATGTATCAGCTGCGGTGCTTGTGCAGGTGTTTGTCCTGTTGAAGCAATCTCTGAGGAATAAATTTTTCTTGTAAGGGAAATTAAACCTCTAAATGCGGGTCTGGAGGACTTTGTGGTTTTCGGAAAGATTTTAAAAGGTTATAGCTCTGTGCTTTTAAGTGTTTTAACCTTTACGGCAATAGCTGTTATGTGTATGGCGGCTGCTTTTGCGGTAACTTTTCCATTATGGAAAATGGCTACGGTAAACAAAAGTCTTTATACAATTCTTTCCTTAACGGTTTTTATATCCGGTATAACTTTTATTTTGGTACGTCGGATATTGAAAGCATATAAAAAAAGTCCTCGCAGACTCCTTTTTTCTTTATTAAAAAAAATAACCGTATTCGGCGGTTTATCCGTTTCGGTATATTTTGTTTTTTCTTTTCAAAAAGCGGCAGCTATTGTTGTTTTTATTTCGGTACTAATTATTTACGGTTTTTTGGCATTTGTTCTGCCTCAATCCAAAGATAAACAGGAATGAAAATCTTAGCAAAAACTTTTTTTCTTTTCTTTTTTTTTAATATTTATTTCTTTTTGTATTGTCAAAATATTTATCCGAAGATAGAAAAATTGGAATTTAGTGATTATGTTTTTGCACAATACTGTGATGATGTTTTAAATGCAAGAAAGGCTTTAGCCGCTTCAAAAGAAGAACTTCCTATATTTTTTTATTTATATACAGCGTCAAAAGATGACACCATAGTAAGAATAGCTGCACGTTGTTCAATTCCTTATGATGCTTTGGTAACTTTAAACAGAATAGAGTCCGTTCAAAGCAATATAGCAGGGCAAACTTTGCTTTTACCGACACTGCCTGCAATTTATCTTTCGGAAAAACCTGTTTCAAATATAGAAATACTCACTGCAGCCTTATTTGAAAAAAATAATACAAAACCCTTAAAACTGATTTTGTACGATCCTTCAGGTAAACGTAACATATTTTGTTTTCCTAATGAAATATTTGACGGAACAATAAGAGCCTTTTTTTTTAAACCTTTTTACCGGTTTCCTTTAGATGAAGGTATTTTAACATCAGGTTTTGGGGAAAGACCCGATCCTTTTAACGGAAAAAAAAGTTATCATCCGGGAATTGATCTTGCAGCCCCTATGGGAACTCCCGTTATGTCCTGTGCACCGGGAAGGGTAAGAGTAATAGCCTACAACAGAGTGTACGGACATCATATAATAATAGCCCACACTGACGGAAGAGCAAGTCTTTACGGGCATTTAAGCAAGGTTCATGTTGTATTGAATGAATCCGTTAAACCGGGTAAAATAATAGGAGCAGTCGGCTCCACGGGCATGTCTACCGGACCGCACCTTCATTTCGAAATACACGAGAAAGGCATTCCGAAAAATCCTTCAAGTTTTATAGAAAAAAGGTCAAAAAAATAAAACATCTTAACCAATGGAGAAAACCGATTTGGAAGTAAAAATTTTAGACGAAACATATAAAGAAGATTTTGATAAAATTGTATCGCACCCTATTCAATCATGGGCTTGGGGCGAATTTAAAAAAGAATTCGGAGCAATTCCCGAACGCATTGGTTCTTTTGAAAACGAAAAATTAATAAAGGGTATGCAGATTATTTTTTCAAAATTGCCTAAAGTTCCTTACACGATAGGCTATTGTGCAAAAGGCAGAATTCCTGAGCTTAAAGAAATAGCTTTATTAGAAGAACTTGCAAAAAAATACAAAGCCGTTTTTATAAAAATAGAACCCGATTTCGCTATTCCGGTTTTTAAAAGTAAAGAAGATGCAGAAAAAGATTTTATATCTTCCGAAGAGTTTCATAACAAATTCTTTTTTAATGAAGAAAAATATCTTTTTTCTCAAAATGCAAGACGCGGTTCTGCCGTTTTTAAAGAATATAATTTTTTGCTTGAAATCGAAAAATCCGAAGAGGAACTTCAAGCAAGTTTTAACTCAAAAACACGCTATAATATAAGGCTTGCAGAAAAACGCGGAGTTAAGATAAAAGACAACAGTACGCAAAACGGAATTGAAAACTATATACGCTTAATGGAAGAAACGACAAAGCGTCAAGGATTTTTAAACCACAATGCAGATTATTTTAGAAAACTTTTTTCCGTGTTCCCGAAAGAAAGATTGCGTATTTTTGAAGCGGTTTATGAAGATACCGTTTTAACATCGTGGATTTTATTTAATTTTAACGGAAAATTATATTACCCTTACGGAGCTTCTTCAAATATGCACCGAGACCTTATGCCTAATAATCTTATAATGTGGGAAGCTGTCAAATACGGAAAATGTTCAGACTGTAAGATATTTGATCTTTGGGGCTGCTTGGGTCCTGCTCCGGATAAAAAAGATCCTTGGTACGGATTTCATAAGTTTAAAGCAGGATATAATCCTCAACTTATGCAATACATAGGCACCTATGACTTTGTATATAAACCTGTTTTATACAGCCTGTTTAATATCGCCGATAAAATAAGAAAAAACAGACTTCAAAAAAAGAAGCAAAAAATCAAAGAGAAAGAATCGGCAGCCTCTCTTCAGAGCAGTGAGGCAAATTCTTCGCACAAATAAATGACGGATTTGATTTTTTTAACGGGAATGAGCAGAGCAGGAAAAACAGTGATAGGACAGGCTCTTGCAAAAAAACTTAAAAAAGTTTTTTTTGATACCGATTCGGAACTGGAAAAAAACTGTAAATGTAAAATTCCCGTTTTATACTCAAAACAGGGAGAAAAAAAATTCCGAAAAGAAGAATTTAAAATTTTCCATAATATTATTCTGGCAACACAAAATGCAGTTATAAGTACCGGCGGCGGTTTTGCCGATAATCCGGAAGCTTTACATCTTTTGAAAAACTATAAACAAATAATTTTATTGGATACAGACCCTCTTATTATTTTTGAGAGAATAAAAAAAGAGGCGGACAAGAATTTATATTATCCGGCTTTTTTAGGAAGCGGAATAAAAGGCGAAGAGGACGCAAAAAAGATTTTTTTTCAAATATATGAAAGAAGGATCGAAATTTATAAAAAAATATCTTCTTTAACTGTTAAACTGCAAAAAACGGGAATAGAACAAACAGTAAATTTAATTCTACAAAATATTAATGCAGGTTATAAAAATCCGCAAAATTTATTTTAAGCGGTACCAACTTTTAGACAGAGCCTAATGTTTGAAATGTCTTATTCCGGTAACGAGCATTGCCATGTCATATTTATTACATTCTTCGATACTAAGGTTGTCTCTAATTGAACCGCCGGGCTGAATAACGGCTGTAATTCCGGCTTTTGCCGCAACTTCTATTGTATCGGGGAACGGGAAAAATGCGTCTGAAGCAAGAACCGCTCCTTTAGCTTTTTCTCCGGCTCTTTCTGCTGCATGGCGTGCGGCATCTACCCTGTTAGGTTGTCCGCAGCCTATACCTACTGTGCAATATCCTTTTTTTTCATTATTGCTGTCTATAGGTGCGGCGAGTACGATCGCATTGGATTTTACCATAAGACAAGCCTTAAAAGCAAATTTTAAAAGTTCCGTTTCGATAATAGAGGCTTGGCGTTTTGCCGCATTTTTATACTCGATTAAGGATTCTGCTCCGTCATCTTTTTCCTGTTTTAAAAAACCGCCCGTAACGGATTTAAATTCATATTTTTCACTAGCAGTATTTAAAGGGTTCTCTATTAAACGCAAATTTTTCTTTTGAGCAAGAATAGGTCTTACTTCTTCCGTAAATTGAGGAGCTGCAATACATTCTACAAAAAGGCTGCCGATTGAATCCAAGCAGCTTTTGTCAAAAGGGCGGTTTACGGCAATAATACTTCCGTATGCAGAAACAGGATCGCAAGATATAGCGGCACTTAATGCCTGACCTAAATCTTTTCCGTCCGAGCCTAATTCTGCAATTCCGCAAGGCGTTAAATGTTTTACGACTACTGCGGCAGGATTTTTAAAAAGAGAAACCGTACGCCAAGCGGCATCCGCATCAAGTATATTGTTATATGAAAGTTCTTTACCTTGTAAAACCTTACCGCCCAAAACACCGCCGTTTTTTTCCGAAGTATAAAGCCATGCCTTTTGATGCGGATTTTCGCCGTAACGCAGAGCTTGACTTTCATATCCGTGTATATTTATTTGTGCGGAAGGTTCAATATCCCTGCACTCCGGTTTGGCGATTTCCGATAGGTCATTTTCAGTTTCATCTTTTTTAAACCATTTTGAAATTGCACTGTCATAATTCATACACATTTCGAATGCTTTAACCGCAAGTTTTTTTCTTGTCCGCAAAGAAACTGAACCAGCAGTTTCTATTTCTTCTATAACGGTTTTATAATCTGAACAATCACATATTATAGTAACCCGTTCGTAATTTTTTGCTGCAGCTCTTAAAAGTGCAACCCCTCCGATATCGATGTTTTCGATACAATCTTGTTCTGAAGATTTAGGATTTGATATTGTTTTTTCAAAAGGATAAAGATTTGCTATAACGATGTCGATTTTTTCTATATTCAGTTTTTGTAATTCTTTTTCATCGATTTTATTGGGGCGTGCCAAAATACCGCCGTGGATTACGGGATGTAAGGTTTTAACTCTTCCGCCTAAAATTTCGGGAGAATCTGTATATTCCGAAACTTCTTTAACTTTAATACCGAAATCTAAAAGAACCTTTGCCGTCCCGCCCGAAGCAATAAAATCAAAACCTTTTTCTGAAAGCTTTTTTGCGAATTCCGTCAACCCGGTTTTATCCGAAACCGATGCCAATACCAAAGCCATAAATACCGTCCTATATTAATTTAATGTATTAATCTATCATATTTAGAAGATTTTGAAAATACGTAATCAAACATAAAACTTACACTTATGCCGGCACAGAGTTTAGTTTTCAGTCCGTGAATACTCCGGTCGGTTAATGTTTGTTTCTGTAAGAGCTTAACGGAAGCCTTCCTTAAAAACAAAGAACAAAAATTAAAGACCATTGTTTTAAACAATGACTTTAATTATCAAAAAAATGAAAAAGTCTACATTTAATTACAAT
>CAUTTN010000118.1:0-5827 GCA_963541225.1 uncultured Treponema sp.
AATATCCTGATGGTCCCGAATATACTTACGAAGACGATACCCATAAAAAAGTTATTGCTACGAAGCGCACAGCCTATCCAGTAAGATTTGTTTTTAGCGACTATACACTAAAAACCCAATACCTCATCCGTATAGGCGGAGCAAACAACATGGTAACCGGCTTTTACCTTTCGTATAAAAATACTAAAGGTCTCAATAATACTGAAGTTTTGGAAAGGTTTAAACATGAGTCCTATACGCATACGACCCTTAAACATCTTAATTATACATCAAAAGCCTACAACGTAAAATCTGCCAGCCTTAAAGCCGGCATCCAAAGAAACGGTTTTGCTCTTAATCCTACAAGTATTGTAAGGTACGATATGAGTGCCGAAAAATTGGGAGATGAAAAGGATTTTACACATGAGGCTACGATAGGTTTCCCCTTTGCATTTACTACGGGAAATTTGGAACACAATACGGAAGTTATAGTCGCTTCCACGATAACGGCTTCAAATTCTTCGTTTTACGAAAAAACCGATCACCACGATAACGATATCTCATACCGAAGGAATTATTATGATTCCAATACAACTTTGACTTTAAAATACGGTCTTACAATGCCTGCCTCCGACAGAGAACAGGAAGAAGACGCTTGGGAGTTCGGTGGAGATATTAAAATAATCTTTAAAAATGTTGACGGCTCTTTCTCTTATAAAGATAAACTTTCCAAAACGGATTTTTCGTATATGCTGCACAGAAATCCCAACTTCCGCTTCGGTTTAAACGGTACTGCGGGAAGGCTTTTGGTATTCCCTTCACCCAAAAAGACATTTGTTTTTAAACTTAAACCCCAAATCGACTTAGGTTTTGAGACCGGTTCTCCTAATTCTCGCGGTATAGGAAGAAATATTAGTGCAAAAGGTAAGATAGGCGGAAAAGATTTTGCTTATACCTTAAAAGAAAGCGGCAGAGATTGGAACAATACAACAAAAATGACAGCTGTCGTGTCATCCGCTATGGGTTTAAAAATAATGCCCGAAGGCTGGAAAGTCGGCTTTATGATGGGTGCCGAACCTAAAATGACATGTACTCTTAATACTTCAAGTGACGGTTTAAATAATAATCACAAGCACAGCATAAAAGAAGAATTAAATGCCGGCGATGCTTCGTTTAAACATTCCAAAGAAGAATATGTAGACGGAAGAATAGTAGACAAAACAGTTAAAGCCGACACTGATTGGAAATTTGAAGAAAAACACAGCATAGGCTTTACGATTCCTTTTGAAGGCGGAGCTCATTTAGACTTTAAACTTAATGGTTCCAATATTACTGCAATCGAAGCTTTTACAGCCCAAGTGTTTATTCCGCTTGGTGTTCCTAAATCTAAAAAATAAAACGACAAACCCGGGCAGAGTACAGACGTAAAACGTCGGGTATAAAACCTCTGCACGAATAAAAACAAAAAAGACTGCCGTAAGGCAGTCTTTTTTTTAAACCAATGTTATAATTTCCGTTTTGCCTTTTTGTTTGCAAGTATAAAAAAACCGTCTTGTTATAAAACAAGACGGTTTAACGGTTAGGTTTTTAAACCTTATTTTTTGTACCTTAAAACGGGTTCGCGGGCAGCCTTTGTTTCGTCTACTCGTCCTATCGGGCGGGTGTACGGGTAGCCGTGCAGTTTTTCGGGGTTGGAGTAAGCTTCTTTTTTAAGTTTAATCATAACGTCCGCAGTAAAGTCCAATGTGGATTTGCTTTCCGTTTCCGTAGGTTCGAACATCAAGGCTTCGTGTACAATGAGCGGGAAATACATCGTCGGCGGGTGGATTCCGTCGTCAATTAATCCTTTTGCAATGTCCAAGGCACTTACGCCTGTTTCTTCCTTAATTTTTTCAAGGGTGAGAACAAACTCGTGCATACAGGTTCTGTCAAATGCAACATCGAATTCTTTTTCAAGCTTTTTCTTTAAATAGTTTGCATTTAAGACGGCATAGCCGGAGCTTTCTTTTATGCCCTCCGTGCCGAGCGTTAAAATATAAGCGTAAGCACGCAGATAGACGAGGAAGTTTCCGTAGAAGTTTCTAACTCTTCCTATGCTGTCGGGGCGGTTAAAGTCGAGTTTGTATTCGCCTTGTTTGCCTACAACAACGGGAACGGGAAGGAATTCTTCAAGGAATTTTTTACAGCCGATAGGACCGCTTCCGGGCCCTCCGCCTCCGTGTGGAGTAGAAAAGGTTTTGTGCAAGTTTAAGTGAACTATGTCGTAGCCCATATCTCCGGGGCGAAGTCGTCCCATAATGGCGTTAAGGTTTGCACCGTCATAGTACAACAAGCCGCCTGCTTTGTGAACGATTTCGGCAATTTCTTTTATGTGAGTTTCAAAAAGACCGACTGTGTTCGGGTTTGTAAGCATGAGGGCGGCAGTATCGTCGCCTACAGTGTTTTTTAAGGCTTCAATATCTACGTTTCCGTCCTTGTCGGAGGGAATGTTTATAATTTCGCATCCTACCATAGCGGCACTTGCGGGGTTTGTTCCGTGTGCGGAATCCGGTACGATGATTTTGTTTCTGTTATGATGACCGTTTTTTTCGTGATATGCACGGATTACCAAAAGGGCTGTAAATTCTCCGTGAGCTCCTGCCGACGGCTGGAGGGAAAAAGCGTCCATTCCGGTAATTTCGGAAAGTTTTGCACCGAGGTCTCCCATAACTTCCACACAGCCTTTCATTGTGCTTTCGGGCTGCAAGGGGTGAATGTTCGTAAAGTTCGGAAGTGCGGCAACTTCTTCGTTTAATTTGGGATTGTACTTCATTGTGCAGGAACCCAAGGGATAAAAACCGTTGTCTACGCCGTGAGTTCTTTTGCTCAATTCCATATAGTGGCGGACAAATTCAAGCTCGGAAACTTCGGGAAGTTCCGCATCTTTAGCTCTTAAATATTTTGAATCCAGTTTGTATTCGGGAACTGTCAATTTTGCTTCAGCAAATTTATGCCCCTTAATTGATTTTTCAAAAATTAAATCGCTCATTACAAAACCTCCTTTATAATTTTAACGGCTTCATCAAGTTCGCATTTTGAAAGCACTTCGGTGGTACACCAAAGAATAGCATCATCGCAAATCTTTAAACCGCCTAAGATTCCGTGTTTTTGCAATTCCGAAAGGATTGCATCGACTTTTCCCTTACCGTCCGTTACGAATTCGTGGAAAAACTCGCCGTTATTTTTTACGGTTAAACCGATTTTTTTAAGTTCTTCCGCAAAGTAGTGGGCGTTGCTGAGCGAAGCCTTTGCAACCGTTTTTAAACCCTCTTTTCCGTAAGCACTCATGTACATGGAAGCACGCAAGGCACACAATGCCTGATTTGAACAAATACTTGAGCTTGCTTTTTCGCGGCGGATATGCTGCTCGCGGGCTTGTAAGGTTAAAACAAAGGCACGTCTTCCGTCATGGTCGGTAGACTGCCCGATTATTCTGCCCGGGATTTTTCTCATATTTGCATCGATTGTGGCAATAAAGCCTAAGTAGGGACCGCCTGCACCGAGGGGAAGCCCTAATGCCTGACCTTCTCCTAAGGCAATGGTAGCACCGCATTCTCTGGGCGTTTTAAGAATTGCAAGAGAGGTGGGGTTACAGCTCATAACAAACTGTGCTTTTGTTTTGGATACGATTTTTCCCACAGCTTCGCAGTCTTCGATTGTGCCGTAGCGGTTGGGCTGCTGCATGATAACGGCTCCGACAGTTTCGTCCATAAGGCTTTCAAGTTTTGCAATATCCGTTTTAAGTCCGTCTTTGGGAATTGTAACAAACTCAACTCCGCCGTGTCTTAAATAGGTTTTTGCAATTTGAATGGAACCGGGTTCCACGCATTCCGAAATTAAAACTTTGGTTTGTTTTCTGCCCAAAGACATAACGATTGCGTCCGCAACTGCTGTTCCGCCGTCATAAACACTGGCATTGGAAACGTCCATTCCGGTAAGCTCGCAAATCATTGTTTGGTACTCAAAGGCGGCTTGAAGTTCGCCCTGATTCATTTCGGGCTGGTAAGGAGTGTATGCGGTTAAAAACTCTTCCCTTGCAGAAAGATGACGCACGGCAACCGGTGTATAGTGATTATAAGCCCCCGCTCCTCTTAAAATCGATTTAAAAACGATGTTTTCACCGCTTAATTTTTGAAAGAAATTTTCTACTTCGGCTTGAGTTTTACCTTCACCAATATCTGCTTGTTTACAATCATTGCGGTTAAAACCGTAAAGATCGTCAATAGATTTGGCTCCGATAAAATCAAGCATTTGTTTTGTTTCCTCAGGCGAGTGAGGAATATAATTTGACATAAACCCTCCTATAAATTTGACAGTTTGAGGAAATATCAATTTCCGAAAGCTATCAGATTACAGCCGTTTTGCAAGGCGTAAGCCTAAAAACGGCAATAAGATGAACAATGTTTTGCCTCAAAGCAAAACTTGAAGATAAACGGCGAGGCTGAATTTTTGCCGAACCGTTTATCCTTCATCGCTATAATTACTTACAAATTCCTTTGTAAGCTCCTGCGTCCATAAGTTTTGAAGATTCTCCCGAAACTTCAACCTTAAAAAACCATGAACCGAAAGCGTCTTCATTGATTTTTTCGGGCGAATCCAAAAGAGCTTCGTTTACTTCCACAACCTTACCGGAAACGGGGCTGATAATTTCGAATACTGCTTTTACGGATTCTACGTTTGCACAAGCCTTGTCGGCTGTAACCTCATCGCCTACTTCGGGAAGTTCAACGAATACGACATCTCCCATTTCGCCCTGAGCATAATCGCTTATTCCGATAAGCCCCGTGCCGCCTTCTTTTTTCAACCACTCGTGAGATTCCAGATACTTTAAGTCCTCTCTAATTTCCATAAATAACTCCTGTTTATATAATCTAAGTTTTTTTCTAAAAACTTGTAAAAACACGATAAAAAAATAACGATTTTAACCGTAAATTCATTATAACCTTTTTTTGATATTTTGACTATCGGGTAAATATTTTTTTGTAATATATTTTTATAACCGGCAGGATAAAAACTTCTTTTTCTTCGACGGATATGCAATTATGCGTGTCGGAAGTTCAAGTTTTAAATATTAAAAGCGTTTATTGTTTTAGAGCCGGCTTTTACTTCCAAAATACTTATGGAAGAATTTTTAGGGCTGAATTTATTCCATTTGGAAAAATCTTCCAATGCCCATGCCATTGCCATAGCAATTGTACCGTAATGGGTAACAAGCAAAAAATTACCGTCTTTGGCAGCCAGTTCATTTAAAAAGTCGGAAACCCTTAAAAAATGGTCAAAACCCGTTTCTCCCTGCGGAGGAGCAACGTTTTCGCTGTTGTTTATCCATTCCGCAGCTTCTTTAGGGTATTTTTTTTCTGCCTGCATAAAAGTCAAACCTTTAAAAAGACCGAAATTATATTCTTGCAGTCTTGCCTCTTTTACTATGTTTTTAAATCCCAAATAATTTGCAGTTTGTAATGCCCGTTTAAAAGGGCTGGCATAAATTTCATCAAAAGAAAAACCGTTTAATTTTTCTTTTAGTTTATCCAATTCGGGATAGGCTTCCTCTGCAAGAGGTGCATCGTCTGTGCTAAAAATTTTTTCTTTATTCGTTATGGTTAGACCATGCCGTATTAAAAATATCTTCATAATTTTATTCGTGCCTGAAAGGTTAATATCTTGTCTTTAAAGTACATAAAATAAGGGTTGCTTTCTAAAATACGATCGGCTTTCAAAAAAATACACTGATGAAAGTTCCTCATCGTTAAAACTTTGCCGGAAACTTTTGTATAACAAAAATAACCGGCATATTTTAGTTCCGATTAAT
>CAUTTN010000119.1:0-5824 GCA_963541225.1 uncultured Treponema sp.
TCCGTTTTTGCTTTATAATTTTGTATAAGAGTTTTCTGCATCGGCTTCAAAAACCGATTCGTATTCAAAGCCGCCAACAAGACCGATGTCAAAGGAAGTTTTATCTTCAAAATTAAGGCGAAGTGCGGTACCGCAGCTTGAACTTACAGACCTCGGTACCGGAATTAATTTTACTGCCAAAACTCCGCTTTGAGTAAGTGCATGTTCTTTTAATGAACGAAAACATACAAGAGAGTCATAATGTGTATGAAAGGTTACTAAATATTCTCCTTTCATTTTTTTACCGAAATTTTCCATTCATCTCCGGAGGCTGTTACTTCCGCTTTAGCTCCTGCCGATGAACAAAATCTTAATATATTTTCTTTTGCAGTTTCATTATCTGCAAGCACTTCAAATTCTTTATTTACTGTCAAAGCCTTTTTTGTTTTTAAAACAGGTTCGGGACAAGAAAGTCCTCTCGTATCGATTATAATATCAGCCATATTTTTCTCCTTACTTATTTTTTATCGAATAGTACAGACTTATAAATGCAGTTACAACAATGCCGATTATTACTGCTATCATTCCTGCTGTTGTAGGTCCTTTCGGAGAAGAAGCAAGAGCAAAGTTATGTGCAAAGGCGGCACCTGCAACTAAACCTACAACGGTAACGGCAGAATCGGTATTTCCTTCTCCTGTCAATATGAGTTGGCGTAAGGGACAACCTCCCAATAAAACGCTTGCCCAGCCGACAAGTACCATACCGAGAGCGTTCCAAAGTCCGTCGCTATGGGCAACCGGCTGTCCTGCAAAACTCACGTTGAATTTTCCTAAAATTAATGAGCCTATCAGAACTACTACAAAAATAGAAAGACTGCCCCATAAAAGATGGAAGTCTTTTAACATTATTGCATCCCGAATTCCTCCTACAGTACATATACGGCTTCTTTGAGCCAAAATACCGGCAATAAGCCCTATCCCCAAAGCTATAAAAACAGGAGCTTTCATAGAGCCGGGGCCTTTTTCGCTAAATGCCAATACGGACGGGAATACCAAAAGTAATAATAAAAGACTTGCCATAACAGCTACTGGCAAGAAACCTTCTTGTTTTGACTGATTATAAGCTCTGCTTAAAGAAAAGTTTTTGTTTAAAAAGATTATGCCTATTATAATACCTGCAATAAAACCTACCAAACCGAAAATGGCATTTAAATCGCCTGCACCTAACCTTAAAAACATTCTTAAAGGACAACCCAAGAACATTAAAGCTCCGATCATTACAAAAAAGCCTAAAACAAAACGGGTAAAAGGAGCAGAACCACCTCTGGGTTTAAATTCCTTTTTTACACAGGCAAGAGCAAAAGAGCCTATAACAAGACCTATTACTTCAGGACGTATATATTGAACTACAGCCGCATTATGAAGTTTTAAAGCTCCTGCAATGTCACGCAAAAAACAGGCAATACAAAATCCCATATTTCCGGGATTCCCTAACTTAACCAAAACAAGAGCAGCAATACCGATTAATGCTCCCGTTAAAATTACCATGAAATGTTTTTTCATAAACACCCCCAATAAAATTCCGCATATCTGCGGTAAAATACAATACGATAAAAATTGTTTTTTACGGAAAGTAAATTCAACTTAACCCGAAACCAACAACCTGACAGTAAAGCACTGGGGTATGTTGTTTTTAAAAGGGTATTGCAAGCCGGATTCATCTCTATTAGTTTCGGCACAAATCTTAACGCCATGTGCCGGGATATTGAATTTTCCGTACGAATAAAAACGCTTGAAATAATCCAAATTAGATAAACAGCATATATTTTAAACTATAATGTAGACTATTTTTAAGAAAAGAATAAATGTAAAACGGAATAAATCTGCACAAATTTCATAATTGCCTCATCTCATTTTACAGTTTTCTCTGCATTCTTAAACGTAAAACTTGAAGTAAAATTACCTCCGCGGCAAAAACTCATCTATACATATCGTATCTCCAAATTAAAATTATAAATTCTATCGAATTTATATTAATATTTTATAGCATTTATTAAAAAAAGTCAATTAAGTAAACAGGAATACATGTAGTATCTAATGCACTGCATTAAAAGTTTGAAATCTTCAAACAAATAAATCCATTTTACAGCCTCTTACCTTACAGCTTACTAATTTTCAATATAATTTGCTAAATATATTGACTTTTTTTTTGTTTTTTGATATAGTACGCAGACATTTGCGGCGGTGGTGGAATGGTAGACACGTCAGCTTGAGGTGCTGATGCTCTAACGGGTGTGCTGGTTCAAGTCCAGTTCGCCGCAAAAAAAAGATTGAAACTTTGTTTCAATCTTTTTTTTGTATTCGTTATTTATTTAAACATCTCTTCAATTTCGCGACTATAAATCTCTGTAATTTTATGACGCATAATTTCGCCTTTTGCAGACAATTCTTGTCCCGCCTTAAATTCTTCAGGCAATAATACTATTTTATTAATTCTTTCAAAAAGTTTAAAACCTGTCTTGGAATTAATAAGCTGTGCAACTTCCGACTCATACATTTTTTGTACATCAATTTCCTGCACCAGTTCCGCTATATTACGGTTTCTAAGATCGTTATTTTCTGCCCATGCTTTTAAATTATCGGCATTTACGGTAAGTAACGCTCCTAAAAATTTTTGATCCTGCCCCAATACTACGGCAGTACCTATAAGAGGAGATTCTTGCAGTTTTACTTCTATCGGAACAGGTTCAATATTTTCACCGCCTCTAAGAACAATTGTGCTTTTTGTCCTTCCGCGTAAAATCAATTCTCCATCTACAGTCGTTAAAGCCAAATCACCGGTATCAAACCAGCCGTCTTTGTCTATAGCTTGAGCAGTCTGTTCAGGATCTTTATAATACCCTTTAGTAATCGCAGGACCTTTTAATTTTAAAACTCCTTTTTGCCCAAAACCAAGTTCATTTCCATTTTTATCCGTAATTTTAAATTCAAAACAAGAAAGAGGTTTACCAAGTGTTCCGAAAACGGGACGGGGCATAGGACGTACACAAACAACCGGAGCCGTTTCGGTAATTCCGTAGCCTTCCATTATATGTACTCTGATAGCCCAAAAGAATTCGTCTACATTAGGCGGCAAGGCTCCTCCTCCCGAAATACCTGCTTTAAAACTATTTCCAAGTTTTTTGCGTATAGTTTTATAAATAAGGATTTCACCGATGAGATACAAAGGAGAAAGCAAAATAAACGGAATAAATGAAACTATAGGATAAATAATTTTTGTAGATTTTGAAAAATGCGGGCATTTACCCGTTATGCGTCTATGACAACGCATAGTTTTAATTCCGACAGCAATAAAAAATAAAAACAGAGAATACAAAAGTTTACTGCGTTTTTTCATGGCTTTATATATGCCGTTGTAAACAGATTCCCAAATACGTGGTACTGACGGAAAAAGAGTCGGATTTATTTTTAGCATATCTTCCAAAAGAATACTGCCGATGGGTTTTGAATAAGCCAATGTTCCTGCCGACTTCATGATAACATATTCACAGGCTCTTTCAAAGGAGTGCCATACAGGCAGCACGGATATAGCTTTTTCTCCGGGTTTAAGAATTATTCTGGACGGCAGTTCTTCTAACTGTGCCAAAAAATTTGTGTGAGTCATTGTTACGCCTTTGGGATTTCCTGTAGTTCCCGAAGTAAAAATAATGGAAGCATAAAAATCGGACTCTACTTTTTCAAGATAATCTTCCGGTTTTACTTGTCCTTGTTTTCTGGCATTTTTTCCAAGTTCAATTAAATCCGAATACGTATAAAAATTAAACTGTCTTGAACCTAAGTCATAAATGTCGATAATTTTTTTAAAGTCTACATCATCGATGGCAATAATATTTTTTAAAGCAGGAATTTTATTCGCATTTTTAAATACCTTATGTATTTGAGATTCATTTTCAAGCACGGCAGAATTACATTCGGCAAAAGACAAAATATGCGAAATCTCCTGTTCCGTAGCATCACAGCCGCGCGGTACATCGGCTGCACCTATACTCATAATCCCAAAACTTATATGAAGCCATTCTTTTCTATTATCTGAAATTAATCCGATATGATCCCTTTGGTTACAGCCTATGGAAATTAGCCCTGCAGAAAAGTCAAGAACAGTTTCATACAACTCTCTGTACGAAAGCGTATAAAATTCTTTGTCTTCTCCTTTAAACATCTGAGCAGCCGTATCGGGATACTGTTCCGAAATCCGTTTTAGCAATAACGGTAATGTTTTATCTTGAGTTTTCATAAGTGGAGGTTAGCATAAAAAAAAAACTATAGTCAATAGGAGAATATGGAAAATGCGGATATTTATGTCCGAATTCCATTATAAATGTATAAAATCAGGAATTTTTATGTGGTTCGTTTTTTTCTTTATACGATTGAATAATCAGCGTTATACATAAACCTATTCCGCAGCAAACAATAAACGAATCTGCCAGATTAAATGTAGGCCATCTTTCAAAACCAAAAAGTCCGTAGAATTTTACATCAATAAAATCTACAACGCCGTCGGTTCTAAAAAATCTGTCCAAAAGATTTCCCAGTCCGCCGCCTATAATTCCGCAGATAAACCATCGCTGAGCTTTTGTGAAGTAGTCCTTTTTAAAATAAACAAAAAGCAATGCACCCAATGCAACCAAAGGTAAAGCTCCCAAAACGATTAAACGGGGTATTTGATTTAAACCTGCCCCGAAACTAAAAGCGGCACCCGTATTATAAACCAAGCGTAAATTTAAAAAATCCCCAAAAAGCGAATAAGCTATTTCATAAGGAAGCATATATTTTACAACCAAAATTTTAGAAATTTGATCTGCACCAATAACTGTCAATGTTAAAATAAAAGGGAGAAAATAATCTTTTTTGTTGTTCATTAAAAAGTCCTTACATCATATATAAACTGTGATCTTTACCCCGCCGTGTATTAACATAACGCATCAGATCCGTCATATTTTGTACAGTGATTTTATCGTCATAAATGGAAATTCTGCCTTGATCTACAAATTTACGTATTCCATCCTGCGTGTCTTCCACCGACAACCCTGCCCATCGCGAAACATCTTCAATCGTAATTTCGAATGTTCTCATTTCGGTAGAGCGGTCAAGATTTGCAACGGTTTCATCCAACATCAAAAAAACGTCGGCTATTCTTGCCGATTTATCTTCTATAGTTAAAATCATAAATCTGCGCTTTTGCGAATAAATCCTGTGGACAAAGGTTTTTAAAAGTCTTAAAGCAATAGCCGGATTTCCTTTCATCAATATTTCAAAATTTTCTTTATTGAATTCCAAAGCAACAACATCATCATAAGCTATTGCAGAAGCCGAGCGCGGAGAATTGTCCATAATAGCCATTTCGCCGAAAATTTCTCCGGGCTGCAAAATATCGAGGTTCTTCTCAAAGCCGTTTATAATTTTTATAAGCTGAACTCTTCCCGATTGAACCAAATAAAAAGAAGAACCCGGTTCAAATTCCGAAAAAATAACGGAACCCTTAGGGAATTTTTTTGCAAATCTTGAAAAAGAAGAATAAAGATCAGACATTCTATTTTTCCTCCAATAGTGCACCGCATTCGGCTTGTAATTCTTTTATCTTAGGTAACAATAAAGGACCTGCCAATAAAGCGGCTTTATCGAAAAACGCTACGGCTTTGTCGGGTCTGTCCATTTCCTTATAACAAAGACCTAAATACATAAGAGCCTCCGCAATTTTTAGCGATTTGGGATTTTTAGAAATAAAACCGCTTAAAAGTTGAAGACAGCGTACATATTCTTTTTGAAAAAATAAACATTTTCCGCC
>CAUTTN010000120.1:0-5738 GCA_963541225.1 uncultured Treponema sp.
AAAAGGATATTTGCTCATTTAGATTTTTCTTTAAATTTATTGGAACTTCTAAGACAGAAAGACGTTAGAAGTTCCATGCAAAACAATTTATTTTGTTAAACTTCGGATCTGATCATACCAAGAATCTTGAGTCTGTACAAGCCTGGTTTTATCGGTATATTTAGGATACATACCTTTTTTGCCGGAATCTTTTATTTTAAAAATTCCGGGATTGTTTGCCGTTTTTTCCGAAGTAAGGGCATCTCTGATTTTTTGAATATCTTCTTCGGAAACATTTTCACTGTTAATAACTATCGGTGCATTTAATACCGGAATAGACTGTATGATCGTAATTTCGCTTCCGGCAAATTCTCCGAAAGGTTCATCTGCACCTTCTTCGACCCTGTAACTTGCACCCGTAGCATAAGCTTCCCCCTCAAGCAACCTGTAAACACCTATAGTTTGAGGAATTGCAAAAGCCGCGGCATCCGAATCTTTTCTAAAAAGATTGACTTGAGCTCCCTGATGCGAACCCGCAAAAAGTACGTTAGAAAATATATCATGCGTTTGAATAAGCTCATCGGTATTATTCAGACCAAAACGTGAAACCAATAAAGATGCCGGAATTGTAAATCCTGAAGTAGAACTCGGCGAAACAAAAGATATTGTTTTACCTTTCAGCTTTAAAAGATCATAGCCCGTTCCCGTTTTGTAGAGATCGGCATTTTTCTTTAAAACTGCAATAAAACTGTGATATTTTGCGTCTTCCAAAGTTCCGCTTGGTCCCGAATTAGTAACCAATGGAATAATTGCAGGATTACGTTTGTGTGCATTAATATACCCCTCGGCTCCTATGTATGCCATATCCGCTTTTCCGGCAATTATAGCTTCCAAAGCTATATTGTAATCCGTTGTGGTTTTTATTTCCACTTTACGATCTACAGCTTCTTCTAAAATCTCTTTAAATGCCTGACGGGCATCCTGCATAGAACTGTTCGATTCATTCGGCAAAAAAATCATTACCAAATCTCTTTTTTCTTCTTTTTTTGAACACGATAAAAAAAGACTAAAAACAGCAAAAATAATTAGTAAAATAACGAATTTTTGTTTCATCATTTAAACTCCATAAGATTTATTTTTTCGATTATACCATTCTTTTAACATCTTCCGCAATACGCTGTTTAAATCTATTTTCGTAAAAAGGCTGCCGAAAAATCTTTTATTATAATGAAAACTCCGTCATACAAATCGGCGGAAGTTTTAAGTTTTAGTATAAAAATACCGATAATTTGTCAAAGAATATGATTTTTTTTTGTCTTTTATTTGACATATTATTTGATTATGTGGTATAATTAAATGATTTAGTTTATTGAGGAGTAATGCAGTGTCTAGAACACGAACATATAAAAAATTTGAAAACAATTTTGTAAAATCTTTTTCGTTTTTCTTTAAAAATTGTTTTATAAGCATATTTGAAATTTTTAGGAGATTTGTAAACAGCGGGCGGAAAAAACTTACAATAATGATTGTTCCGCACTCTCAAAAGAAAGTTCTTAATTTTCAAGCAAGTATTTTTTCTATAGTTTTTGTATCGACTATTTTTGTAGGAGTAGTTGCTTTGTTTTTTTGGTTTACAACCGAATCGGTTGCTTCCGCAAAACGGCTTTCGGAATTAAAGGAAGAAACCAGAAAAGCGCAGGCAAGTTTAAATATTTTAAAAACCGAAACTTCCGAACTTTTAAAAAATGCAAAACCGTTCCAAACGGTTCTTTCTTCAACCTTAACTTCTTTAGGCTTACAGTCGGCTACCGAAACCGGTAGTGAATTTGATGCAGCTAATGACTTATCGATGTTGTTTAATGTTCAAGAAAAAGCCCATGGGTCAATAAAAGAAACTACCGAAATTCAAAAATTGGCATCATTTTTAAACGATTCGGTTCAGCCGATTCAGGAAATAGGCAAACTGATGGATACTCAAATGGCTCTTTTTTCCGATATTCCAAGCCTTTGGCCCATAAAAGGAGGTATAGGGCATATTTCAATGGCATTCGGACAAAACAGACATCCTTTCAGTGGTAAATGGTATATCCACACAGGTATAGACCTTTCCACGGGACGGAAAGGAGATCCTATAATGGCGACTGCTGACGGACAAGTTATTAATGTGGAAACGGATATAAACGGTTTCGGAAATTATGTTATTATAAAGCATAAACACGGTTTTTTTACCAGATATGCACACTTGGATTCGTTTAGGGTAACAAGAGGTCAGCATGTTCAAAAAGGTCAGGTAATAGGATATATAGGAAATACAGGTATGTCTACAGGACCTCACCTTCATTATGAAGTTCACATAGGTTCGGATATTGTCGATCCGATTAAATATTTGAATATTAAACGTTCCGGACGCAAAAAATAATAATGGGAAACTTCATTGACGATATTTCTATCAATACGATAATAGGACAAGGAAGTTTTATTAAGGGAAGTCTTTCTGTTCCGGGTTTTTTACGGATTGACGGAGATATTGATGGAAATATAGATACTCCCGGACGTATAATAATTGCAGAAACAGCCAGGATAAGAGGGAACATACATGCCCGCTCCGTAACTATTGGAGGAATGGTTCAAGGAGATGTAGTAGCACCGGAAGGAGTTGTTATTTTGTCTTCGGGTCTTGTGTTAGGTTCAATTTTAACAAAAAAAATAAAAATAGAAGAAGATGTGCTTTTTCATGGGGCTTGTTTTGCAGTCAATGACGAAGCCGAATTTGAAAAAGCCGAGAAAGAATATAGAAACAGACAGGGACTCGCGGCTTCAACTCTTAATTCATTCTAAGGAGTTTTAAATGGGAAATGCAATAGATACTACTTCCTATATTTCCTCTGTACATAATGCTGCTTCACTTTTACCTAGAGAAACGGACTTACAAAAAACCAAGCAAAAAAAATCCGAAAAAATAAAAAAACATAAATCTTTCCTGGAAGGAATTTTAGATTTAAATTCCGAAAAAATACAGGAACCCGATTATGAATTACAACTTGAAGGTTTAACCCCCGAGCAACGAAAACAAGCCGTAAGGGACATAATCGCAGTATTACAAGATAAAGTATACTCCTGTGGAGCCGATTTGGCTGAGAATGTAAATGAAGACACGATTAATAAATATAAAAGAGCAGTGCGTTCTTTTGTAAATTTTGCCGTAAACCATTCGATTGATGTAAAATCAGTAATAACATGCAATTTAGACCAAATGAAAAAAAATAATTATTTTGTTGTAAAGATTATAGACGAAAAAATTGAAAACTTAACAAAAGAACTTTTGTTTAACCAGCTCGACAAACTTAAAATTCTAGCCCGGCTGGACGAAATTAAAGGTTTATTAATAGACCTTACAACATAAATTAAGGAAAACAATAATGAATTACGATGAAAATATAGATGATATATCTTCGCTTGAAGATACCGATATTCAGCCGATAAAAAAAGCGGCAAGACCGGAGGACTTTCCTTCTCCTTTATACCAATTAATTCTGGAATACTCGAAAGAAACGGTTTATGCCACCTCAAGTGTCGATTTAAATTTAAAAAAAGACGATTTGGTTTTGATTCCCACGCGTTACGGAAATGATGCCGCAAAGTTTTGCGGTATAGTCAAAACACCGTTAAATTCGGATCCTTCCGATGTTGTAGAAATTATACGCCGCGTAACAGACGATGATTTAAAAATTATTGAAGAAAATATAAAAAAAGAAAATAGTGCAGGTAAGATTTTTAAAGAAAAAGTTTCCGGCAATAATCTCGATATGAAGTTCATTGCTTGTCATTTTTTATTTGATGAACCCAAAGTGCTTTTCTTTTTTACCGCAGGTTCCAGAATAGATTTTAGAAAACTTGTAAAAGATCTTGTTTCCGTTTTTAAAATACGCGTAGAACTTAGGCAAATAGGGGTACGTGACGAATCCAGAATGATAGGGGGGCTGAGCTGTTGCGGAAGACCTTATTGCTGTCATTCCGTAACGGATAAATTAAAACCGGTATCTATAAAAATGGCAAAAGAACAAAATCTCTCCCTTAATTCCACAAAAATATCGGGTCAATGCGGAAGACTTTTATGCTGTCTTGCTCATGAATATGATTGCTATGCCGAAGCACGCAAAACAATGCCGCCCGAGGGCATAAAATTCCTCTATGACGATACAATCTTTAAAATTACCGAAGTCAACCCTTTAACTCAAATGATTTCTCTTTTAGGAGAAGACGGTCGCATACTCTCGATGCCGTCAAAACGTATTGTTAATAATTCGGGACGATGGCAAATAATCTAAGCCTTATAACAATAAATTAACAGGATACAAATCCGCATAAAACTTTATTTTTGCTCGTCAGCTTCAGTACCTATTTTTACACCCTCTTTTTCCAAAAACGCTGCCAACTTATTTGCCGTATCCTTGCTTATGGTGTGTTCCATTTCGCATGCTTCAAAATCGGCTGTTTCATAATCTACATTAAGTATATTAATTAAAAACGCACGTATTGTATTATGCTTTACTCTTATTTCTTTTGCAACCAGTTTGCCTTTTTTGGTAAGCGTAATGGCTCCGTAATGCTCCTGTTCAATATAACCGTCTTCTTTTAATCCGCCTATTGATTTATTTACACTTGCTCTTGAAACATTTAAAGCTCTTGCAACATCTACAGAGCGTACATTTTCGTCCACCAAGGATAAATCGTATATCCTTTCAAGATAATCTTCTTTGGAAGGTGTTATACTTCCAATCTTTGTAGTTCTCTTTTTCATATTTTTATTATACATTATTTTTTTTGATAAAACAAGGGCTTTTGTGTATCATCTTATAACTTTATTTGTTTTATAACTAATGTATGGGTAGCTGTCTTAATGAAAAAAATAATTTTTTGTTTTGTCTTTATATTTTCGCTAAATCTGCTTTTTTCTCATCCTCACATGTTTTTTACAAGTAAAGTGGAGTTTGTTTTTTCGGGTAAAATTTTACAAGGGGCTTATGTTACATGGACTTTCGATAGATTTTTCAGTGCCGATGTTATAAGCGGATATGATTTAAATTATGACGGAAAATTCAGTAAAACCGAAACTTTTGATGTTTACGATAATTTTTTTACCTATACACAAAATTATTATTATTTTATTTTTATCAGAGAAGGAAACAATCGGACTTCACCAAAAAATGTAGATAGAAATAAATTTTCTGTTTGGCAAAAAGACGGAATTGTAAGTTATAAATTTTATATAGACTTACAAGCTTTAAAAACAAAAGAGTTTTTCTTCGCATGTTATGATTATACTTTTTTTTGCGATATTACATACCCTAAAAAATTTCCCGTAGTATTTAATTGCGACAAATCTATTGTTAATCCGAAATTCGAAATTGTCGAAAATAAAAATTATCCCGTTTATTACAATCCTTTCGGAGCCATTGATGATACAAGAATTTATACTTCATGGGCACCGGGACTTAATACATATTATCCGAGAGAAATAAGAGTCAGATTTTAAAGACCTTCCCGTAAAGACTATCAATATTTTGATTGCTGCTTAATAGTGTATATAAAACTTAGGTCGTTGATTTTTTTTTATATTTGGCTATAATTTAAATCAAGAAAGTTCTATTTCATAAATTTTAAACTAGGAAAACTTACTTTTTTATATTTTTTAAGGAGTATTAAATATGAAAATTATTGATGTTGTTTGCGCAGAAGGCAAAACAGGTTTTTATTTT
>CAUTTN010000121.1:0-5545 GCA_963541225.1 uncultured Treponema sp.
CATTATTTAACCTCAACCTTATCGATGATTACATAAAGCCTTTGTAAAAGGTCGGTGTCGTTTTTAATTGCATTTTGTAATTCTTTTTTTATTTCTTCCTTTGCTTTTTCCAGGGCTTTAATTGCTTTGGTTCGGTAATTGGAAAGTTTAACTTGTGAATCTGCAAGTTTTGTAATTGCATTTGCAAGTTCTTTCGGGTCTTCAAATTCAATACTCTGAATAGACCTTACTTCTTTTTGAATAAGAGTTGCAAATTGCACGGCAGCACTTTCAATAATCTCCGTTCCCGGATTATCTTTTAAAACTTCTGCAAGAGCCTTTGCCGTTTCAAGATTATGTTTAAAATCTTCTATTTCTTCTTTATGATTTTTTATTACGCGGCGGATTCCCTCACGGCTTATCGAAACCTTAAGACCGAGTTCCTGAATTTTTTTATTGACCTCTTCGGTAACATAGACTATCGTATTTTTTCCGCCTTCCCATTTATCTATAATGAGTTCTACAAGTCCAAATTCTTCTGCCTTGCTTTTTGCTCCCATACTTAACCTCGTCGGGGGATTAAAATACCCGGTATACTTTTTACCGAACCCTCTATTAAATCTATTCCTTCCGGTGTAATTTTATAACGTACAAAAACCGCACCGGCAGCGAACAAATCCGGCTCTTCAATTTTCTTTATAAGTTTTTTATCCAGTAAATAATTGATTGCATTTGTTACCGCTTCATATTTATTGTACTGAAAAAAAATGGAATGAAGCGAATCATCACTTGCACCGTCGGGGTACAGTTTATAAAGACTTTCTAAAACCTCCCCACGCAAAATATTAGGTTTTATCATTTTTTATCTCTCCATAATTCGATAATCTTTTGCATAGTCGTATTGTTTTGCGATATTATCAAATCCTGCAATCTGTTAATCTCGCTCCTCCAGCCTCCTAATTCCCTGTGCAAATCTTCTTTCCTTGCACCCTCAATTTCTAAAACGGAAATACGCCTTTCATGCACATCAAGCCTTCCGTTTAATTCCGAAAAGTTTTTATCTAATTTTTCTTCCATACGGTTAAGCCCGCCTGAAAGACTTTCTTTTAATTTCTTTTCACGATCAAAATCTTCTTCTGCATTCTTTTTTTGCTGCCGGATCAAATAAGAAATTACAAAAGCTATAATCGTTGAAATTGCCGTAGGCCCCCAATTCTGAGCGGCTATAATCAGTTGTTCAAATCCCATACTTACCGCCTTATTTGAGCAAATCCGAACCCTAATGCCGTTCCGCCTAAAATAGAAATAGGAATACTCCACCAAGGAACATTCATCTTATGGTTTAATCTTTTGACTTCTCTTTCAAGTTCTAAAGAAAGTGTTTTGTAATATTCGGCATCGGGAGCACTTGCAAGCAGCCCTTGTTTATAGCCTTCTGCAAAAGAAGCATCTATGTTCTTGTTCATTTCGACTAAACAGATAAGTAAAATTTTTTCTACTTCCTCTTTGCTATAAACCTGCTTCGCTAATTTTATGTTGAATCGTTTCTGCGGCATCTTGTTTAATACCATTTGTGATTGAGTGTAACTCATCTGCATTACAAGCATTGTCAACAAGATCGCTGCCATCGCTTTTTTTAATTTTTTCATAAACACTTTCCTTTTCCTTTTGAGCCTTTATTTTTGCATTATCAATTTTTTGTCTTATTTTTTTTCTGTTACTAAAAAAAATAAATACAAAGAAAGCCGCAGCCGCGGACAACACGGCTGCAACAGTTTTTACAATCTTACTAAGTATAATCTTCATGCCACGCTTCTTTTATCTTTTTTAATATAGCTTCATAAAAGAATGCCGAAAGCCCTAAGATTGTAGCCCACCAAAACCAAACCTCACGCGGTGCAAAAAAAGCCCCGTGCCATAAAAGGAATGCAAAGAACGCCGAAAACAAAGCAGGCACCCACACGCGATAACCTTTTAAGCGATTTTTTTTATCCAGCGTCTTTACAAGCTCGGTAAAGATAACCGTCAACATCACCGCAACCACTACAAACAGTGGTAAAAAACCCATCAATGATCCCATAACAAGACCTCCTGTTTATTTTTTGGCATTTATAAAATGCCTATTAAAAACTTTTCTTAGAGCAAGTTTGCTGTAAGCAAACTCGCCGGTATTTTAGCCGGTACTATTTGTGCCGGTTAAAATAACCTTTTCTACATCTGCTTTAAAGTTATTCCAAGCCTGATTATTTTCTACAAAATATTTAGGGCATATTTTCCCCGTAATATCGAAATGCCTGTAAATATCTTTTTGCGGATTTAAATTAAACTGTTTCAATAAGACTGCCGTAAGCTCAACAGCTGCCCCGTATGTGCTATCAGTAAATCTGCCCGTCCAATCGGGATGACAAAGCTCAAGCCCTATCGTACAGTTATTCGGATAAGTACTTAACCTTTCGGTTATTCCTAAGCGGTAAGAAGCAGCTCCTACATGATAAGCCATTTCGCCTGTCGGCAGGCATTGTATTATTTCTCCATCCAAACCTATAATAAAATGAGCCGATGCATAACGGGCATTTTTAATATCTTTTTGATTTTTAAGATTTTCAAAATAATTTCTGTTTGCCCGTGCCGTACTTCCGGCATTTCCTACCCAATGGATTACAACACCCCGCACTCCTATCAACTTTGCGGCGGGACGAGAAAATTTATTTACGGTCAAAATTTGTTTTTCTATATTCATACCGTTCATTATAATTTTTTTAAATAAAGTTTACGGAGCGCAGAAATAAAATAAAACAAAAAAAAGCGTTTTCTAAATTAAAGAAAACGCTTTAATGATTACAAAATATTTGAATATGCCGTATTAACAATCAAGCGGCAAAGTTAAATTCAAGTTGATTGTTTCCCTTTTGTTCAAAAATTTTATAATTTCTTTTTTGCTTATGTTCCAAGTTTTTCCGTCTCCACTGTGTAACGCTTTTAATTGCCCGTTCGAGATCAGCCGGTATAAACTTATGCAACTCATTCTCAAAAAGGATGCTGTTTGTTTTATGTTTAATATATCCGGTAAACTCTCCAACTCTTCTTCCAAGCCCTCGCTTTCCAATATCGTCATAATAAACCTCTATTTCTTTTTCAGGAATTCTTAATGCTGTGCCTACCTTAACGCCCAGTATTAAATACATTTCTAATCTGTAATAAACTTGTCTTGGTGTAACAAGTTTTCCTTCAATAGCCGTCATTATAATTGCTGTTTCAATTGGTGTTAATAACATTTTAACCCCCCTTTAAATTTGCACAATTAAAGAAATATCATTAAAATAAACGCTCTTTAACTATGTTTTGAATCGGGATTAAATCCCGCTTTTTTACAAATATCCCTTAATGCAAGAATTACCTTGCTTGCATTCCTAACCGTCAAATGCGATATATCTATGACTTTACCTATTCTTAAAATCAAGGCATTTAAACTTTCTTCACTTCGCACTCTGCTTGCCAAATCCCAAAGACCTCTTATATAGTATTCTTGTTTTTTCGTAAGGCGATCTTTCCCTCCTCCGCTTCGTTGATTTTTAAAAGAATAATTACTTTTATTCTTTTTGATTAAAACATAGCCTAAGTTTTTAAAACCCTGCATTATTATTGTGTATTGATTTTCCGTTTTTATTTCCGAAGCCGAATAAACCCCTGCCCCGGAAAGAATTGCCCTATATGCTTCATCGTTCAACTTTAATTCTTTTTTTGCTATGTGTATTGCCGCTAGCTTTTTATTTCTGTCTTGTAACATTTATTCCCTCCTGTTAAACTCCCGTTTTAATAAAAACGGGAGTACATTGACAAACTTCTGTCTTTTTAATTAAAGTACATTAATGTCCGGTTTAGGCAGCACCCTTAGATAAGGACTTAATGCAAGCCTCTGAGGCTTCAACATAAAACGATTCGCTTCCTTTAATTCGGGTGGCTCCAAATTTGCAAAGGTCGTCATCGCTAAAGCCTTTAAGGGCTGCTTTTACCGGCTCTTTTTTTACCTTTATACAGTGTGCAAAACCTGCTTTCTCCAAAAGCTCTGCCGTATCATCTGATACCTCAATTTTATCAGCACCCTTACGGTATCCTATTGTCCCGTTTGTAAGAGCTGCGGATTTTTTACCGTTAAGATACAATTCTTCACGGTGATTATCAGAGTAATGTTTAATTTGCTCTATAAGCTCTGCTCTTTCAGTAAGCATTTCTCGCGATGCTGCCTCTGCTTCAGCTGTAGCATTGTTGATAATCTCGGATGCCTTATTTTCAACCTCTGAAATTCCGATGTCCAATTCTGCGACACGGTGCAGTGCGTCTTCAACTTGTGAAACGTTCCTTAATTGTTTCATTTAGAACCTCCTACTGTTCTTTTTTGTTTTTTACTCGAATCCGAATAATACAAGTTTTGCTTGAAGCAAAACTTACTGTTAAACAAACGGTGTTTACACCGTTTGTTTAACTATGCTGCAGGCGGCTCATCATCGTCTGCAACATAAAAGTTCTCGTTAATCGTTTGCATTGCTTCCAATACAAGCGTTTTAATTTCCAAACAGCTTTGCTCGGTATTTCCGTTCAAAATACCGTCTGTTGCTGCCCTTTCAATGTCCGTAAGCTTATCCTGTAAAAGCCCGTAACAATTTTTACTTGTCTTAATCATCTCATTCCCTCCCTGTGATTAATTTGTAATGAACCGTTAAACTTCGTTTCATCTCACACCTCCTTTAATATCCGTTATAAACAGGGCTTGAAATACCCATTTTTTCGTACATTTCTATCTTTTCAAAATACCTTTCAAAAGCTATTTGAACCTCCCTAAAAAGCTCGTGGTATTCTGTTTCCGGAAACCCTTCAGGCGGCATAGCGTAAAGCTGGGCTACAGGCATACTCATTCCCGACCGGTCTATCATCCAGATACGCCCGTTTTTTCCTGCCGATTCTATTCTGTAATTTTCTAACTTTGCCTTTGAAACGCAGGGTACTTTAAATATTTGTTCAAGGTCAAACTCCAATTCTTCTTGATCTGTTGCCATTTGCAGCCTGCCCGGGATAGTTTCCTTTTTTTCTGCAATCAACCCCTTTACTCCCGATTCAATATAAGCCTCCGTTTTACTCATACCTTCTAAAGCTTCAGGGTTATCCCTAAATTTGAAATATACTTTTAAATAGTTATTTGCTGTTGTTATTGAAAAAGGAAACAGATCTTTTACGGTTTGCCCCCACGGACTTGCAGGATCTTTTTCTCGTATTACAACAAGAAGTTTGCCTATTTTAAATGCTTGCCATGCTGCCGATCCCAGGGTCTTTAGAAGGCTATCATGTCCTTTATGTATTGTTTGTATGATTTTTACATCATCTTCAGTTAATTTATATCTTGTAATTAACTCTTTTGTAATTTTATTTTTCATCCTTTACCTCTTAAAAATAGTTTTTGCTGCTTCTTCTATAATGTCAAAATCGGGTTCCGTCAATTTATTCAACGCCATAATGTTTTGCATCCTGCCTATTATCTTTGTAAAAAGTCTTACATCTTTTCCCGACTGCT
>CAUTTN010000122.1:0-5495 GCA_963541225.1 uncultured Treponema sp.
CATAGCTTTATAATAAGTTAAATATTATATGAAAATAAACAGTCAACACACTCAATACTTTGCGGTTAAATTAAACACGAAATTCAAATTAAGCATTTATTTTTAAAACTCATATCCTATACTGAATTTGATAAAGTTGTTTTTAAAACGTCTGCCTAACTTTCCGTTTGAATTTCCTGCGTAAATGCCAACCTGCAAATCGAGTAAAATACTTGCAAGAATCCAATTTATTTCGGATGAAATAAAAACATCGCGATCTTCAATTCCTCCCATGACATTAATTTTTAAATCCAAAGAACCGCGCAAAAGTTTTTGTGAAAAACTAAACTGTAATCTTGTATCGGTAGGACTCAATTTCTTTTCGATACCGGAACTTAAAAGATCTTTTTTATCTCCCGATTGAAATAACCGTATTGTCTGCGAAGCATAAATTCCTAATGTAATATTATATGGAAAAGAATAGCCTGCACCTAAAGACCAAGCAATATTTGGATTATAGCTATAAGGATTTTTTCCTTTAACATCGCCGGTAATATTCGCTGCGATTTCTGTTTTTAAATTTGCAGCTCCTCCGAGTTGAACTCCATAATCAAAACCTATTTGATGACTGCGGTCATATTTTAAATCAAATATTTCACCGTCTTCTTTTATTGCAGGCAGAGGTAAAAAACCGTAAAAGTATTGAAAACCTATATCGTGTATTTCATCTATTAAAGACGTATATCGAAACCCGCCCTGAAAATACTGCAATGTATTTGTTTTGATAGGCTTTAGTTTATCATGCCTGATAGAAAAATCAAAATTATTAAATCTTTTATCTTTAGCAAGTCGATGACCTTCAAAAACAGGTAAAAAAACAAAATCAATTTTCATTTCTTTAGGAAGATAAGCAGACATATAAAACATCGGTTCGGCAATTTTAATTTTTTCAATTGAGAGTTCAGATACACAAGTATAATCAAGCGGATTAACTATATCCAAAACACTCATAAAATCAGCCCTGCCCCAAGTAATTTTTTTAATTCCGCCGCCCAGCACCACAGGTCCTGCAAGTAACTGCATATAAGCCTGATCAATCCATAAAGGAAGCAAAGGCTTTACAAAAAATTCAGGCTTACTGCCTAAATCGATAGGAAGAGTTTTGCCGTTCAATTTAAAATTCAAATAAGTTTCCGTTAACGGTGAAGTCGCATCTAAATAAATATTTCCCCAAAAAGGCAAATCTAAACTAACGTTTTTTATATTTTGAAAATCGTTAAAATAAAAAGATGTCCCTGCATAAAATTTACCGCCTATGTTTACGGTAAAAATTTTTTTAGAAACCTCTTCCGTATCTTCTTCAAAACCGAAAGGTTCATCTTCAGCAAAAAGAAATGATACCGCAAAAAAAAATAAAACAGGAATTAAAAAAAAATTTCGCATTTTATCTCTTTCCGGTTTCTAAATATTTTGTTGTAAAAACGCCTTCAGGAATTGTCATACCGTATTGAATTTTTTCAAGATGTATAATTGTGGAAGTATTAAGATTAACGGTTGTAAGTTTTGTAATATGCGGAGTATTTATACCGGATACTGCTTTGTAGTTTAAAAACTCCATTACTTTTTTTAATACACTGTCAGTATCATAAAACTCTGCTTTAAATAAAACATTATCGTTTTTTTCCACCCATAAAATAGTTTTTGAATAGATATATTTTTTATCTTTAGGAGAAGCCTCAATTACATAACAAATTTTTCCGTGCAATTCTTCTTCACGTAAAATTTTATACGTATCCAATTTGGAATCTCTATTTAAAAAAGAAATATCGTTAAACGAAAAATCTGTTCCCATAAAAGATTCATTTCCTTGATTTTCTGCAGAAAATCTTTGTACCTTACCTAGTTTGGGAAGATAACCTCTCTGACTTACCGAACCGTTTTTTTGTTCGGTAATTAAAAATCTTATACCTTTTGCATTTGCGGGTTCTTTAAATTCGATAAGAGTTCTTTGTAATCCGTTTGAATCTTTTGAAGAATATTGGTCAATAAGAAGAGCTGTTAATGTTTTTCCGTCTTTTTGAATTTCAATTTTGGAACGGGTACCCATTGATTTAAACGAAATTTTTTGCTTTGTTTTTTCCATAATTTCGTCAGCCGTTTGAGCAAATACAAAAAGACCAAGCATAATAAAATAAATTCCAAAAATTAATTTTTTCATTTTATTCCTCCATATAAAAATAAAATATAAATAACCTCAAAAAAAATTGTTGTGCTTTTTATCTATAGGTAATTTTTTTTTAATAAATTTAGGTTTTAATAAATTCAAAAGTGTCGGCAGTATTGTCAAACTTCCTAAAGAACTTGTAATCATAATTACAGATATTAAAAATCCGAGTTCGGCAAGCATATTGAATTTGGAAAGCATTAGAACCGCAAAACCGGCACCTACCGAAACTGCATTAAATAAAATAGCTTTCCCGGAACTTAAAAAAGCATTGTAAAGAAAATCTTTTTCTTTTTGCAAAACATATTTATGATATGCTGCCAAAAAATGAATTGTATAATCAACGCCTATTCCTATTGCAAAACTTGCAACCATTGCTGTTCCGATATTTAACTTAATTCCCAAAAAACCCATAAACCCGAAGTTTACCAAAATCGAAATACCTAAAGGAATTGTTCCTATTACTCCTGCAATTGCAGACTGATAATAAATCGACAAAATAAAAAACACAATAAAAAGAGAAACACCCACCGAAATAAGCTGCGAAGCAACAACCAAATTATTTAAAGATTTTTCTATAAGGACAAAGCCCCCTGTTTCTATATTTAAATCCTTTGGAAATTTTAATTCCGCAAATTTATTTATCTTATCCAAAACGGCATCGCTATCTTTTTGTCCTATTGTTTTAAGTTGAACATTTATTTTTAAAGCCGAAGGCTCGGTTTTATTATCCAAAAAACCGTCGGCATTTTGCCCTAAAAGCGAAACATAATTTTCGATTATACCGACAAGTTCCTCTTGCGAAGTTTTACCGTATTTAGTCGGTTCAAAAGGAATTTCATAATAAGCCTTTCCGTTATAATTTATTTGTTTTTCAAACTCGCTCATAAGTTCATCGGCAGAAAGATTTGCATTTTCTCTTTCGCTTACGGTCTTATGCAAAAGATCGATAATTTCTTCTTGTGTGTAAATATGCTTTTCCTGCTTCAATATAAAATCGGGTTCTTCACTTTCTTCACCGAAAAATCCAAAATCATCGAAACTGTCTGCGGCAGAATCTTCAACTTTTTCATTCCGCACCCTAATTCCATCGGGCGGTTCATTTGCATTAAATACCTGATTCATACGTTTAATTAAAGGTACAATCGATGTAACTTTTCCGGCATCGGGAATTTCTTTTTCCAAATAAACGGAAAGTTCGTCAACTGCCTTTAAAATATCGGGACGCAAAACCGAAGACCCGTCTTGAGTTTTTACAATCATATTTAAAAGTTTTGAACCGCCGAATTGTTCACGCATAAAAATATCCGATTGTACAACGGGTTCATCTTTTTCAAAATATTCCATAAAAATATTATCGATGACAAGTTTTTTTATTCCAAAAATCGAGAAAAAAATTAAAATGCCGGTAAAAAAAACTACGGAACGGCTGTGCTCTGCAATTAAAACAAATGTAGACGCTATACCTCTATCCAACTTGCCGGATTTTTGTTCGTCTGTTTTTCTTGCCCATTTCATTGCCGGTTCTTTAGGACCCCGCAAAATTAAAATGCTTGGAATAAGAGTTATGGAAATTAAAAAAGCCGACAAAACACCGAAGCTGGAAAAAACTCCGAATTCGAAAATAGGAACTACAAATGTAAAACAAAAAGATACAAAGCCTGCAAAAGTTGTAATCGCCGCCAAAAAAACAGGACGGATAACTTCGCTTACAGCTTTTATTATTTGTTTTTTATGTTCTTCTTTTGTAATTTTATCGTTTTGTGTAACTTCATCGTAATAGTGATTAACTATATGTATTCCGTATGCAGAACCTACGGCAATTAAAATGACAGGCAATATCGTAGAAAGAATTGAAAGAGGCACGCCGAAAAGAGCCATAGCCCCCAAAGACCAAATAACGGACATTATTACCGTAAGAAGAGGTAAAAAAACTCCCGAAAATCTTCTAAACGAAAAAAATAAAATTGCAACAACGACAGCAATAACAATAGGAATTAAAAAAGTTAAATCATGAGCCGTTGCTTCATTTACAATTTCACTAAAAACAGGCATACCCGTAAGATAAATTTGCGAATCGGGAAAATTCCATTGTTCGGTGAGTCTCATTATTTTGCGGCATACATCGATGGCTTCAGGCGAACCGCTTTCGGCATTTGTTATGTTAAGAAAAACAAGGATTTGCGTTGCCTTCAAATTGTCCGACACAAGGCTCTTGGAATAAATATCCCAATCTCTAAGTTTACGTTTTATTGCTCTTATCTCTTCATCGGAACCGGAAAAATCTTCGCTTATAAGAAAATCTGTTATAATGCCTTCACTGCCGGCTTCTATGTGTTTTGTATTGGTTATCAAAACAGTACTTTTTATAAGAACCCCGATTTTTTTTAAATCCGAATCCAATTTGCGGACGGCAAGTAAAAAATCTTTATCTAATATAGTAGAAACTTGACGCCGAATTCCGATCAAAACAGGTACTTCATCGCCGAAAGTTTCCGCTATTTTCTCGGCAGCTACTCTGGCAGGATCGTCTTTAGGAATAAACCTAAAGTTGTTATTGTCAAAGCGCATTCTAATAAATTGTAAGCCAAAAAACAAGGTTATTGCTAAAATAGTTATAAGCATTATAAGCGGATGTTTATAAAAGCGTTCTACCGAAAAAAAAGCTGCTTTCTTTTCTTTTTTATTCATATAAAGTACCGTTTATCTGCATTAAAGCCAAATCAGGCATGCAGGATTAGAACCTCCCCCACCTTAGGCTATTATATATTTGTAAATTACTTTTGTCAAGAATATGGATTTTGTATAACCGAAACCATACCCCTATCTTATCAATTCTTCAAGTTTAGAACGGAAAAGCTTTAAATCCTCCCATGCAGGACGCTTTAGATTTACATCACGTAAAAGAGCACTCGGATGATAAGTTGCCATAAAAGGGATTCCCTTATACTCCAAAAACTTTCCGTGAAGTTTTGTTATACCTTCTTTCGTATCTAAAAGATTTTGAAGAGCAACTCTTCCTACTGCAAGAATAGCCTTAGGTTTTATAGCTGTAATTTGAGCTTCCAAAAATTTGCGGCATGCATTACTTTCTTCAGGTAAAGGATCCCTATTGTTGGGCGGACGGCATTTTACAATATTGGCAATAAAACAATTGTGGTCTCTAAATAAATCGATTGCAGAAAGCATTTTATCCAAAAGTTGCCCTGCCTTGCCTACAAACGGTCTTCCCTGAATATCTTCGTCCGCTCCGGGTCCTTCTCCTATTACCATAACATCAATTATATTTTGA
>CAUTTN010000123.1:0-5475 GCA_963541225.1 uncultured Treponema sp.
TAAGCCTCCTTTAGACCTAAAACAATATTAATTTATATGATATTATACTCTTTTTATTAAATAATGCAAGTATTAAAATTATTTTATCGACAACAGCATTTTTTACATAAATTTTCGATAACATAAAAATAGCAATTAATGACCGACTTATGTAATCTTTAAAAATTAAACATGATTCTTATGTATTTCCATATATTTTTTTGTAAAAAAATGATATATTATGAAGTAAATCACAGAATAGGACCGGCTTTATGGATCAAGAAGAAAATAAATTTGAATTTATAGAATACCTGCTTTCCGAAAAAAGATATATTGAAGTTCAGCGTGTTTTGGCAGATTTAAACGAGGTAGATATAGCCGAATTCCTTGAAGAAGCTCCCGCCCAAAATGCTATTCTTATGTTTCGTATGCTTCCCAAAAGCATGGCTGCCGAAGTTTTTACTCTTTTACCAACAGAACAACAAAGCCGTTTTATAGCAGCAGCTACCGATAAAGAGCTTGTTTCCATCTTGGATGAAATATTTTTGGACGATATGGTAGACATCGTTGAAGAGATGCCTGCAAACGTTGTCAAAAAAATACTAAAAAATACGGGTAGTGAAGAGCGAATGCTCATAAATCAGTTTTTAAAATATCCCAAAGATTCTGCCGGAAGCCTTATGACCATCGAGTATGTAGGCTTAAAAAAAGGAATGACCGTCGAAGAGTCTCTTGCCTATATCCGCAAAATAGGTTTGGAAAGCGAAACTATTTACACCTGTTACGTTACCGATGAAAACCGCATTCTTGAAGGTTTTATTTCTTTAAAGGATTTGGTGCTTGCCGATGGGGATAAAAAAATTGAACAAATTTTTAATAAAGAGTACATTTGCGTGAGTACCCATGACGATCAGGAAAAGGTTGCCTTCACTTTTAAGAAGTACGGCTTTTTGGCTCTCCCTGTTGTCGATAACGAAAACCGCCTCATCGGTATTATTACCGTTGACGATATAATGGATGTTATGGAGCAGGAAGCAACAGAAGACTTCCAAAAAATGGCCGCAATGCAGCCCAGCGAAGAGGGCTATCTTCAAACGGGCGTATTTCAACTGGCAAAGCATAGAATACTTTGGCTTTTACTTCTTATGGTTTCCGAAACTTTTACAGGAACCATAATTGAAAATTATACTCATTTACTTGCCTCCGTAACTGTACTTATGGCATTTATTCCCATGCTAATGGATACGGGCGGAAACTCGGGAAGTCAATCTTCAACGTTGATAATCCGCGGTCTTGCGACCGGAGAATTGACTTTAAAAGATTGGCGTAAAGTTTTATGGAAAGAATTGAGAATTGCCCTTATGGTTGGTTCCATTTTGGGAAGTGTCAGTTTTTTTAAATCCGTTTTAATCGGCAGAAAAAACATGCAAATTGCTTTAAGTGTAGGTGTAACATTGGTTATTACGGTTATGATTGCAAAACTTACAGGCGGACTTTTACCGATTATTGCAAAAAAACTTAAACTTGACCCTGCTATTATGGCAGGTCCCTTAATTACAACGATTGTGGATACTTTAAGTTTGATCATTTATTTTAGAATTGCAAGTTTTTTTTGTGCAGGTTTTTTTTAGCTAAATATGAATTTTCTTAAAGACTTTCTATACAAAAAACTTTCTAAAAATCCGAAAGCGGAAATTCTTGCAAAAGAAGTTTTTAGAAAGATTATACATATTTGTGCAGCAGCGGTACCTTTTGCTGCAAAATATGCTTTTTATCCTGTGGTAATAAGTTTATCGGTTATAACCTTATTTTATTGCATTTTTGAAAAAATGCGTCTGGGCGGAACGAAAATATCTATTGTTTCGTTTATTACAAATTTTGCTGCACGCGAGCGGGATATGGGTAAATTTGTTTTAGGTCCCGTAACTCTTTCTTTAGGAGTTATTTTAACTCTTCTTATTTTTAAAATAAATTCGGCTTCCGTAGGTATTATTTCTTTAGCTTTAGGAGACGGGCTTTCGGGGTTAGCCGGTAAAATTTGGGGTAAAAGGCATATTTTTAATATGAAAGATAAAACGATTGCAGGATCTTCCGTTTGTTTTACCGCAATTTTTATTTCGGTATTTCTTTACACGGGCAGCTTTAAAACCGGTCTTATAATAGCTTTTTTCGGAACTATTGTAGAACTTTTACCTGTAAAAGATTTTGACAATATTTTGATACCTGTTGTATGTGCAGGCATTGCAAGTTTTTTGGGAAGTAATTAATTATTCCGTTATAAATTTAATGATACCGTCTTTTTGCCGCCAGTTTTTATTTACTTTAACCTGTAAGTCCAATTGAACTTTGTATGGAAAAATCTTACGCATTTCTGCCATAGATTTTATCCGTATACTTTTTATTAAAGAAGCACCTTTTCCTATTACCATTGCTTTTTGGCTTTCTTTTTCTACATACAAAAAGGCTCTAACCCAAAGCTCTTTTCCGTTTTTTTTCATTTCTGCATCTTGAATACTTGCATAAAGTGCGTGAGGTATTTCGTCGTGTGTATGCAGTATAGCCTGCTCGCGTATTATTTCGGTAATGCGGAAAGAAGTATCTTGGTCGGTATAGAATTCCAAAGGATAAAGAAGTTCTCCTTCGGGCAAAATTAAAGATAAATTATTGATTATTTTATCTATTCCGCTCTTTTTTAATGCAGAAATTTCTATAATTCTATCATGGCAAACGGAGGGGAGTTTTTTTAAAAGATTTGTTTTTAAAACATCGGTATTTTTTTTTATGTCGGTTTTATTTATGCCTATTATAAGTTTTTCTTGTAAATCTTTTAATAATGTGCATATATTTTCTTCTTCATCTCCAAATTCTCTGGACGCATCTGTCAAATACAATACGGCATCGGCTTCTAAAAGACGTGATTTTGCAATTTCTTGTAATTTTAAATTTAGTTTTTTTTGAGAAGTATGATAGCCCGGAGTGTCTATAAAAACGATTTGAGTTTCGCCGGCGTTTACAATACCGCGTATTGCATTTCTTGTAGTTTGCGGAACTTGCGAAACGATTGAAACTTTTCCGCCGCAGGCAGCATTTAAAAAAGTAGATTTACCTGAAGAAGGTCTTCCGATAATGGTAACTATTCCGCTTTTCATATTTACCCCGTTATTAAGATTTACCGAATTATAAAAAAAGGCGGACAAAACCGCCTTTTAAATACTTACGCAGAATGACAGCAGGTACATTGTTCGTTATATATAATCTTATTTTGAGCAAGTGCAAGTACTTTTGTAGGACAGCCTTCAACACATTTATTGCAAGAATCGCAAAGAGCGTAGTCTACAACGGGTATTCCGTCAATGACTTTAATTGCACCTGTAGGACAGTTCCGTTCGCATTTCATACATTTAATGCAGCCGCGTTTACAGTTTTTCATAATTTGCGGTTTACGCGGATTTTTGCAGGAGCAAAGAGCTATTGCTCCTTTTAAATCTTTTTGTACTACAGTAAGAACATGTTGAGGACATTGTGCAACGCAGACTGCACAACCCGTACATTTATCGTAATCGACAACGGGAAGACCTGTTGCGTTATCAATGTGAATGGCGTCAAAAGGACAAGCGTTTTCGCAGTCGCCCAAACCTATACAGCCCCAATCGCATTCTTTTGTACCCTGTATAGAAATTTTTGCAGCTTTGCAGGTTTTTATACCTATGTAATCACATTTATTGCGGCATACATCATGGGAACCTTGACAAGTTAAAACTGCAACCCTTGCGGCGGCAGAGCTTTCCACTCCCATTATTTTTCCTATAGCCTGAGCTACGGGAGCTGCTCCTACAGGGCAGCCGTTTACGGGGGCTTCTTCGGCAGCTACGGCAGCAGCAAATCCGTCACATCCGGGATAACCGCAGGCACCGCAGTTTGCTCCGGGAAGGCATTCTCTAATTGCCGCTACTGTTTTATCGGTCTCTACGTGGAAAATTCTTTTAAAAATTCCAAGTAAGAAGCCCAAAATGAGCGAAAGAGAAAAAGACACGGCAAGTGTTAATAAAATAATTTTCATGCATACTCCATTTTATAAAATTTTAGGCTTTTTAAATAAAATAATCTATATTTTCATTATATAATAATGCCATATTTTTAGTTTTTTTTCAAGCGACTATTTATTTAACATAAATACAAAAAACGTTTTACCGGAAAACGGTCATATAAGCTTTTTTTATCTTACGGATACCGTTAGAGATGACGGAAAACGATAAAATTAATCCGAAAATACCTAAGAATATGAAACTTCTGATTAAAAATATACCTAACAGTATATAGCATAAACCTGTTAGAAGTTCTATTAAGGCATCTTTTGCAGAAAGTTTTTGTTCTTTTTTGCTTTTTCGTGTAAATGTCCACGTAAAAGTTTCAAATCCTTTTTCGGAATTGTTAAAAATATCTTCAAAAGGGTTTTCTCTTTTACCGTAGTTTTGATAATATGTATTGTTTGCTTGACCCCTTAAATCGTATTCCCGTCTTTTTGCAGTGTCGGACAATATCGAATATGCTTCGTTTACTTTTTTAAATTTTTCTTCTGCTGCTTTATCTCCGGGGTTTTTATCGGGATGATACTTCATTGCCAAAATACGGAAAGATTTTTTTATCTCTTCACTATCCGCATTTTTAGGAATGTTTAAAATATCATAATAGTTTTCCACTTATCCTATCACCGTTCCGTTAAATTCTTTTCCGTTTAAAATGTTTTCTAAATTTTCTATATCGGATCCTGCCGCACAGATGACTTTAATGCCTGCTTTTTGGGCACGAAGACTGGCTACGGGGTCAAAAGGTGTGTTTTTACCGGGTATCCATTCTCTGCCTGTGATTTTTAGAAAGTCATCCCAAGATATGGAATCTATGGGTTTTGCATTCGGGTTGGTTTTGGGATCATCGGTATATACTTTTGCTATGTTTGAAAGGTTTACTACCATATTTCCGGAAAATCTTTCTGCCAATAAGACTGCATCATTATCGGTAGAAAAGCCCGGTTTCCAACCTGCGGCAATTAGTACTTGCCCTGCAAAAAGTTCCACGGCTGTGGGGTCATAAACTACAGGATTAGGGCAGAGATCTGCAAAGATAGCTTTTACAAGTTGGGCATTAAGTCTTGTTGCCGCAATTCCTATCCAGTCGGCTTCATCATTATCGGTAAGCTGATTGCCTTTTAATTTGTAAACCTCTTTGCAGGCATTTTGGTATGCTCTGGCAGGACCTCCGCCTCCTATTACCATTATAATTTTTCGGGAAGAATCTTCCGAGAGCCATTTACGTATTGAGTTTGAAAATTTATATAAAAAATCGGCATCGGGTTTGTCGGGCGCGACAATCGAGCCTCCTACGGATAAAACTGTTACCATAATTATTCCTCCATAAATAGTAATATAATATATTTTATTTTTTTTTACAAGCTCGCAAATTATTCGGTAAAAGGTTTTAGTAAAAATTTTTCGGTTC
>CAUTTN010000124.1:0-5453 GCA_963541225.1 uncultured Treponema sp.
GTTCTTTCCATCAATGTTCTGCCTGTTTTGGGGTCTATAAGTTCAGGAAATTCTTTTAGAGTTTCTACAACTTCACCTGCACGTTCACCGCAGGCAGCTATGATAACTATATCCGCATCGGCGTTTCGGCTGGTAGCGTGCTGTAAAACGGTCTTTCCTGCTCCGAAAGGTCCCGGTATACAATAGGTACCGCCCTTTGCAACAGGAAAAAAAGTATCCATAGTACGCATTTTCGTAACAAGGGTTTCCGTAGGTTTTAAACGTTCTGCGTAACAATCTATGGCTCTCTTAACGGGCCATCTAAAAGTCATGGTAAGAGGATAAATATTTCCCCGTTCATCTTCAACTTCCGCAATTTTTTCTTCTACGGAATACTCGCCTTCGCCTTTAATCGATTTTATCGTATAATTTCCGTACATATCAAACGGAACCATTATTCTGTGAGTAAAACTGCCTTCCGGTACTGTGCCTAAAACATCAGCTCTTACAACCTTATCGCCTACTTTAGCGACAGGCGTAAACTGCCATTTTTTTGTTCTGGAAAGGGCATTTAAATATATACCTCTTTCCAAGAAATAGCCGGCTTGTTCTGCAAGTTCAGGCAGAGGGTTTTGAAGCCCGTCATAAACCTGACCTAAAAGTCCCGGTCCCAGTTCTACGGAAAGAAGGTCTCCCGTGAAGTTTACTTCATCACCAACACGGATTCCCTTTGTAATCTCAAAAACTTGAAGCTGCGCGATATCTCCACGGATACGGATAACCTCGCTTTTCAATTGTTTTGAACCGACTTCGACATAGCCTACTTCATTTAGAGCAACCAAACCGTCAAACTTAACACTTATCATGTTACCGTTAATTGCGGCTACCCTTCCCTTTGTTTTAGTCATAGTATTCTCCAGATTATATTTATAAACACAAATTGTTTTTTAAATTTTACCAACTTTATTAAGTTTAGCACAAAAATAAAAATTCTGCAACATAGTAACATTAAAAAAAGTCCAAAAACTTACAAAATTCAAAAAAATAAGGAGTATTATTATGAATTTGTGAAAGAAAACCAACACTCACGACACAGAGCGTAGACAAGGAACATCAGGTATTACCCCTTCCTCCGCAGGAATAAAAAAAGGCTGCCTTACGGCAGCCTTTAATTGTTAGATGGTAAAATATCCGGTTCCTGCATGAGCTTTCCACATTAAGGCTTGTTCGTGCAGTCTGTTTTGATAGCTAATTGTTTCTACGGTTGTAGGTGCGTTCTTTCGATTCAATTTAATTTTTTTTAATAAATTTTTCATTTGTATCTCCTTAAACATAAAATATGATTTTTCAATCTTGTTGATAATAAGGTAATATAAATTATAAAAAATGTCAAGCGAAAAATAAAGAAATTCTTGTATTTTTAATAATTTTTATACTTTTCATTGTAGTTTTATACTGTTTTATACATAAATATTTATTTTCTCTAAAATATCTTTAAAGGCTGTAATTTTTTTTGCAATTTATACAGACTGCAAAAATTTATATATATGCAAACATTTAACAAAACCTCTACTGTCCGAATCGGTACCTAAAATAATTGCAAATTCCTATTTTTTTATTTTTATCTTGACAGTAAATAAATCTTATCCTACTAATAGTTTTTATGATAAAACAGGTATTTTAGTAAAAAAATCGAATATTTTCTCAAAAATCTATAGACAAACGATAGGTAAATCCCCCCCCCTCCACATATATACAAAAATATACACCTTTAAATAATAACTTAATATTTTATTTGTGCGGAGGGTTTAAACCCCGACGCAAGCGTAGGGGTTGTTGATTTTTCTCGATCCATTCTCTTTGATTTTTTCAAAACTCATTTTCTCTTAATTTGTGCTTTAATGTTTTGTATGGGTTTTTGTTAAAATATAAAATTTACAAAATCATATTGCATAGATCAGGAGGTTCCAAATTATGAAACAAAGGAATTTTTTTAAAAGTTTCTTGATGTTCGGGACAGTATTTGCATTACTGTTATCACTATCGGGATGCCATAACAAGCCTGCCCCTAAAATCACGACCATAAAGATAGGCTTTGATGAAGCTAAGGTTAAATGCGAAAAAAAACTGGAGACTCATGGACGGCTTTAAGCAACGGAGTGAAAGCAGTAGAGGGCGAAGAGTTAAAGCTTACTGCAATTAATTTACCTTCCGGTAAACTTGTAGATAAGTGAACAATAGGCAAAACCAGTGTCGAAAACAAGGAAACAGTTGAGTACAAGATAAAAAAAATAACATCGGAAGCGAAAATACCTCAGGTGTTTTTTGTACCTGATTTGTCGATCTACCAATCATTTACAACGGGTATTTAAAACCGTTAACGGTAAATTTAAAAAAACTGCCAAGTTTTAATTAACAAAACAACCCCAATGCAGAATACAGACGAGAATCATCAGGTATTAAACCCTCTGCACAAATAAAAAGGAGGTTTTTATCAACTTATGAACAAAAAGCCTGCACTTTATAGTACAGGCTTTTTATTTTAAAATTATTTTTCGCTTAAAAGCATTGTTTTGGCATCAAATTTGGAATCCGTTTCGGTACCGGTTTTTCCGTGTTCCTGCAAAGTTTTAATCTGCACAAATTCTCCATCGTGTTCAAGATATAGAAGAATATCTATATCTTGAATATACCGCTTTAAACTTTCGTCTATACCGCAGTTTTCGACATCTGCAGAAGCCGTGTACCAAATGGCTAAGTCCATTTCTTTTGCAAAAGTTTTCATTTCCTTTACGGCTCCGGGCAACGCCTTTGCAAAATTAAAGTCGTCAATCATTATTATGCTTAGTTTTGAACCGCCTTCGGATAATGCTTTTATAGTCTTCATAATCTGCGAAGTTCTAACCGTGTCTTGGTTAAAGTTAAGAACTATACGCTTTGCGATCATTTGACTTTTAATTTCCGAAGCATTTTCAAGGTTTTTCTTTTTTGCAAGCTCGTCAAACATGTCATTGTACCAAGTAATTGCATAGTCAACGTGCTGGCTAAAAGAAATGTGAACAACAGGCTCATCCTGCAAAAGTTTGTCCAAGCCGAATTGAACCAGAATCGAAGTTTTTCCTACTCCTTTTTTGGAAGAAACAACTCCGATTTCTCCGGCTTTTAAGCCGCCGCCCAATGCTTTTTCCAGCCGCCGCATCGGACTTTTTTCGACTAAATCGCTTTTTTTCATTTTTACCTCCGTTTATTTCTTTTCGGCAAGACGCTTTGCTTCATAATCTTTAATCAGCTGCTCGGACACACTTGAAGGAGCCTTGCCGTATTTTGCGAATTCCATCGAATATTCTGCCTTTCCCTGTGTGGAAGAGCGTAATATCGTGGAAAAACCGAACATTTCACTTAACGGAACTTCTGCATCAACCCTTGTAAAGTTGTCATCTTCCGTAGAAGAAACTATAACTCCGCGTCTTTGGTTTATAAGCCCGAAGATGTTTCCTTGGAATTCTTGAGGACCCTCAATCGAAACTTTCATAATGGGTTCAAGAATTGCAGGTTTTGCAGATTTATAAGCCTCACGGAAAGCTCCGATTGCAGCGGCTTGGAATGCCATATCGGAGGAATCGACAGGGTGAGACTGTCCGTCGTTTATTGTAATTCGAGTACCTACAATGGGGAAACCGATTAGAGTTCCGCGTTTTACGGCTTCTTTAAAACCTTTGTCGCAAGAGGGGATAAATTCCGAAGGAATTGCACCGCCTTTTATCTGGTTTACAAATTCGTAATCCTGCTCTTCGATAGGTTCAATAAAACCTGCAACACGTCCGAACTGACCGGAACCGCCTGTCTGTTTTTTATGTGTGTAGTTAAAGTCTGCACGCGAAGTAATGGCTTCACGGTAAGCAACTTGAGGCATACCGGTTTCTACATCGCATTTATACTCCCGCTTCATTCGTTCGAGATAAACTTCAAGGTGAAGTTCTCCCATACCTTGAATTATTGTCTGATTCGATTCTTTATCGACATAACTGCGGAAAGTCGGGTCTTCTTTGGTAAACCGGTTAAGGGCTTTGGACATTTGGTCTGCTGCCTGTTTATCTTTTGGAGTAAGAGATAATGAGATAACCGGATCCGGAACATACATTGAACTCATCGCATAATTTAGACCGCCTCCGCAAAAGGTATCGCCTGAAGCACAATCTATACCGAAAAGAGCTACAATATCACCGGGACCGCCTTCGTTAATATCTTCCATCGCGGCAGAGTTCATACGGACTAAACGCCCTACTTTAAATTTCTTTTTTGCTCTTGTATTAAAAAGCTCTTCACCTTTTTTTAAGGTTCCCTGATAAATACGGACATAAGTAAGCTGTCCGTATTTTCCGTCTTCCAATTTGAAGCCTAAAGAAACTACAGGATCATTAGCTCCGACACCCAAGGTTATGGGTTTTTCGTTTTCATCAAGATTCAAAGCCGTGTTTTTAATTTCACTCGGATCGGGAAGATAATAGCCTACCCCGTCCAAAAGCGGCTGAATGCCCTTATTTTTATACGCCGAACCTAGAAAGACCGGAACAAATTGCTCTGCCAATGTACCTTTACGTATAGCGGTTCTAATCATTTCTTCGGTTTCGGTTCCTTCCAAGAAAGCCTCCGCAAGCTCATCGGAGAACATTGTAGCGGCATCAATCATTTCTTCCCTATACTTTTGGGCATCCGCCGAAAGGTGAGAAGGTATTTCCGCAATTCTTATTTGAGTTCCGTTATCGCCTTCAAAATAAAGAGCCTTCATGGTAACAAGGTCAATAACGCCTTCAAGTTTATCTTCCAAGCCTATAGGAAGCTGCATCATATAAGCATTTAAGCCCAATTTTTCCCTAAGCTGCATTCTTACCTTTAAGGGGTTAGCACCGGTTCTGTCGCACTTATTGACAAAGGCTATACGCGGAACGTGATAGCGTTTTAATTGTCTGTCAACAGTTATAGATTGAGATTGAACTCCTCCTACCGAACAAAGAACCAAGATTGCTCCGTCCAAAACACGTAATGAACGTTCAACTTCAATAGTAAAATCTACGTGCCCCGGAGTGTCGATAACATTAACCGTATAATCTTTCCATTTAACTTGAGTTGAAGCCGATTGAATAGTAATTCCGCGTTCTCTTTCCAGCTCCATATTATCCATCGTGGCACCCACACCGTCTTTACCCCGAACTTCATGTACTGCATGAATTCTATCACAATAAAAAAGGATACGTTCCGAAAGGGTTGTTTTTCCGGAATCGATGTGTGCACTAATTCCGATATTTCTCATTTTAGAAATATCAATACTCATAATAAATACCTCATCTTCTATATAGATTTTTAGACAAAAAAAATTTACCCGTTTTATTCTACAAAACCGCAAAAATTTTTAGTGCTTTTAGAATAGTATATTATAATGCAAAATAAAACAATATTCAAGAGGTCGCATTGCA
>CAUTTN010000125.1:0-5434 GCA_963541225.1 uncultured Treponema sp.
CCGGTTTATTTTTTATCGGTTTGGTTTTTGCTTTATCGTTCACCGTTTCTTGCGGAGGTAAAACCGAAAAGCAAAAAGTAGTATTAACCGTACAAGCAGAACAAGGCTGGATGCCGTATTACAAAGAAGCAGTAAAAAGGGTTGAAGAAACTCATCCGAATACGGAAATTAAACTTATTGAAGTAGGAGCTTTCGACCATTTGGATAGGCTTGATGCCACAGATGCTTCAAATAAGGATGTAGCCGATTTATTTGCAATTCCTGCCGACAGACTTTACGGACTTGCGGAGAATGAAGTTTTAGCTTCCATCGATTCCAAAAAAATTTCTTCCGAATTGGGCGGCTGGTCGAATTTTGATTTAGGACTTGGCGGAAACTTAAAAATCGGTAACGAATATCTTGCCTTCCCCCTTAATATAGAAACACTCATTACCTTTGTAAATACAGCAAATGCAAGAGCACAAGGTGCCGATTATGCCAAACCCTTTGAACTTGCAAATCAAAAAGATCCTGCAACCGTTTTATTGCCTCTTTTTGATGCATGGTACGGAGTTGCTCCTGCAAATTCGGCTGCAATCGAATTCTTAGGAAAGAAAAACGGAACGGAACTTTTTTCCGATATGGTTATGGAATTTAAAGATTTACCGGCAGAAAAAAGAGCTGCAATTGAAACTATATACAATTATTGGAAGCTCAATTATGAAAACAAAACTCCGCTTTTTGATGCAGATGCCGGTTGGGGTTATATTGATAAAGAATTCAGTAATGGAAATAAGGGCGTTATCCGTTTGGGCGGACCGTGGGATACGGGAAGTATTTTGGAACAGACAAAAGGAAATCTTGTAATTTATCCTATAAGCCATATTACCTTAAACGGTAAACCGATTTTACATTGGAAAGGCGGCTGGGGACTTGCTATTAATTCCCGTATCGAAAAAGATGCAGAAAAATATGCACTTGCCGAAGCGATGATAAAAGAAATCGTAAACCCTAAATATGCCGTAGGCTTTTTTAAAGCGACCGGTAAGATTTTGGAAAATGTTCCTGCCGAAATATATGCCGCTTCAAATCTTTCAGATACGGAAAAGGCTGTTATTAGAGCAGTAATAGAATCTTATAAAATTTCCCCTGCCCGTCCTTTATTTAAGGAATGGGGAAAGGTTTGGGATACATGGAGAAATGCCGTTCTTTCATGGAACAGTGTTAATCCTAAAAATGCCGAGGAAGCATATAAAGAATTAAAGGCTTCTTTCGATGCAATGATGGCAAACTTTAAAATGTAATGGTAAGCTCTAAAATTTCTGTCAGATTTTAGAGGTTTCCTAATATCCTTAAAGCTGCCGGATAGTATTGTCCGGCAGCTTTAAAACCGGAGGTGAAAATGACTTATTCAAAAACTTTGTCGGACGGTATAGGTAATATTCACCCTAGGAAAAACCTATATCTGTTAGAATTGGCGGAAGCCGATTCTGCAAAACGCAAAGAACTTAAAGCTGTAAAGTCTTCACACGAATACAATATTAAACTTGAAGATTTTAAGGTAAAACGGAAAGAGTTTTTAAAAACATTAAAACGGAAAACAAAACAATATTCGGCTTCTCATAGAGAAGATGCTGCAACCGATTATTTAAATCTACGGCTTTTTAAAGCGGAGCGAAAAAAAGAATTTTATAAAGATTTTGCGGAACTTTCTTATGACGCTTTTTTGGAAGCAAAAATTGCAGAACTTGAAATACGATATATACCGGATATCCTTGCCCATAAAGCATTGCTTCAAAAGAAACTCCAAACAGTAAAAGAAAAACTAGCAGACATTGATGAAGATGAAAGAACAATTATTCAAAAAACAATTGAGCTGACCGTTGCAGAGCGTAAAGAAAAATTAAAAACCGAACTGAAAACACTATCGGAAAAATATACATCCAAATCCATTTCAAAAAAAGCCTATAAAACCGAATGTAAAATTAAAAGAGCTGCATATAAAGAAGATGTTCTTGCCGCATCTTTTACCGACCCCAAAGTGAGTTTACAAGAAGAAATTAAAAATATTACATATCGGCTTAAAATGGATATAAAAACAAAACTGAATGTTTTAGAATCGGATATTGCCGATGTAAGAAGAAAAACGCCTATCGAATTGGAACGGTTCCCTTTAATTTCCGTTTTTACTTGTTTTTTACCCGGTCTCGGACAGTTATTAAATAAACAATATGTAAAAGCCGGTATTTTCTTTTTATTTTCAATTTTTATTTATCTCATTGCATTCCCCTATATTTTAGGCTATACGAATTATCAAGGTTCCGGAATTTCAGGGCTTATCGGACTTGCCGAAGGCGGAACAAAAATAGATAAATCAATTATTTTTATGATTGAAGGCATTATAGCTCTAATTTTAATTCTTTTTTCGGTCTTGCTGTATACTGTTTCTTTTAAAGATGTTCGGAAGGTTGAAGTAAATGCCTTAAAAGGCATAAGACGGAAAACTTGGTTTGAAAGCAAACGGAGCATTGAACGGGAGGGCTTTCCTTATTTGGTGTCAGCTCCGGCTTTAATTGTTATTGTATTTATCGTAATAGTTCCGATTTTGACGACGGTTTTTATTTCGTTTACAAATATGGATCCGGTACATCAAAATAAATTTTCATGGATAGGTTTGCAAAACTATAAAACGCTGATAACGGGACACGGCGTTGCAGGTAAAGCATTTTATCTTATTTTGGGATGGACTCTTATTTGGACGGTAGGAGCCTCCACGCTTTCGATTGTTATAGGCTTTGTTTTAAGTCTTATTGTCAATCAAGAAAGAATAAAAGGAAAATCAGTTTTTAGAACAATTTATCTTTTACCGTGGGCGGTGCCTGCGTTTATAACAATTATGTTTTTTTCGATAATGGCTTCGCGCGGCGGTCCTATTTCAGAATTGCTTGAAAAACTGTTTGGGCTTTCAATTGATATTAAAAATAATCCGCATCTTACCCGCACAGCTCTTATTCTTTTACAGAGCTGGCTCGGTTCCGCATATATCTTTTTACTTTCTACGGGCGTTTTGCAGGGCATTCCAAAAGATTTATATGAAGCTGCCGAAATAGACGGTGCAACCGGCTTTCAGCGTACTATGAAAATTACCGTGCCTTTAGTGCTTTATCAAACCGCTCCGCTTTTAATAATGCAGTATACCTTTAATTTTAATAACTTTTCAATTATATATCTTTTTAATTTGGGCGGGCCTTTTAACCCGACAAAATATGGAAATTTGGCAGGAAGTTCGGATATATTGATTTCTTATATTTATAAATTAACTATCGAAAATCAATATCAAGCGATAGGGGCTGCAATTACGATAGGAATTTCGCTGGTTCTTATGGTATTTGCATTTTTGAATTTTAGAAGAACAAAAGCTTTTAAAGAAGATTAAGATAAGGAGAATAAAGATGAAAAAACAAAATGAACTTTATTTGTCGGATAAGCAGCCTCTCAATACCGGAGGTAGAATTTTTCTTACCCTTTCCTATCTGATTATGATCGTCTGGGCTTTATTTATTATTTTGCCTCTGGCTATTATTGTTGTATCGGCGTTTAACGGAAATCAAGGGAAAAATATTTCACTTCAATCGGTGTTCAGTTTTTCGCTTAAGCACTTTGAATATCTTTTTACCGAGACCTATTTTTTTATGTGGGTAAAAAATACGCTTATTGTAGCTATTGCAACCGCCTTACTGACACTTTTAATCGTGTCATTTACCGGTTATGCGTATTCACGGTATAAATTTACGGGCAAAAAAACTATTCTTATGGGAATTATGCTTATCCAAATTATACCGGTTTTTGCGGGACTTACCGCGTTTTATACTCTCCATTCGATTATTTCTACGGCAATTCCGTTTTTTTCAAAAAAGGCAATGCTTGTTTTAATTTATTCGGGAGGAGGAATCGTAGGAAACACATTTATACTAAAAGGTTATATAGATTCAATTTCGCGGGAGCTTGATGACGCTGCAAAAATAGACGGATGCTCAAATATGGGGGTTTATCGGCTGATTATTATGCCGATTGCGCGTCCGATGCTTGCCATTATTGCACTTTGGTCGTTTATCGGGCCTTTTATGGATTACATGTTACCGAAAGTTTTACTTACTAATTCAAAAGATTATACGCTTACCGTAGGCTTATTTACACTTATAAACGACGCAAGAACTATGAACGCACCGGCATTTGCGGCGGGCGGCTTATTAACGGCAATACCGATCATAATCTTGTTTATCAGTTTGCAAAATCAACTGGTTTCAGGGCTAAGTTCCGGTTCGGTAAAAGGATAGAAACATGATAATTAATTATACATTACGTGAAGGGGAGATAGTATGAAAGTTAGTTTAAAGGATATCGGCAAAAAATATGAAGGAAGAGAAAATTTTACGATTAGACATATCAATTTGGAAATTGATGATAAAGAATTCTGTGTGATTTTAGGTCCTTCAGGCTGCGGAAAATCTACATTATTGAGAATGATAGCGGGGCTGAATTCGATAACGGAGGGTGAACTTATTTTCGGAGAAAAGATTGTAAATAAAGTTGCTCCGAAAGATAGGGATATTGCAATGGTTTTTCAGTCTTATGCCTTGTATCCGCACATGACGGTGTATGATAATATGGCTTTTTCATTAAAAATGAAAAAAGAAAGAAAAGAAGTTATCCATGAGCGGGTTTTAGAGGCAGCAAAGATTTTACAAATAAGCGACAATCTTTATGCAAAGCCATCGGATATTTCGGGCGGACAAAGGCAGCGGGTAGCTTTAGGACGCGCTATGGTAAGACGTCCGGGCGTTTTTTTAATGGATGAACCGCTTTCAAATCTTGACGCAAAGCTGCGCGAACACATGCGAGTTGAATTGGTTCGGCTGCATAAACAACTTGGCACTACCTCAATTTATGTAACGCATGACCAAACGGAAGCAATGACAATGGCTACAAAAATAGTGTTATTAAATAAAGGAAAGATTCAGCAAGTGGGCAAACCCGAAGAATTTTACAATAAGCCTGCCAATATTTTTACCGCCGAATTTATCGGCTCTCCCACAATGAATATTTTTGAAGGTAAAATTGAACATGGGCGTTTTATAACCGCTTCGGGTGTTATCGAAGTATTCCCGAAAGAAGCTGACGCAAAAGTTCTTGCTGCTTATGAGGGCAAAAAAGTATACCTTGGTATACGCTCCGAACGGTTTATTGCAGGAGAAAATGAAAAAAATTCCTTCCATGCAAAAATAGATGTAATTGAAGTACTCGGAAAAGAACAGCTTTTATATACAAAGTTGGACGACGGTACCGACTGTATTATGAGCGAACCAGGATATTTTAAATATGCTGTGGATGAAATTCATGACTTTACATTTGATTTAGATGCTTTGCATTTTTTTGACGGAGAAACTACCGAAAG
>CAUTTN010000126.1:0-5408 GCA_963541225.1 uncultured Treponema sp.
CAAAAATTTCTTTTTAAATTGTTTGTTTTTTCTAATGCTTTTTTTTTTAATGCCGATAATCTTATTGAGAAGTGTAGAATAGACTTATAGCACTACATTTGTCTTTTTTACGGGAGAATGATAATGAATAAAAATTTACTCGCAGGTAAGATTGAAAAAAACTTAAAAGCACAGATTGATATTGCAGAACAAATATATGTTTTGCAAAAAACTATGTATAAGGCTGTTTTAAAACGCGATTGGCAAGAAAGCGAAAAACAAATAAATATGCTCAGTATCTTGTCCGCAAGATTTGCAGAGTTGGATAAAAAAAATTATTTGTTGTTTGGAAATACGGAAGATGGTATGGAAAAGTTTGATTTTGTCAATGCGGTTAAAGATTTTTCTCAAGAAGATAAGAACCGTTTAAATCTTATTTATAACGAATTAAAAGAAAAAGTATATCGTTCAAAGATAGAAAACGATGCTTTTTCTTCTTATTTGGAACATGCACAATCATTGGTACAAGGAATGGTAGACATTATTCTCGACGAACGCAACGGAAAGTGTTACACACAAACGGGGCAGAGGGTAAATGTAGACATGACAAGTCTTGTATTAAATGAAATTTTATAATTAAAGAAAAGGAGTGTAAAATGTCAACATTTTCATCTATCGAATTAGGAAAAAAAAGTTTATTTGCACACAAACAATCAATTCAGACTACAGGACATAATATTTCTAATTCTTCAACAAAGGGCTATACACGGCAAAGGGTAAACTTGGACTCTTTTGAACCGCTTTATCGTCCCGATCTTACAAGAGCGGAAACTCCCGGTCAAATAGGACAGGGTGTCAGTATAGGTTCCATCACAAGACTTCGCGATGAACTTTTGGATACGCGCATTATAGGGGCAACGGACGAAATGGGATATTGGGAAGCCCGCAATTCTTACATGATGCTTTTGGAACAAGTTCATAACGAACCGGAAGATATTTCTGTAAGAACAAGATTGGACCAATTTTGGGAAGCATGGCAGGAATTATCGCTTTATCCCGAATCCGATGCATCAAGACAAGTTGTACGTGCAAGAACGGAAACCTTAACCGATTCTATTCATAACCAATACAGAGGTTTGGAGGGAATAAGGGAAATGATTCACGGCGATATTGAAGCTACCGTAAAGCAGGTAAATGATTTGACTTCCCGTATTGCGGTACTAAACGAAGAAATTACCAAAGTCAAAGCTATGGGCGATAATCCCAATGACTTAATGGATAAGCGTGACCTCCTAACCGAAAAACTATCATCTTTAATTGATGTTTCGGTAGATAAAAGAGATGAAGATGAAAGCTATGTTATCCATACGGCAGGACTTGAAATTGTACAAGGCTCTAAAAACAGGACGTTCGATTTAAAGGCTTCACAAAATAACGACCAATATGCAGAAGTTATTTGGGCGGATTCCGGCAATACTGCTCACTTTGAATCAGGTAAACTCGCCGCCTTAATAGAATTGCGTGATGTAGATGTCCGTGACGAAATTAGAAAACTCGATACTATGACAATGAATTTTGTAGACCTTGTAAATGACGTTCACAGAAATGCAATGAGTCCTAACAGAAAAACCGGAATAGATTTTTTTAAAGAACAATACTTTATAAATAATACCTTAGGTAATTACGACAGAAACGGAGACGGCGAATTCGATTCTTCTTATATATTTAGAATAACCGGAAAAAACACGCTTGACCCCCGTGAGCAAGTCGGGCTTGAAGGAGCTTTAACTCTTTCGGCAGGAAACGGCACGGTGGAAATACCATACAAATCAACCGATATGGTTGCAGATATAGTCGAAAGAATTAATCGTTCGGGAGCAGAGGTTGCAGCCTACCTTGATCATAACAATAAACTTGTTCTCAAAGGAACGACTTCACAAGACAAAGATAATCCCGACTTTGTAATTCGTCATATTGAAGATTCGGGCAGATTTTTAGCAGGTTATTCCGGAGTACTTACCGCAAGCGGTGCCGAAGGAGCTTATAACTGGGGTAGGGCAAATGCAGTCAATTCCTTGGATGGAGCACAGTACGCAGTTTCTCCCATAGCACATCCTGCGGCATGGATGGAAATGAACCCCGTAATTAAAACCGACTTACAAAATATAGCTGCGGGTTATGCAGGCAGTGAAGGAACAGCATACCCCGGAGATAACAGGGCTGCTGTTGCTATAGCTTCTATAAGAAACACCGCCGTAATGGTAGGAAACTCCAGAACCTTTGATGAGTTTTTTGCGGACACAATTACGGAAATCGGTTTAAAAGGCGAACAGGCAGAACTTGCCTTAAACACCCAAACCGCAATAGTAAAAGAACTTCAGGATATGCGGGAGTCCGTTTCGGGAGTAAATATTGATGAAGAACTATCGGATATGATAAAATTTCAGCATGGATACAACGCTTCTGCAAAATTTATTTCGGTTGTAAACGAAATGCTTGATACCGTTATTAATAGAATGGGAGTGTAATAAAATATGATGAAAAGAATAAGTTCCGGCATTCAGCATACGGACAGTAATTTTTCGATGAGAAATCAAGAAGCCAGACTTCATAACCTTAACAACCAAATTCAATCTCAGCGGAGACTTCAGCAGCTTAGAGATGATCCTATTGCAGCGGGGCACTCTGTCCGCTACAAATCTTTTTTAACAAGACTTGAGCGGTTTGAAAAAAACACGCAAACACTAATAGATCAATATAAAAATTCCGAAGCCTATATGAATAACTCTATTCAAATTATGCAAAGGCTTAGAGAGCTTTCCGTACAGGGGGCAAACGGAACATATACCCCTTCCGATTTAAAAGACATGGCAGCCGAAACGGACGAGCTTTTAAAAGAGCTTATTCAAAACGGTAATGCAATAAGTTCCGACGGCATAAGAATTTTTAGCGGTACAAAAAGTTTTACGGAACCGTTTGAAGTTGTTATGGGAGATGTGGACGGTGCCGGTTCTGCAATGGTTACACAAGTACGCTATAACGGCTCCGTTGATTCAAAAGAAGTAGAAACCGACGAACTTTCGTTTATGCGTGCCGATCATGCAGGTAATAGAATATTTTGGGCAGAAAAACAAACCCTCTTTTCCGAAACCGATGCAAGAAACTATGTCGTAAAAGAAGATACCTCTATTGAAGTTGACGGAGTAAAGATTCCTCTTATCGCAGGCGACAATGTTTATGCCGTTATATCCAAAATAAACGATTCTGGGGCAGCAGTAAAAGCAAGTCTTGATCCTGTAACAAGCGGTTTAAACCTTACAACAATGGATGCCCGGCAGCTTTGGTTAAAAGATGTAGAAGGAAGCACCGTATTATCCGACTTAGGACTTATAAAAGCGGAACAAAGACCGCCTTATAACCTTGCAAATTCCGTGCGTGTTTCAGGAGGCTCTCTTTTTGATGCAGTAATAGCAATGCGTAATGCTCTTCTTTCCGGCGACCAAGAATCTTTAGGCGGAAAAATACTGGGCAGTATTGACGGCGGTATTAACAACCTTACTACACGCATGGCAGAAACAGGTTCTCAATATGCACGTGCCGAAACAATTCTTGCAAGAATAGACACGCAAACCCTTAATGTAACGGGAGCGGAATCCAGAGAAGCTGATTTGGATATAACCAAAGCTATTACCGACTTAAAAATGTACGAACACACACATCAAGCTTCCTTAAGCGTATTAGGAAGGCTTTATAAAAATTCGCTTTTAAACTACTTAAATTAAATTATTAGGATGGATTAAGATGGAAATACAAACTAAAAGCATGGGAATTGTACAAATTCAAGAGGATCAGATTATCAACCTTGTAGACGGATTTTACGGTTTTGAAGAATTTCATAAATATGTCCTATTGGATTCGGAACAAGAACCTTTTATTTGGATACAGTCATTGGAAGATAAAAACCTTGCTTTTATCGGAATAGATCCGTTTTTATTTAGACCCGATTACGAGTTGGATATAGATGATGCTCTTTTAAAACCGATTGAAGCAGAATCCCCCACAGATCTTTTAGTTTTTGCCCTTGTAACAATTCCGCCTACCGGAAGCCCTATTACGGCAAACTTACAAGGGCCTCTTATCATCAACAAAAAAAATAAAAAAGCTATGCAGGCAGTTATGAACGACGGCAAATGGAAAACAAAGCACGACATAATTGCCGAACTTAATTCTGCGGGGGTAAAATAATGCTTATACTCTCAAGGAAAACAAACCAAAAAATACTTGTCGGCGATGATATAGAAATTACCATAATCGAAATAAGAGGTGATCAGGTAAAAATAGGCATAAATGCACCCTCTTCCGTAAAAGTTTTTAGAGAAGAAATATATCAGGAAATTCAAAACGAAAACAAAGCAGCTCTTGTCGGTGATAAAGCTCCGAAACTGCCTGATCTGCATCTAAAAAAATAAGTGTAACCGTTTAAGTGATTTTACGATTATGGTTATAGCCTTATTATAAGGCTGTTACTTTTTATCTTAATAATTTTTCATTTTTCTTGTCAGTCGTAGTCCTGCAGAAGAGCGGGTGTCTTTGGAAGTATGCAGTATCCTCTTTATGGTGATATTAATATTTAACATAGAAACTGATAGAAGAAAGCAGGGAATGGATTGCCGGTACCAAGACTAAAGAAAAATTTTTTAGTATGTTTTTTATTATTGTCCCATCCTATATTATCATGAATCTTGTTCTATTAATATTCAAGAATATTTTTCATTTAGATATTGTTGTCTTCAAAACACGAAAGATCTAAAAGCTCATTTTCAAAAAATTGGTAGTTTGTAATGAGTAATCGGCGGCTGTTGACAACTTTAACTGTAAATTACACTGTTTAAAAGTCGGTAACTTGTAGAAGACAATCGGTAATATAATTACCGGTTAATACCGTAATTTAGAATAGTTCAGATATAAAATAAAAAAAACGCACCTTAAAAGGTGCGTTTTTTGAGCTATTCAGGATTCGAACCTGAGACCCACGCCTTAAAAGGGCGTTGCTCTACCTCCTGAGCTAATAGCCCGTTTCAATAAATAACGAAGAAGAATATATCATATAACATAATAAATGTCAATAGCAAAAATCAAATAAATTTAAAAATTATCGCATTCAAGCCTCCATATTTTTCTGTACTAATGCAATAGATATGTTATATAACTTTGGTGTCTAACAAATCGACGAGTGTAAAATCGCACAGATAGCACGATTTTGAACATAGTATTTTAAGGTAATCTGCTCTGAAATTGAAGTTTCCGAACAGGTTTAATATAAATTAATAGGTTGATTAAAATTTTAAAACTTGGTATACTATATCAGAAAATATTAGGAGGACTTTATGTCAGAAAAATATGATTTGGTTATAATTGGAGGCGGTCCA
>CAUTTN010000127.1:0-5359 GCA_963541225.1 uncultured Treponema sp.
CGCTTGGTTCGGGACCAAGAAGTCGGGGGTTCAAATCCCCCCTGCCCGATAGTTTCGTATGATATAAATCCGTATAGAGATAAGTCTTTATTTGTTATCCAATCTTAGATTCCTATCAGTAACTTTAACATTGAAACAATTCGAATACATTATCAGTAAAGTGTAAATACGATTTTAAGTGTAAAACTGTCCATCAATTAATAAGTTAAATCTTTCTCCATATCCTTCTGCATTACAAGACCCATGGGTTTATCCGAATCAACAACCTCGACGCAAAGCGTCGGGGTATTAAACCCTCCGCACGAATAAAAGATATGTACAATTCTAAAATTAAAGATATATTTTTAGAGACGTTCATAGGTATAAGTACGGTCTAAATCGGTTTGCAGATCATAATTCGGTTTAATCCCGACTTAAAATATTTTCGTTTATTAAATTAAGGCTGCGGAACAACATTTAAAAGTTTTTCGATTATATCATCGGCAGTTAAGTTATCGGCGGCAGCTTCATAAGATAGTTTTAAACGGTGTCTTAATGCCGGATATGCAACGGTTTTTACATCTTCCGGGATTACAAAATCACGCCCTTCAAAAAGGGCTTTTATCTTGGCACATTTTTGTATTGAGATTCCTGCTCTTGGAGAAGCTCCATACATTATATAGCTTAAATAACTTCCATGAGTATAAACATCTTGTTTTATATTTTGAGCAGGACGTGTACCTGCAACTATCGACACAATATATTTTGTTATTTCCGGACTGCATTTTACTTGATCCGCAGCTTCTCTTAAAGAAATTAAATTTTCGTTTGTAATAACAGGCTGTTCGTACTCATTTTTAGTTTGTTCATTATTTATCAAATTTGAAAATTTATTTATAATATTAAATTCTTCTTCAAGTGAAGGATAAGGCACAAAAAGTTTTAATAAAAATCTATCCAGTTCCGCTTCAGGAAGAGGATATGTTCCTTCTTGTTCAATAGGGTTTTGTGTTGCAAGAACAAAAAACGGCGACGGAAGAGAATAAGAATTTTCGCCTATGGTAACCTGCCCTTCTGCCATAGCTTCAAGAAGAGCAGATTGAACTTTTGCAGGAGCTCTGTTTATTTCATCAGCTAAAATTATATTTGCAAACACGGGACCTTTTCTAACAGAAAAAGTTCCCGTGTTTTGTTGATAAATCAACGTTCCTATTAAATCGGCAGGCAATAAATCGGGGGTGAATTGAATGCGTTTAAAACCTACATTCGACAGTTCGGCAAATGTTTTAACAATCAAGGTTTTTGCAAGCCCCGGAACACCTTCAAGTAAAACATGTCCGCCCGCAATATATGCGGTAAGGATTCCTTCTATCAGCATACTTTGCCCGATAATGTTTTTTGACATCATTGAACGAAAGTTATTTATTATATTTTTGTAATTATTTTCTTCCATAGATTTCATTTTAAGCATTATCATAAACTTTTACAAGAGGCTCGGTTAATATTCAAACTACTTTGAAAATTTATAGTTATCGTTTTTAATCTCTTTTTAACCTGTTGACTAAAATCACCTTTTTGTTCATTATAAATTATGGAAACAAGACCTATTTTTAAAAATATATCGCCTATCGACCACAGATACTCTGTTCCGCAGGGCGGTCTTTATGATGAACTTTCAATTTTTTTATCGGAAGAAGCAGGCATTGTATATTGTGCAAAAGCCGAAATTGCTCTTATTAAAACTCACTTAAAATATGCAGAAAAAACGGGAAATAAAAAACTTCCCGTTTTAACGGAAGAATTTGAAAAAACTCTTGATAAAATTGCAGAAGATATAGACCCTGCGAAAGTATATGCCGAAGAAGAAAAAACTCACCACAATATAAGAGCTTTGGTTAATGTTTTAAAAACAAAGGTTCCAGTAGAAACGGCACCTTTAGTACATCTAGGTGCAACAAGTGCCGATATTTTGGATACGGCTTTTTCAATGAGGATAAAAGACGCTGTTCAAAAAGTTATAATTCCGCTTTTAAAAAATACGGAAAAATTGCTTTGCGGTATTGCAGAAAGAGAAGCAGAAACACCGCAAGTCGGAAGAACGCATGGACAACATGCAGTTCCCATAACTTTCGGTTATGCCGTTGCAGAATATGTAAGCCGGCTTGGAAAATCAATTCTTAAATTAGAAGAAACGTCAAAAGATTTACGGGGCAAATTTGCAGGAGCAACAGGCTCTTATAATGCAGCTTCTCTTATAGTGTCTGATCCTTTGGAATTTGAAAAACGGTATCTTGAATATTTGGGGCTTTTACCTTCGGAATATTCACATCAACTTGTTGAGCCGGAATATATGTTGCGAATGCTTTTGGAAGCAAATATATCTTTCGGTATAATTGCAAATCTTGCCGACGATTTACGCAATTTGCAAAGAACCGAAATAGGCGAAGTTTTTGAATATTTTAGTTCAACACAAGTCGGATCTTCGACAATGCCTCAAAAAAGAAATCCTTGGAACTCCGAACACGTTAAAAGCCTTTGGAAAACATTTGCTCCCAGAGTTATGACTTTTTATATGGATCAAATTTCCGAACATCAGCGTGATTTAACAAACTCTGCCAGTCAGCGTTTTATTGCCGATTATTTGACCGGCTTATCTTTGGCATTTAACAGAATGAATTCCATTTTAAAAGGTTTGCAGGCAGATCGTGAAAACATGCTTAAAAATTTGATTGAAGGCGGCGGTAAAGTTAAAGGCGGTGTAATGGCTGAACCTGCATATATTTTACTTGCGGAATGCGGTATTTCGGATGCTCATGAAGTAATACGTAAAATTACTCTTGAAGCCGAAACAAAAAAAATCTCATTTTATGATGCACTAAAAAAAGAAGAAGTTTTTAAACTTGTTACTCAAAAATTAAAAGACCTCAATTTCGAAAAACCGGAAGAATTCTTCGCAAATCCGGCACGCTATAGAGGACTTGCCGACATAAAGGCAAAAAAACTTGCCGAAAAATATCGCGTATTAATGGAATAAATTAATACCTACAAAAAAGCCGATATCTTAAACGATATCGGCTTTTTTATTTAAACGGCAGTTTCAACATAAAGTATTTAAAATGCCGTTATCATAAACTTGTTTATTTTTTATATTTTTGTTCGACAAGTTTTTTTACAAAATCATCATCGGCGATGTAGGGGATTGTAATATGTCCCTTGTCTGCATAGTTTTTGTTGTATTCTATGCTGGTGGTGATCGAGTTTTGATTGCGTGCCCAGTTTCTGCGTGCTACGCCTCCCATTACGTCCCACATCATAGCGGATTTTATGATTTCGTCTATACGGCTGCTTCCGTCAAGAACAAGACCGAAGCCTCCGTTTATGGACTTGCCTATTCCGACTCCGCCTCCGTTATGCAGGGCAATAAGGCTCATACCGCGGGCGGCGTTTCCGGCATAACACTGCACTGCCATATCAGCCATTACGTTGCTTCCGTCTTTTATGTTGGAAGTTTCGCGGAAAGGAGAATCCGTGCCGCTTACGTCGTGGTGGTCGCGTCCTATCATAACGGGACCGATTTCACCATTGCGTACCATTTCGTTAAACTTTAAAGCGATGTCCCGCCTGCCCTCTGCATCCTGATACAGGATACGAGCCTGAGTTCCGACAACGAGCTTATTTTTTTTGGCATCGCGTACCCAATAATAGTTGTCCCTGTCCTGCCCTCTGCGGTCGGGGTTTATGCAGCTCATTGCGGCGGCATCCGTCTTGTCCAAATCTTCGGGTTTTCCCGAAAGGCAAACCCAGCGGAAAGGTCCGTAACCGTAATCGAAAAGTTCAGGTCCCATAAGATCTTCAACATAGGACGGGAATATAAAGCCGTCTTTTTCGTCTATTCCGTTTTTGGAAACTTCTTTTACGCCTGCGTCAAAAACCGATTTTAAAAACGAATTGCCGTAATCGAAAAAGTAAGTGCCTCTGGAAGATAAAATCTTTATAAGCTCAAAATGATGTTTTAATGTGGAATCAACACGCTTTTTAAATTCTTCCCTATCCTCATAGAGCATTTTTGTCCGCTCTTCAAAACTCATCTTTTCGGGACAATAACCTCCTTCGTAAGGTGCATGGCAGGAAGTTTGGTCTGAAAGGAGGTCTATATGAATATTTTTGTCAACGCAGTATTGCAATAGATCTACAATATTGCCGTGATAGGCAATCGAAACAGGCTGCTGTTTTTTTAAATACTCGTCAGCAGTTTTAAAAATATGGTCGAGGTTGTCGGACATTTCGTGAACCCAGCCCTGTTCAAGACGGGTATTTATTCTCGACTTATCCACTTCGGCAAAGATTCCTACAGCATTTGCAATTTCGCAAGCCTTAGGTTGAGCACCGCTCATTCCTCCAAGCCCCGAAGAAACAAAGAGCCTTCCTTTTAAATCTCCGTCGCCTGCAATGCCCAGTTCCTTTCTTCCGGCAGTTAAAATCGTGTTGAAAGTACCGTGAACAATTCCTTGAGGGCCTATATACATCCAGCCTCCTGCGGTCATCTGTCCGTAGTTTGCAACGCCCATTTCTTCGGCAATTTCCCAGTCCTTGTAATTGTCGAACATGCCTATCATAAGCCCGTTGGTGATTATAACGCGCGGAGCTTCAGGCTTTGAGGGGAAAAGACCGAGCGGATGACCCGATTCCACTACGAGGGTTTGGTTTTCCGTCATCTCTTCCAAGTATTTTTTGATAAGGCGGTATTGAAGCCAGTTATGGCAAACCGAACCCGTTTCGCCGTAAGTTACAAGTTCATAAGGATACAGAGCAACATCAAAGTCGAGGTTATTGTCTATCATAACCTGAAATGCCTTGCCCTCAAGACATTTTCCCTTGTATTCGTCAATGGGCTTTCCGTAAAGCTGTCCCTGCGGACGGTAGCGGTAAGCATAAATGCGCCCGTAAGTAAAAAGCTCTTCCAAAAATTCAGGAGCAAGCTTTTCGTGAAGTTCCTCAGGCACGTACCTAAGCGCATTTTTTAAAGCAAGCTCTGTTTGAGCCTTTGTCAAATTAAAGCCGCGGCTGGGAGCCCTCCTGATTCCCTTTTCAAAAACAGGGTCGGGCGGTAAAGCCGCCTCAAGCTTAAACGTCATTGCTTTTGCAATTTCTTCGTTCGTAACCATAAAATTCTCCTTAATCATTAATAATTTATAAACTTACAAAATTTAAAACAGGTATTATGAATATACTTGCTTCACATAAGATACGTTTTTATTTTAACACGAATACCAATACTTTGCAATACGGTTTATTTTAAATATCAACATTGCGGTTAATGTGTAATTGGTGATGGACAATGATTAACGGATAATTTGTAATATTTTCTATCCGACAAGGA
>CAUTTN010000128.1:0-5251 GCA_963541225.1 uncultured Treponema sp.
CAATTTTAGGAATATAATCTTCTATCAATATGGGAGCGGCAAAGAAGGTATCTGCATCTATCGCTGCGATTTAATTTTTCGCTTACTCTTATATCGATGTTTTTATTCGATTATAACAGAATTCGATACTCCCGAATTGACTGATTCGGTATACAAAATGTATTAGTATGTTGACAGATATTTAAAAAAAAGGTAGACTGAAAAGGTTGATTAACTTTAAGACAAATATATCGAATGTTTAAATTCCGCTTATACGTTCGGTATGGTTTTTAGCAAAATTAGTGTTTTCGTTAAAAACTGTTGTCGATTGGAATAATCCGCCTTTTACCGGTTTAAGATTCCTTATTTTACTGTAAGTATTTTAATCGGTATATATTTACAGAATTGATTTATTTGATAATAAGGCATAATAGCCGATAGACGGTTAAAAACCGCGTTGTCTAAATGTGTAAACTTAAACGGTATAACTATACTGTTTTAAATGGTTTCTAACTTTAATCGGTTTTTCCTTAATTATAGTTTAAAGTTATTAGGAGGTAGTATAATGAAAGAATATTATATTGCAGCAAATTGGAAAATGCACATGAACAGAGAGGAAGCTGTTCTACTTGCTTCAAAAATTGCGGCAGATTTAAAAAACGGTAAACATAAATATATGATTGCTCCGTCTTTTACTCTTTTACAAGATGTCGGGAAAGTTTTACAAAATACAAATATACAGCTTGGAGCTCAAAATATGAGTGCCGAAGAAAAAGGAGCCCATACGGGAGAAGTTTCAGTAATTCAGCTTTTGGACTTAGGCGTTAAAAGCGTTATTCTCGGGCATTCCGAACGCCGGAATATTTATGGAGAAAGCAACGAATTAATAAACAAAAAAATAAAACTTGCATTAAAACACGGATTGGAAGTCATATTTTGTGTGGGAGAACTTTTGGAAGAAAGAGAAGCCGGTAAAGCGGAAGCAGTATGTGAAGAACAAATAAGAATAGGCTTACAAGATATTAATTCGGACAATTTAAAATTTATTACCATTGCTTATGAACCTGTTTGGGCAATAGGTACGGGAAAAACCGCCACTCCCGAAGATGCGGATAAAATGCATTCTTCAATAAGAAATGTAATAAAAGATATGTACAGTTCCCATATTGCAGAAAATATAACAATTCAATACGGAGGCTCAATGAAACCTGAAAATGCAGGGGGACTTTTAAGCAAATCGAATATCGATGGCGGTTTAATAGGCGGTGCAAGTTTAAAAGCAGAAACTTTTGTACCTATAGCTTTGTTATAATGCTAAAATATTTTATAAATAGAGAGGCTCGTTGTGGTTAATTTTGTTACATGGGATGAAAGCTATGCCGTTGGGATTGAACTGGTAGATAAGCAGCATAAACATCTTATAAATTTAACAAACCAGCTGTATAACGCTTGTTTAGGCGATAAAGCAGAATTGGAAGATACTTTTAAAGATGTAATGAAAGAATTGGTCGATTATGTAATGGTTCATTTTAAAGACGAAGAAAAAATAATGGATCAGATTAATTATCCGGATATAAAAGAGCATAAACAAAAACATGAACTTTTTATCAAAGAAATATTATCTTCCGTAAGTGCATACAGCAGCGGAAAACAGTTTGTGCCTAATGCTTTTGTGCGTTTTTTAAGAGATTGGCTTTTTAATCATATCCTGCTTACGGATAAAGAGATGGCAAGATATTATTTTGCTTCCAAAAAATAAGTTTTTGCAATAACTATTATTCTATCTCAAAATAATTTCCTGTTTTGAGATAGAATACAAAAGCTTTTATTTGTGCGGAGAATTCAAAAACCTGACGCTTTGCGTCGAAACTAATCGGGTTGGATCCTGCTGCGATACTTTCTGAGAATAGAAGACCTTGCTGTTCTGCAGCAGGCTTGCTGATTTTTGCTGGATCGGGTTCCTGTAAATATAAAGCCAAATCTGCGGCTGCTTTTTTGTATACCATAAGTTGAACCCTATGATTTTCCGGTTCTTCTTTTTCATCTGTTTTGTAGTCGATTATATATATTATGCCGTTTGTTTTAAATATTAAGTCTATCTGCCCGCTTACAGTTTGACCATTGTATTCGGTTAAAAAGCCGTATTCGCATTTAAACTTTTCGCTTTTTTCTGCAAGGGAATAAATATCGGATTTAAAAAAATTGTTTACCCAAGGGGCTATCTTTTTTTCCGTATCGGACGGATAGATAAAATCCTTTTTAAGAAAACGGGCTTCAATTGCTGCGTGAGCAATAGTTCCAAGTTGGGCAGCCGAAAAATCTTCTTCTTGGTTTGTGCTGTTATTTATCAAAATATTTTGGTATTCGTTTATTAAGTAAAAAGTTTCTTCGGCAGGCTTAATAAATTTTTCTTTTTTATCCAGCTGTGTTGCGGCGGTAATTCTTTTTTTGCTATATTTAAATTCTTTAACCTCCGCTTTTGTATAAATTTCCGAAAAATCAATTTTTGAGTTTTGTTCTTTCTTTGCAAAAAGAACATTTCTTTTTGCAGGCATTATTTCCGTAAAAATAATGTTTTCATCATCTTGCGGTAAAGCAGGTAAAAGAAGTTCAAAAAAACTTTTATTTGAAACGTCAGAAGGCTGTTTTAACACTTGCAATATTTCTTCAAGTGTTCTGGGTTCCTCTGCAATATTTTTATTGTCAAGATGAGATTCGCCTGAAGTCATTATAATATAAGATTCGGCTCTTGTCATTGCTACATATAAAAGACGCTTTGTTTCTGCAAGAAGTTTTAAGTTGGACTCTTCCCTTAAAGATTCAAAGATTATATTTTTTTGTTCAGGATAGTCAGGTACTTGCGGTGCATGAATTACGGCTTCAAAAATTTTATTATAAAAAATAAGCCCGTCTTTTTCTTCGTTCTTACCTCTGCTGCCGCATGAAGGAATACATACGATAGGAAATTCCAAGCCCTTACTTTTATGCACGGTCAAAAAACAAACTGCATCTTTTGAATGTTCAATAGGTATTTGCATATCATCGAGTTTTTTATTTTTTTCGATATACTCAGAAAGACTATCTACAAATTGCGAAACCGTTAAGCCTTTTAAATCGGCTTTTCTTGCAAGTTCAAAAAGATAATCGTACAGTTCAAGATACCTTGTGTTTTCCTGTTTTTCCAAAAGAATATAACGGTAACCTTCTTCATACCAAAGGAAAGTTACGAGTTCTGCACAATTCATAACTTTGATATTTTGATGCATTTTTTCAAATAAATTGCAAGCTCTTAAGTAGACGGTTTTATTTTCTCCGTCCAACATATCCGAAAGATTTTTTTGAAAAGCAGTTTTAAAATTTAAAAGCAATATTGCAAAAGCATCATCATCTATGTTTACAAACGGACTTCTTAAAACTTGTGCATAAGTTTTTTTATCTTGCGGATAAACGGTAAGTTTTAAAACTGCATATAAATCATTTAATGGGGCATCTTGAAAAAGTCCTTTTTGCTGAATGCTTGCATAAGGTATCCCCAATATTCTAAAAATACGCTCATAAACGGATTGATGAGTCGAAGCTCTCATCAAAACTGCAAAGCTGTTCCATGAACAAGGTTCCGCTTTATCTTTTTTTCTTACAAGGGTTTTTGCATTGTAAAGTTCTTTTATGCGTATTGCAAGGTTATAGGCTTCCGTTTCAATAGGCGACAGATAGTCGGTTGAAAGTTCCGTAAAACGGTTTTTATCTGCAAGAAGAATTTCCAGTTTCGGTTTTATTTCTTTTAACCCCGTCAAAGATGCTACATGATAATATTCCGCTTCGTAGCTGGGAATTTTTTCTCCTGCATTCGGTGTGTTTACTTCCGAATAAAAAACTTTGGAAAATATTTTATTAAAAAGGTTTATTAGAACGGAGTGTGTTCTGTAGTTTGTTAAAAGTCTTGTTTTTCCGTTATCATCAACACCTATATCGTCGGATAATTTTCTAAAAGCGGAAACATCTGCACCTCTATAAGCATATATCGATTGCTTTTCGTCGCCTACAAAAAAAAGTTTTCCGGAGCAAAGTTCCTCAGGTTTAGGTACGGACTTTTCAGCCCGATCGATATTTTCTGCAATTAAAAAAAGAAGATCTCGTTGCAATTCATTATTGTCTTGGAACTCGTCAATCATAATAAGTTCGGTGTTTTCTTTATAAAAACGTCTTAATTCCGTATCTTCTATTAATGCATCTGTTGCAAGACGGGAAACATCACCAAAAGTTAAAATTCCTAATTGCTTTTTCTTGGAAATATATTCTTTTTGAAGTTCGTCCAAAAGAGGAAAAAAACTTTCCAAATATGTTTTATTGTATTCAAAATTATAGGCATTTAAAAGTTCCGTATAGCACTCTTTAAGTACTGCTTTTATTTCCGGAACATCACCGCTTCTTTTTCCGCTTCTGATTTTGGAAATTGTTTTTATACAATTTAAAAATACCGGAAAATCTTTATCGCTTATAGACTCTATAGGTTTATATTTTTCTTTTAAGATTGTCTGAGCTTCTTGTATAAATTTATCTTCATCGGGCGATAAGGTATTGATATGATTAATTTGTAATTCGCAGCCGCTTAAAAGTTTTTTTGCATTTTTTTGATTTTCTTCAATTTGGTTTTGAAGCCCTTTTTTAAAATCTATCGGTTTTGTAACCAATACATACTCCGTAAGCATTTTATAAAACAATTTTAAAATAAAACCGTCGATTTTTTCTTCTGCCAAAAAGTGCTGCATTACACTGTTTGATCTATGCCTCAAAAAAAAATCAAGCGAAATTCTATATGCCATTTTGCCTGCTTCTTCATTATCAATTGTAAAATCGGGCGATATGCCGAATTTTTTGCAGGCAGTTTTTGCTATGGCATTGCAAAATGAGTCGATGGTTGTAATATTTGCAAGATGAAATTTTTCTATTGCTTTACGGGCTTTAGGATTATCTATTTTTTTTAATTCGGCATAAATGCGTTCGTACATTTCAGTTGCCGCTTTCTTTGCAAAGGTTAGGGTTACGATGTTTTCAACATCTAAACCTTTTTCAACAACAAAATAAACGTAGCGTGCCGCTAAAACTTTTGTTTTACCCGAACCTGCTCCGGCTCCTATAACCGCATTTTTTTGTATTTTTACTGCATTTGCCTGATTTTCGTTTAATCCTTCCAGTAGTTCTGTTATGCTGTTCATCTTCATAAAACGATTTTACTATATAAATATCGAAAAATCAAGGAGAAGGAAGCTCT
>CAUTTN010000129.1:0-5250 GCA_963541225.1 uncultured Treponema sp.
TCTTCAATAAAAGTGCCGTCAGGGTAAAGAATACCCTGTTTTTCTGTAATTATACCTTTTGAGCCCATAGAACGCTGAATAACCCTTTTCGGTTTAGTTTCTTTCGGCGTGTTATAGTAGAGGTCGTACATTTCTCGATAAATTTTATCTAACTCTTCTTGCCGGTTTTCAACTTTTGCAAGTCTTTCTTCTTGTTTTAAATACTCTCTTTCCTGTATTAAATTTTCCAGCTGCATTTTCATTCTTATAAATTCTTGCTCTTGCTCTTCGATAGTTTCTTTTGCTGCCTCTTTTGCCATTTTTTCAAGTTCTTGTAAGATGGTTGGTTTTTCTGATGATGTTGTATTTTTTAAATTTATAATTTCATCTGATTCACCTTTTAGCCAGTCAGGATTTATATTTAAATTTTTTATTAAAGATAAAACAAATTCCCCATTAGGAATTTTTGTTTTACCAGTTTTTAAGTCCGATATATACTGATACCTCACACCTAAAATAGTTGCCAAACTCCCAGAAAGAGGAATTTTATCCTCTATTTCGTATATTATTTTGCTCCAATCCATAAAAATATCCTTTTTTTCTTATATTTTTCGGTGAAAACACTTGACAATATAAGACATATCGACTATATTGTAAGAAATAACGGCGACAAATGTTACCAATTTTGTTTTAAAAAACAAAAAAATGGTAACAACTGTTCCCACAAAATTATACCCAAAAACGGGATAATTTAATAGAGGGAAACGGAGCAGGTTTCCTAAAAAGACTATTAAAAGATATTTGACAGCGGTTTTATTATTGCAATGCGACAGGCAAGGATGGAACCTGACAAAACAGAAAAGCGTTTTAAAAGACCGACTTTTAGCGTAACCGCTTATACCGATGTGCGGCTGTTTTGCCAAAATAAAAAAACGGGTTTTGCCCCGGAAGGTTTCTTAAAGGAAAGCATAATTCTCCTAAGGTTTTGAATTTAAGAAAGTCAATAGGTTTTTCTTTAATGCGGGTTCGATTCCAGCACGGGGCTTTTTTTGAAAAGATGCGGATAATTTTTATAGTTACCGTGCCTGTTTTCAAAAAAAAGAATTTTAGCGGAAGCTTTCCGCAACGGAGGATTTATTTATGGGTGATAACGAAAAGATAAAGGAATCGTTAAGAGAAAAGAGAGAAGAGGCTTTTATAAAGTCGCTTGAGTTTGTGCAGGGGTTTTCCAACAAAGATGATGATGCGGAAACGGACGGGAATTTACCGCCTGATGAAAGAGCGATAGAGCCGCCTATTTTTACGGTGAAGATGGGAAAAAACATAGCCGATATTTTTGCAAGGGCTTTAGCCGCTTATAACGAGGTTGAGGAGCTTGACGATTCCCTTATGACGGTGATGCACCGGCTCAGGCAATTTGCAACTTATTCAAACGGGGAAAGGCAAATTCTCGCGAACAAAAAAAATTATTTATTAAACTTGTATCTCTAAAAAATTTTTTGTTTCGTTTTTTTGGAGTTCATCGTATATAAGGGTTAATAATTCGTCAAAGTATTTTTTATTGGAAACTCTTTTTATACGATTGAACTCGCTTTGGTTTACATTATGTATGGCGGTTTGTGTACATCTGTATATATGAAATACCGTCAATGCAATATCGGGGAAACCCGGCTCGTCATTTCTCTGAAGAACTTCTATAACAGATTCTATTTCCCTCTGAGATACAGTACCTTTAACTATCCTTGATGCTTCATTTTCCAGTATGAAGCGTACGGCTTTGTATAAAGAATGATCGTTCATATTTTTTTTTGACTCCTCGGTTTATTTGTACAATGTCTTATTATAACGGATATTACGGAAAAGTTATAGGGTGATGAGTTAAAATTATTTTTAGCGGAGGATTTATTTATGAGATTAAAATTTTTTTTTAGAAAATTTTTATTTTTTCTTTCGGCAAAGAAAGAAGCCGCAACAAGTAATACATGCGGTGTTAATGAGTTTGTTTTTAATTGTGTTAAAAAAATTGCAAAAACGGGAACCGAAGATAGAAGAGCGGTCTTAGAGTTTTTGGCAAAGATGTTTAGGGTTGACCTTTTACGCTTAACCGAAAGACAGGCGATAAAAGCCGAGCAGCTGACGGAAGAGATGATAGTTTCATTTCTTTTAATTAAGGGAATGAAAGAAATTCCTATTGCAAGAGGGCAGCTTTATTCAGACGATTTGAGCAAAGCAATGAGTGAGGTTTATAATTATTTTATCTTTTTTGAAGAGTATCAAAATAATGAAACAATATGGTTTGAATTTCACGTTTGGGATACGAAGGATAAAATAAAGGATTGTTTGGTAAGTTTTCTTATTGAAGATATAGGTTTTTATCCTATAGAGATACAGGATATTTATAAACAGAATTTTTGGATAAGTTCCGATTATAAACAACTTTTAAAAGAAAAAGAAGAAATAAAAAAGAGGCGAAATAGCGATGTTTTATTAGGAGATGAAAGATGAGCAGGTTGACGGAGAAGTTGGATAAATTGGAAGATGCCATTAGGAAAAAAGAAGAGGGGAAAACTTTAGGAAAAGAGGTTTGTACAATCGATTTAATCCGAGAAGAGAAACAAAAGGCTCTTTCGATAATAAACAGCTGGCGTAAAAATGCTGTCCTCTATAGTAAAAAGCAGGCAATAGAGGACTGTAATTTTTTAATCAAATTTTTAAATAAATTAATGAAATAAAAAGGAGTGAAAGAAAAATGAATTATGATCCAAACATTTGTAACAGAGGAAAAGCAAAACAGACAGTCCGCCTTACATTTGGAATGTGGGACTATTCTACAGAAAAAGAAGCTACTATTTGTGGAAATTGTATGGGACTCGATATAATCGAAGCTGCCGTAGAAACTGTTTTTGATTCTTTAGAAACAAACAATTACGATGCTCCAATCATTAACCTCTATAAAAATGATGAGGAAGATCACGTCTTAGAATGCGAAGACGATGAAGACGAGGGCGATGTTTGGTTGAAAAGAATGCTTATTAAAGCAGAAATAATAAAGATTGAATAAGGAGAAACGCAGATGAGTTCAATATTTTTAAACGGTAAACAACCGCCTTACATGGAAGGCGCTGAATACCTTGCACTATCTAACGGTCAAATCCAACATGCCGTTATGTCGATGTCTTATTCAGGCAAAGAACGGGCAGCCGCTGTTGCAATCTTAACATTAAACAAACAAGGCTTAACCCCCGCACAAATCGTATCATTACTGGAGGAAAACAAAAATGAATGAACAAATAAAGAAAAAGATAAAAAAGTTATTGGCACTTTCCAAAAGTCCAAATGAAAATGAAGCTATGGCAGCATTGGAAAAGGCTAGAAAGCTTATGGAAGAAAACGGATTAAGCGAGCAGGACTGTAATGTCTATACAGAAGAAACAAAGTATTTGAAATCACGTCCTCGTTGGCAATATATAATAGCAAAAGGTGTTGCTTGGATAAACGGCACCGTTATTAAAATTGTTAATGACTACAATTCGCTGGTTGTCCGCTTTCACGGGGCCGAAACTGATGTATTTATCTCTAAAGAAATGTACCAATATCTTGTTAAGACCGTAAACAGAATGGCAAAGCAAAACATAAGGAAAAATGCCAAGAAGCCTTACATAAATTCTTATAAAGAAGGTATGGCAGCATCTCTTTACGAAAGAATGCTGCAAGCCGGAGAACTTTATTCTTGGGCAAATAAACGAGAAAGTCAGTTAGAGGCAATAGAAAAATATGTTGTTGAGTTATACAAAGTGCGTTATGAAACAAGCAGTATTAAAAGTAAAAACCAAAAGACCAATAATATTGCTTTTTATCGAGGAGCTAATGACGGAGAAAAAATCAACTTAAACAGGCAGACAGCAGGAGGAAAACAAAAATGTATAGACAGATAAAAAAGAAGCCGTGCGGATTTGAGGCTGCACGGCGTGACAAACAAGTAATAGGGCACAAAGCCCTAACAGATAAGGATATTATAACAGAAAACAAGAAATTATGCAAGAGCTTTTATTTAAGCTTAAAAAAAACAGACAGCAAAATTTAGATTGAAGGGAGGTTGATATGTATAGGATTACGCAGGACGGACTTGTCAGGTTTAGACGCCCTTATCCTTTTGATTTGGAAAGAAAACAAAAAATTGAAAGGGTAATGTTCAGGTTTGGAATAAAAAGTATTTCTGAGTTAGCAATTAAAACAAAAATAAAAAGATCTCTTTTAAACCAAATCATAAACGGGACAAGAATAAGCAAAAAAACAGAAGACAGGATAGCAGCTTTTTTTGGAATGAAAAGGGAAGATGTTTTTATTTTGCGGACAACAAAAGAGCTTATTGCAATGCACGACGCCCAAAATGCTAAGGGACGGAAAGGAGCGGCTTGATGGGATATGTAAGCACAAAAGACCTTGCCGCAGTATTGGGACTTAGCAGTAAGGGTGTTTTGGAAAAAGCAAAACAAAACGGTTGGATTTTTAAGCAAAGTTCAAAAGGTATGATGTTTTTGGAAGAATCGCTACCCGTTAATATGAGGCGACAGGTTTTTGAATTAAAAGCAAAGTTAAAACTTCCCGTAGTGATAGAAAATCAAGAAGCAAAAAGCAGTTTGTATACTCAAGTTTCGGATAAAGAGAGGCACTTTGCAGTGTTTAAATCGAATCTTATTTTTGAGGCAAACAGGGCTAAAAGTTGCGGGGTAAGAGTTGAAGATTTTATTTATGCTTACAATGCAGGAAAATATCCCGACATTTATTCAAGACTTGGACATGTTTCGGTAAAGACATTTTACAGATGGCAAAAAGAATTTAAAAAGAACGGAGCTTCAGGATTGGTAAGACAATACGGATTAATCCGTTTGGGAGCAGGAGCGAGTTTAAAAGACATAGAGCGGTATTATTTGGAGCATTTTTATTTAAAAATAAGTCAGCCGTCTGTGGCGTATGCTTTTAAAATGATGAAGATAAATTATCCGGATTCGCTTTGCTCATATTATACGGCAGTACGGTATTTGAATAGTTTGCCTAAACCATTAAAAGACTATAAGCGGCTAGGGATAACAAAAGCCGAAAGTCTTAACCAGCCGTATATAGAGCAGAATTATTTAAGATATAAGTCTATGGAAAAAGTTGTATCGGATCATCACTGTTTAGACCTTGTTATAAAATACAAGGGAAAACTGGTACGTCCTTGGATTACGGTATTTCAAGATTTTAGGTCAGGAAAGATTGTAGGCTGGT
>CAUTTN010000130.1:0-5182 GCA_963541225.1 uncultured Treponema sp.
GAATTATTCTATAGGGTATCTCTAAAAAACGAGGTTTTTAAAGGTTCTCTATACACTATTTTAGGTAAGTCTACTATTAGCCCGCAAACTTACTGGATCGATAGAGGGAATAGCCAAAAAAGCAAAAAAAGAATAAACTTTTGAGCTATTCTCTATCCGTACAAATTGGCTCAGCAAGAAAAGCCGATCCTTTGTTCATGATCATTGCCGATTTTTTCATGCTTGCAAAGCTCGTGCAGTGTTTCAATATTTGGGTGCAGACCGGTTAATACTTCGTCCATCATTACTTTGCGGACAATGTTGTCTATTTGTCCTCCGCTTAAATCGTAATTTTCTGCAAAAGATGTTAGCTCGCGTTCGCCAAGAAAGTTAAGTTTTGATTTCCATATTTTCCGTTTTGCTTCGACGGATGGATTTTCAAACTTGATCTTAAACAGAAACCGCCGTTCAAATGCCGTATCTAAATTGTCAGCAAGGTTTGTCGTTGCAATCAAGATACCCTCAAGTTTTTCCATCTCTTCCAGAATAATATTCTGCATACTGTTTTCTGTCTGTGCCACATTGCTGGAATTGGTATCTTTCCGCTTGGAAAAAATTGCGTCCGCTTCATTAAAAAGCAGTATCGGAATCTTTCCATCTTGCTCCTTTTTACATGCACGGCAGAGTTGACTATAGTCGGTAAAAATCTTTTTAATTTTCTTTTCGCTTTCGCCGAACCAGCATGATTTTGCTTGGCTAATATCAACATGCAAAATCATTCGTCCTGTCGCTTTTGCAAGCTGGTACACCGTTTCTGTTTTTCCGGTACCCGGTGCTCCGTACAATAATACGGCAATCCCTTTCGGCAAGCCTTTTTCTGAAAGGCGGACTTGTATTTCGCAAAAATTTTCTTCCTGTAAAGAAGAGGTAAGACGAGTAATTTCCGCTTCATTTTTTTGTTCATAAAACAGGTCTTTTGCCGTAATTGCGTCCGGTTGAATAATACTGGTGCCCTGTGTCGGTTTTGTAAAAAGATCGATGTTTTCTCCTAACAACATTTCTTTTGCTTTTTGGGTAATCTCAATCGTTGCATCGGTGAGTGTACCTTTTTGATCGAAAGCGACTAAGTCCTCTTTAAATAAAATGAAATGTTCATCCATACACTCCCGTGCAAGGGCAAACTTTGCACTCGCCGGATACACGGTAGCGTCGAGTAATTCTGCAAGTCCTACTTCATCTCCGGTAATATAATGAGAACAGCAAGTGTAAAACATCATCCGCGCCTGAAGATTTTTTTCACCGGGCAGTAATTGCTTTGTTTCAATAACAAAGGGGTCGTCTGCATATCTTTTTTCTTCTGCATTCATTATCCGCACCTTTATCCCCAAAGAGTGCCGGCGGCATACTTCATGTCTGATTTTATTTACCATATCGAGTACATCCGTTTCAGCCGGTGCGGGGGCGGTGATAACCGGCTTTTCATTCTGCAAAAGACACTGCAAAAATTCTTCCGAAAATTGAAAAGAACTTTCTAAACCTATTTTAGCATCATCCAGCACATTTGCAGTATATATATAATTTTTTTTACGAATCGCTTCAATATCTCCTCTACACGCCAGCATCGTAAGCATTGAGCAGTCGAAAAAATGTGCGATTGTATTTAAACGGCAAGGCTTTTTCCTATTTTCAAAATGGAGGGCAAGCATACTGCAGAGAAGCCATGTTTGTCGCTCATTCGTTTCAAAGTAGTTATTCAAATGTGCAACAGCATGAGAAAATTCCTTAGAAGCCTTAATCTTTAACTTTGACCCTGCAAGTTGTTCTGCTACGGTGCCAACGGTTTCAATGGCATTCATCGTTGATTCAGTAATTTTCGGCATTTAATTCTCCTTAGTTTTGTTGGGGATTAAACCGCCCAAAATAGTATGAGGTTTTTGGATGGTTATTTTGAATATTATTTGTTGAAATAATATAGGAAGATAAGGGCGTATATTTTATGAAAAAAGTGTAAAGTTCCGATAGATTTAGATGAATTTTTTGTTATTCGTGCGGATGGGTTAATTTAAAAAATATCATACTATGCAAACAGTTAATCGATTACCCATCCTGCATCAATCATCTCTATAACAGAAGTAAAAGCGGCAATAATTTTATCATTCGGCATAGGCATAAATCCTCCTTCCATAATCCCTTTAATGACCACTTTGCCGCCTTCTTCAAAATAAATACCATAATTATGGTTTTCATTTTTCATGACGGCACCGGGGAACACTTCATGTCTTGTTTTCTCCTGTAGTTCTTTACTCCATTCACTCATTTTACACCTCCGGTTTATATTAGACCTGTTCGATAACGGGGTTATCGAACAGGCTGCCAAGTTCTCAATTGTTCATTCTACAGGTTCGGTTTAACTGTAATGTGCTCGTCCCATATTGCGGTGTTTTTTTCGGGGTTGTTGATTTTCGTAGTTTTACCGCTATCTATAACAAGCAAAGTACTCAACAGCGGAAAAGTTGAAGAAAGAAAACCGTTAGACAAGTATTTCTTTTTTGAATTGCGGAACTAATGCTATAAAGTCATCTTTCATTTTTCCTATAAATCCGTTGTTTCCAAACTCCGGATGTTTATAAAAATTTCCGCTACCAATGAGCCAAAGAACTTTATCAAATTCATAGCACGACACATTTGCATCTTTTGACATATCGAACATTTTTTCCAAAATTGAATCTTCTAATTCCCCTTCCGAAATAAATCCATAGGCTTCTAATATATCCTTTATATGTACATCGGGTTTCCCATAATTTGTAAATCCCAACTCTTTTAAGAAATCACATGCTAATGCAAAGCCAATTCCAAAAATTTCTTTTGCTAATTGATCGGGCAACGCATCCATTGACTTTTTATCATTGTAAAATGTATTTACCCATTCATAAAAATCCTGTATGTCTTTAAACTGGGATAAGAAAACTGCAACAGATACTATTGTTTTACAATACTGCGGCCATAAACTTTTAGACTCGGTTCTAATTTCTCCTGCAAGATTAAATTCATTTATAATATCGTTTAGTAAGACGTTTTCATTATTTACGTATTTTTCAACTACATATTTCACATCAAAATTGTTTATTACTTTACCTAAGTTCTCTACACCGCCAATTTTACCGCCTATCACATTTACTGACATTTGGCGATTTTGTGCAGAGAAAAGCATCCTGTAAAATATATCATTTAAATTTTTACAATTCTTTTCCGGGTTCGGTACGCTCAAATAAGATTTGATGACGCTTTCCGTAATTTCTGCCGGTGTACTTTTTACTAAAAAGTCATACGCAAAATTATAAAATTTTTTGTTAATCTCTTGTGTTGTCATATTGATGCTCCTATGATTTATTTTATCAAAAAAATATTTTGATAGGGTCTGCACTCGCCTAGCTTTAGGCGACCACCTAACAGAGTATACCATTTTTAGCATACCCTTGCAACTATAGCATGCACTGCTAAAGTTGACAAAATCACTTCCTAACAGAAAAAACCGATAGGTTTTCAGATAGAACAATAAAAAGTGTGAGCCGCATTTATGCAGCCCACACTTTTTTTAACTAAATCCGTCTATGCGAGATTTCGTTTCCGGTCTCATCATACACTTCTATCCAACCGTTTCTTTTAAGAGTTACAGTTGTCGCAGTGTTCCCTAGAATTTGAGCATCATCTTCAACTCGTTGATGCCAAAGCTCTCTTTCATCTTTATCATAGACCTCAAGCCAACCATCTTTTATATATGCATAAGCTATCATTTGTCATCTCCTTTCGAAGCATTGTGTACTTCGACATATTAAAATTTTTTTTCAAGGCGGTTTTTACACAGGAGTACCGCCTGTCTCCTTCCTTTTCCGCAGCTTAGGCTGTTCTGTGCAATAACTTCACATTTTCACCTCTTTTCAATTTATATATTTTATCTTCACCGTTTTTATATTTACAAAAAGGGTGAAGACAATAAATTGCAAAACTAAAATACTGCTATTTTTGAGCTTGTTCTTTTCCGCTTTTAAGCGGTTATTCTGAATGTACGTTATATAAATATAGGGAAATAACTTTGTAAATTTTCTAAAAAAGAGTATGAATTTTTGAAAAATTAAATACGTCTTAAATTTTTGTTTTTTAAGCCTTAGAATATAAAAAGAATTTCTTATATGAAAATAAAATCTATTGATTAGAGATATTAGAGTTAATAGGGAGAATGGAAAAAGAAGGAATGGGTAAACTTGGGCTAACATCTTTCTCGGTATTTTCCAGCATTAAATTTGAGCTTTGAGAAAAATTAAATTGTAAGCCGTTTAAAATTAGTTTTACCATAAGTCTATACTACTATATAAACGATGATTTGTCAAGACTTGAGTTTGGGATATGGAGGAGAAAATAATCTTGACGGAATACGTATAAATGTGTATAATAAATTATGACATTCAGAGAAATGGAAAAAATAATCAACAACCCCGACGCGAGCATCGGGGTACAGAGTTCAACGTTTCGCACTGTATGTTTCATAAGGTGGTTTTGCGATCGGCTTAAAAGCCTGTCTGCTTTGAAAACGGTATTAGGCAAGTATTTCTTTTTTGAATTGCGGAACAAGATGCTAAAAAAATACGCTCTTATTTTAATAAAACCGCAACTATCAGATGGCATAATACAAATGAGCAATTTACTTTAGAAGAATTTATCAAAGCTAATTGTGAATATCCCGGCAAATAGAACGCGAAAGTTGAGAGGATCGAAAAAATAGAAAATCTAATTATTACTGTTCACCACCATACAAAGAAACGAAGCCGATAACTTGATCATCATTATAAACAGCAAAAGGTTTACTATCATTTTTATATAACCAAGCTTCAGCAAGTGAATATACAACCGAATCCACAAATTCATCTTTATCAACGGTTGCTTTTAAATTTATACATGCTTGAAAATTATTCTCATCAATTATTCTTAAGTTAATCATCGAATCTTACTACATATTCAAAACATGTATCTGTCAAGACGAGGTTTTATAAATTATTTTATATCCCTCATAAACGGAATAGATTCTTATTCATTTGTATTCCTCCCGAAGCTCTCTATCGAAATTTTCCATTCTTTTGATTTATTTTGTAAATGCCACAGCCGTGCGTACAGGCCTTGCTTCTCCAACAGTTCGGAGTGCCTGCCT
>CAUTTN010000131.1:0-5158 GCA_963541225.1 uncultured Treponema sp.
AATAAATTTTTTCATTTTGTAATAATTTGAAGTAGCAAGTTTTGCAAGTTTGTTGAATTAGACTTTGTTTTACCTGAAGAAACAAAGAATTTCGTCATAATTAAGTTTGCATTTTTATTTTGTTTATGGTATAATTGGACTGTAGGAGGCGAGTATGCTTACATTTTTTATCTGTTTTACAATACTTATCGTCGGTTATATCTTTTATGGAAGATATACCGAGAAAGTATTCGGAGTTTCCAAAGCACCTACACCGGCAATTTCAAAAAAAGACGGTGTAGACTATGTACCCTTATCGACAGGGCGTGTTTTTTTAATTCAGCTGCTGAATATAGCAGGTTTAGGACCGATTTTCGGAGCTATTTCCGGGGCTCTTTGGGGGGCTTCAGCCTTTTTTTGGATTGCACTAGGTACTATTTTTGCAGGAAGTGTTCATGATTATCTTTCGGGTATGATTTCCGAAAGACACGATGGAGCAAGTATTTCCGAACTTTCAGGAGTTTACTTGGGTCCTATTATGAAATTCATCATGCGTGTTTTTGCGGTTGTCTTACTTATATTTGTAGGAACCGTTTTTATGAAAGGACCAGCAGATCTTTTGGCAAAACTTACACCCGAAAAATTAAGTGCAAATTTTTGGCTTATCGTTGTTCTTGCATATTACTTTTTAGCAACAATATTACCTGTAGATAAAATTATCGGAAAAATTTATCCTATTTTCGGTATTGTTCTCATTATAATGGCTGTCGGAATAGGTGCCGGTATTCTTTTTTATGCTTTTAAAGGAACAATGACCATTCCGGAATTTTCATGGGCAAATGTTCATCCGGCAGGTTTACCGCGATGGCCGCTTTTGTTTATTACAATTGCTTGCGGTGCTATTTCTGGATTCCATGCTACCCAATCGCCTTTAATGGCACGCTGTATTCAAAGCGAAGCTGACGGACGAAAAGTTTTTTACGGTGCAATGGTAGGTGAAGGTATTATCGCTCTTATTTGGGCAGCCGCAGGTATGACTTTTTACTATGGTACAGGCGGTTTACAAGAAGCTCTTAAATCTTTAGGTGGACCTGCAGGTGTTGTTTACGATATTTCGTTTAAACTTTTGGGGGTTGTCGGAGGTTTCTTGGCTGTTTTGGGTGTTATTGCTTGTCCGATAACTTCAGGCGATACTGCATTCCGAAGTGCCCGTTTGACTTTAGCCGACTGGTTTAAAATAGATCAAAAACCGATTAATAAGAGATTGCTTTTGGCTATTCCGCTTTTGGTTGTAGGCGGACTTTTATCGCAGGTAAACTTTAACATCATTTGGCGTTATTTTGCATGGTCAAACCAAACATTAGCTATGATTGCTTTATGGGTGGGTGCAATGTACTTATTCTTAAATAAACGTAACTATTTTATTGCGTTGATTCCTGCGACTTTTATGAGTGCCGTTTCGATGACATACATTTTAATGGCTCCGGAAGGATTTAAGCTTTCAAAAACTATTTCTTATCCTATAGGAATTATTTTTGCACTGGGCTGTTTGATTTCTTTTGTTGTAGTAATTACATTAAAAAAGAAAAACGGAACAGATATTCCCCCTATTCCGGAACCTAAAGCTTAAAATAAAAAGCCCCGAATAACGGGGCTTTTTTAATGCTTATAATTTTGATTTATTCGTGCAGAGGTTTTAATACCCCGACGTTTTATGTCTATGCTCTGCGTAGGGGGAATTTTATAAATTCTTGTCCATAGTAAAACTTAATTTTGAGTAACTAAAAGAGTCTTTTATTAATTCCGAAAGGTAATCTTTACTTTTATTCAAAAATTCTTCGGCAGTTTTTTTATTTTCGATAGTTAAAAATTCAGGCAATTCATTTACCGCAATTTCTTTTGCTTTTTCTGTAATTTCTTCAACTCTTTTTCTGCCCAAACTTTGCATGTCTGCAAGGTATCTTGCATTACCTTTTTGGAAAGCCGAATGATGAGCTTCTACAAAATGACCTATAAGTTTAAAAAGCCAGTAAGCATTATCGGTTGACACTCTTTTAGTCATACGCTTATATGCAAGCGGTGTATCCAAGACATTTGTAAAAAACGGAACGTAAGGAACAAAAGCAGTTGTTCCTAAAGCAAGCCATTGTATACCGGCAATACCTTTATCCGTATTGTGCCGCAGCTGCAATATGTGCGACTCTGCCGTTCTTGAAAGAGATATTGCCCTAAAACGGGTCTTTTCAAATTCGGTATTTCCATTACCGAGAGGATCATAATCTGTTTCGTTATAATGCGAACTCAAAATATATTCTACGTCTTCAACGGAAATAAGTCTGGAAGCCTTCCTCATAAAGGGAATATCATTTGAAGTAGGAGATTGTTCGATTTCGGGATTTAAATATTTTTGAGCAAACCAAGCTCTGGGTGTATTGTAAACCCTGTCTTGTTCGGTTGAAGTTCCAAAGATGTGTCTAAAATTAAAACCTTGTTTATCGGGATTTAAATTATATTTTTTTACAAAATCTTGAATACCGTACGACCATTGATATTCATTATTATTTTTAAAATCAATATCTTCGATGCAAACTTGGTTTGGTGCTACCGCATAGTAATCATCTGGAATTCGTACCGCCACCCAATGATGACCGCAAGGAATTTCCATATACCAAGCCTCTTCCGTATCGGCAAATAAAATACCGTTTCCCTCGGCAGAACCGAATTCGGCAATCAATTTACCCAAGTACTGTACACCCTCTCTTGCAGAATTTATAAATGGCAGAACTATGTCGTTGATTGCATCTTCCGCAATACCGGTTTCTACAAGAGGATCGTAAGCTAGAACACGCGGATTTCCGTAAACACTTTCCGTGGAGCTGACTGCAACATTCACGGCATTAATTCCTGCTTCACCGTAAAACCCGTTATTTTCTTGATCATGCGGATAGGCTTGCGGTACCGATGTATATTTATAAGCCTTTTCGGGCAATGGAACTTTAACTCCCGTTCCAATGGATTTATAAATACGCCCCTTTTCAATAATGCCTTTCTCAAGAACAAAGATTTTAGGGCTTATCGCTTTATGAAAATCTTCATTGCGGGCAATCATAATACTTCCGTCAATGCTCGCTTTTTTGCCTACTAAAACGGTAGTACAGGCAGTCCGTTTTTTGTTATACATATGTTACTCCTAAGTATAAATTTATCCGCTAGAATATAACATGACAAATAAATATTTTCAACACCGGCTTTTAACAATAAAACCGGATACAGAAAAATAGTCATTAAATAAAACATATATACAATATATTGCAATTTAGGTTTATTTTGTATATAATGAATCTACTAAAACCTCAAACATAAAATTATAACTACTGGTTAATTAAGATAATAAATTCTATTTAATTTCTGTAATATCTTAAAAGACTCAAAGTAACTATAATACAAACTATAGGAGTATTTATGTTCGCATTCAAAAAAAATATTACAAATATAAAAAGCGATAATCAATTAAACATACCTTCAGGTATAATTTTTTCGCCAAAAGAAATTGAAGTTCTTATGACGGAAATCGAAAATATAGCTTTTAATTTAAAGACACGAATTTCGGGAGCTTCGCAGGTTATCTTTAAAAATTTAAAACAAGAAAATCAATTTGCAGCTTTTACGAAAAGTATCAGATCAATTTTAAATTCAATTATATCGGTACAGGAACAGTTAAAAGAAGTTCATAATTACAGTACCGATTTGGAAGATAATGCAGAAGAAGCAAGTAAGTCGGTAGAAGAAATTACGGATTCTGTTTCACGTGTTGCCGAAATTGTTACCGATAGAATTTCCGTTACTTCGCAATTGACGGACGCTGTAGGAAGAGGTACTCATAAAGTACGTGAGCTTTTAAATGTTATAGATGTTTTAAATGAAAATATAGATGCCGTAAAAGGAATAATTTCTGCCATAAATGATGTAAGTGCTCAAACAAATCTTTTGGCAATGAATGCGGCAATAGAATCTGCTCATGCAGGAAAAGCCGGATTAGGCTTTGCAGTTGTTGCTGGAGAAATCAGAAAACTCTCTGAAGCAACGGCAATGAATGCCTCGGATGCTTCCAAAACCCTTAAAAACATGTTGGATGCTTTAGCTACTGCAAGAGGTACTGCGGATGAAACAAGAGAAGCCATGAGCTGGATAGGTAATTCCGTAAACGAGACAACAAGTTCTTTTATAGAAATTTCTTCGGAAATGAATAGACTTGCCGATACCGGAAGTTCCGTAAAAGATTCCGTAATGCTTGTACCGAAAGCTGCCGCAGATTTAAATAAAAGAGCTGATACGGCAATGGAACATATAAACGAAATAGCACAAGAAATAGAATCCGATAAAGAAAATCTTCAAACAATGCAAAAAAATTCAACGGAAATAAGCGGGCTAATGAGCAGTGCTCTTTTTAATATGAACAGTATTATAGATAGTACCGTTACAATTGAATCTTCATCGGCAAAAGGTATAGATAGCGAAACCGGAGAATACTTTGTTTCGGATCAACATCTTCCTTTTGCTCTTATCGTTTTAAAACATCTTTCATGGGTAACAAAAGTAAGAGCTTTGATTGACGGAAAAATAACTGCGGGCGGTATAGAATTAGGCGACCATAAAATTTGCGATTTAGGTCAATGGATAGAAAACAAAGCCGGCATGTATAAAGGGTTGCGTCAAAATCCTGCATTTGAAAAACTTGTAGTTACTCATGAAAAACTGCACAGCATAATTAAGGTAGTTTTCAATAAAATAAATACTGTTTCCAAAACCGAACTTGAAACTTATTATAGCGAATTAATAGATTATTCGGGTGAAGTTATAGAAAATTTATCTAAATTAAGAGCATTTATAAATGATGATAATATGATAAATTAATATTTATTACAACTATGTTAAAAAATAGTATCATAAATAACTGGAATTTTGATATTCAATCGGTATAGGTAAAACTCAAGTTAAAATGAATGGTAATATTTTAAAATGTCGTAACTATAAAGAGGTTACATAAAAACAATTTCGGTGCCTGTTTATGTTGAAAACCTTAAAGCTCAAAAGTTTTGGGAAAAATTAGGTTTTTATATTTCAGATAATATCGAAAACGGTTATATTTTTATGAGGATGAATTTATAAAAAAACGATT